>NZ_JBJGYS010000043.1:0-32458 GCF_054050115.1 Geodermatophilus sp. SYSU D00708 | reverse complement strand
AGTGCCACGGGCGCGTTCTCCGCGCCGTGGCACTCCGCTCGGGGGTGCTACAGCCAGGGCAGGCCGAGGACGACGTCGAGGTCGTCGGGGCCGTCGCCCTCCCGTACCAGCCGGTTGGGCTGGCGGTGGCCGCACGCCGTGCAGCGGTGGACCACCTGCCAGCCCTTGCCCGACTTCTCCACCAGGCCGATCGGCTCCATCGGCGCCCGGCACTCGCTGGCGCGGTCGCCGGGGAGGTCGTCGACGTGCAGCGACCACAGGCACACCGGGCAGTGGTTGCGGTAGTGCCCGTCGGTGTTCGCCGGCACCGGCGAGGCGCAGTGGACGCAGGTGAACCCGGTGTTCTCCGCCCGCCGCGAGCGCCCGCCGCGGCTCACCGGTCCTCCTCGCTGGCGCTCGTCGGCCAGGTGCGCGTGGCTGCTGCGTACACGCGTGACCTCGCGAGCTCGGTCACGCAGGTGCCCCGGTCAGGGGACGAACGGCTCGACCGCGACGACGTCGACGGTGATGGCACGGCCGTTCGGCGCCGTGTACGTGACCGTGGCACCCGGCTCGGCGCCCATGATGGCCGACCCGAGGGCGGACTCGGGGGAGTAGACCTGCAGCCCGGTGGTGCCGGCGATCTCCCGCGAGCCGAGGAGGAACTTCTCGGTCTCGTCGTCGCCCTGGAAGCGGATGGTGATGACGGTGCCCGTCGCGGCGTGGGTGGCCGTCGTCGGGGCGTCGCCGACGCGGGCCTTGCGCAGCAGGTCCTCCAGCTGGCGGATGCGGGCCTCCTGCTTGCCCTGCTCGTCCTTGGCGGCGTGGTAGCCGCCGTTCTCCCGGAGGTCGCCCTCCTCGCGGCGGGCGTTGATCTCGGCGGCCATGGCCGGACGGCCCGCCACCAGCTGGTCGAGCTCGGCCTTCAGCCGGTCGTGGGCCTCCTGGGTCAGCCAGACGCCCTGGTTCTGCTCGTCAGTGGGGGTGGACACGGCATTGCTCCTGAAATGTCGGTGGCCGTCCCCCGCGAGGGGAACGGCCGCGATCAGAACGACCAACGTAACACCGCCGGGACGCGCTCGTGTTCCGCTGATCACGTCCGCCGGGATGCGGAACGCTAGCGGCTCGGAGCGTGAGGAGCACCACCTCCACCCGATCGGGCGCCGGTGCGAGCGGCGACCTGTCGGCGTCGCGGGGGACAATGGCCGGGTGACCGACCCCTTGCGCCTGCTCGCCGTGCACGCCCATCCCGACGACGAGTCGAGCAAGGGTGCCGCCACCATGGCCAAGTACGTCGCCGAAGGCGTCCGCGTCATGGTGGCCACCTGCACCGGGGGCGAACGCGGCTCGGTGCTCAACCCCGCGCTGGACCGGCCGGAGGTGTGGGAGCGGCTGCCCGAGATCCGCCGGGAGGAGATGGCCCGGGCGCGGGAGATCCTCGGGATCCAGCAGGAGTTCCTCGGCTTCGTCGACTCCGGGCTGCCGGAGGGCGACCCGCTCCCGCCGCTGCCCGAGGGCTGCTTCGCGTTGGTGCCGACCGAGGAGGCCGCCGCGCCCCTGGTCGAGCTGATCCGCCGGTTCAAGCCGCACGTCATCACCACCTACGACGAGCGTGGGGGGTACCCGCACCCGGACCACATCAAGACCCACGAGGTCTCGGTGCACGCCTTCGAGGCCGCCGGCGACCCCGACCGGTACCCGGAGCTGGGCGAGCCGTGGCAGCCGCTGAAGCTCTACTACCACATGAGCTTCACCCTGCCCCGGACGCGGGCGCTGCACGAGGCCATCCTCGCCTCCGGTCAGGAGTCCCCGTACGCCGAGTGGCTGGAGAACTGGGACCCCGACCGGGACATCTCCCATCGGGTCACCACGAAGGTGCACTGCGCCGACCACTTCGCCGTCCGGGACGCCGCGCTGATCGCGCACGCCACGCAGATCGACCCGAACGGCCGGTGGTTCGCCTGCCCGCTGGAGGTCCAGCAGCAGGTGTGGCCGACCGAGGACTACGAGCTGGCCCGCTCGGTCGTCGACTCGACGGTCCCGGAGGACGACCTGTTCGCCGGCGTGCGCAGTGAGGTGACCGTCCAGTGACCACCGTCTGGGTGCTCGCCGCCGACCAGCAGCTGCCCGAGGACGTCGGCAAGTCCGGCCCGCTCGGCCTGCTGCTCATCGTGCTGCTGCTGATCGCCACCGGGCTGCTGGTGAAGTCGATGAGCCGGCACCTCAAGCGGCTGCCGCGCAGCTTCGACCCCGAGGAGGCCGGGCCGCAGGTCGTCGTCCCCGACACCCCGGCCGAGCTGCTCGAGCCGCGCACGGAGCCGGGGCAGGAACTGCTCGACACCCTCCGCCGGGCGCCGCGGGCCATCGAGCCGCCGCGCGGGGACGACGACGGCCGGTCCGGCGCCCAGGGCTGACCGGACCGGCCGCAGCCGCCGCCGTCCCCGCGAGGTGGGGACGGCGGCGCGGGTCACCGCTCCCAGCGGTGCGCGACGTCGATGACGAGCCGGTCGACGCCGGCCGAGCTGCCCTCGAGGACGAAGGCACGGAACGGCAGCCGCGCCCGCGTGCCGATGCCCAGGCCGGACTGGCCCTCGAAGGAGCCCAGCCACGCCACCTGGCGCAGCGTGCTGTAGCCGCGGACGTCGACCGCCTCCAGCATGTCGTCCGGCGCGTACGTCGGGACGCCGGTGTCGTCGTAGCCGACCGCGCCCAGGGTCACCTGCAGGGCAGCGCCTCCCCGCAGCGGGACGGCGGCCCCGCTGCCGTCCTCCCGCACCACCGGCACGTACCGGACCGACCAGGAGTCGAAGCCGGACACCTCGGCCACCTCGACGACCACCCGGTCGAAGCAGGCGTGCCGGCCGGCCCGGACGTCGGTGACGAGGTCGTCGCCCGGGTCCTGCGGGTCCACGGACCTCGGTTGTGACCCCCACGTGAGGCCGCAGTAGGGAGCGGCGGACGCCGCGGCCGGGGCGATCAGGCCCAGCGCGGCGAAGGCCGCGACGAGCAGGACGAGGACCCGGGTGCGAGGGCGGTTCATGGCGAGCCTCCTGGTGATGTGTGCCGCACCACTGCGGGCGACGCGGGCAGGATCAGCCGACGCGCCGGGCGCTCACCAGGGGTGGTGACGCAGCATCTCGCCGAAGATCACCGAAGTGCGCAGGCACAGTTTCACAACACGTCGGCGCGCCTGCTCGCACCGTTCCTCAGGACGTGCTCAGCGTCACCGGGCACCGGCCGGCCGGCTCCACCGGGCCCGTCCCCAGACCGCCACCAACCCGAGCGGGACGGCGACCAGGCCGGCGAGCAGGTAGATGGTGCGGTAGCGGCCGTCGTCGGCCAGGTCGGCGACGGCGACCGCGGCGAGGGCGCTGCCGCAGAACAGTGCCCCCGCGAACAGGGACACCACGGTGGCCCGGGCCGCCGGCAGCACCTCGGTCGCCCACGTCTGCAGCGACGAGTGCATCGCGGCCCAGGTGAGGCCGAGCAGGAGCGTCACGACGACCGCCGCGACCGGGGTCCGCGACGTGGCCAACAGCAGGCAGGCGGCGACCGCGGAGGCGGCGCCGACGGCGATGAGCCGCGACGGGTGCACGCGGCGGGACAGCCGGCCCACCACGGCGGCGAAGACGAACACCGCGACGCCGTAGACCGCGGCCACGCCCCCGGCCAGCGCCGCCGGTGCGCCGGCCGCCTCGACGGCGGCGGGCAGGAGGGTGAGGGCGCCGAGCACGACCCCGCCCTCGACGAAGGCCAGGCCGAGGACGAACAGCGCCGAGCGTGACCGCGCGACCGACGCCAGCGGGGCCAGCGGGCTGCGGTGGGCACGCGTCCGGGGCGGTTCGGGTAGCCGCCGCAGCACCAGGCAGAGGACCAGCGCCGCGGCGCCCGTGGTGACGAAGACGGCCCGCCAGGAGGACAGCTGGGCCACGACGCCGGCGCCGGCCGAGGCCAGCGCGGTGCCGCAGGCCACCCCCACCATGAGCCGGGTGAGTTCCCGCTGGCGCCGGTCGGGGGGCACGGTGTCGCCGATGTAGATGATCCCGGCCGGGTAGGCGGCGCCGAAGAACGCGCCGCCCACCCCGCGGGCCAGACCGAGCGCGAGCGGCGACCCGGCGCCCGCGGCGGCGAGGGCTGCGACGCCGGCCACCAGCAGGGCCAGCCGCATGGTGCGCACCAGACCCAGGGAGTCCGACACGAGGCCCCAGATCGGTTGGCTGAGCCCGTAGGCCAGGAAGTAGGCGCCTGCTGCCTGGACCACCGCCGCCAGCGAGACGTCGAGGTCGGTGGCGATCGCCAGGAGCATCGGCGGCATCGCGAAGCGGTCGAGGATGCTGACGAACGCGTTGACCTGCAGCAGGCGGATCGGGTGCGCCGGGGCAGTGGGCATCAGCGGACCGGGCCCGGTGGGCGAACTCGCGCCGTCCGGCTCCTCGGGGTGTGCGGCGGCATCGGGCCAGGACTGTCCAGCACCGGCCGCCCGCGGGCAAGTCGGCTCACCCGGCGGTGGGCCGGACGGCGTCGGAGATCACCTCCTGGCCGGCGCCCGTGCCCGCCTGGGGCAGCAGCAGGGTGAAGACCGGCGGAGAGGGGCGCTGCAGCTCCAGCCGCCCCTGCGCGGACTCGGCGAGTCGGCGGGCCAGCGCCAGCCCGATGCCGTGGCCGTCGCGCCGGTCGGCCCGCCGGGCGAACAGGCGGCCGTCGTCCGCGGGCACTCCCGGCCCCTCGTCCCGGACGTCGATCGCCACCGCCCCCGCGGCCTCCCGCACGGCGACGGTGACCGTGCCGCGGCCGTGCGTGATGGCGTTGTCCAGCAGCACCGCGAGCACCTGCCGGACCGCCGCCGTTGACGCCCACGCCTCGGGGGTGCCCGGCTCGACCTGCACGGCGAGGTCGCGCCGGTGCAGGGCCAGGCGCGCCCCCCACTCCGGCGCGAGCTCGCCGAGCAGGGCGTGCAGGTCGACCGGCGCGGCCTGGCCGTCCTGGCCGGCGTGCGCCAGGGTGAGCAGTTCCTCGATGGTGGTCTCCAGCCGGTCGGCGTCGGCCAGGCTGGCGGCGATGGCCGGCCGCGGGTCGGCGTCGGTCTGCTCCAGGGCCGCCTCGAGTCGCAGCCGCAGCCCGGCCAGCGGCGTCCGCAACTGGTGGGAGGCGTCGGCGGAGAACGCCCGCTCCCGGGCGAGCATGTCGTCCAGGCGGGCGGCGGTGGCGTCGAGCGCCGCCCCCACCGAGTCGATCTCCTCGATCCCGCCCCGGCGGCTGCGCACGCTGAAGTCACCGTCGCCGAGCCGGCGGGCCCGGTCCTCCAGGTCCTCCAGCGGGCCGGCCAGCCGGCGGGCCTGCCGGCGCCCGACCAGCCAGGCCATGACCACGGCGGCGACCGCGAGCCCGGCCATCCCCGCCCAGACGAGGACGACCTCGCCCAGCACGGCGCCGCGGGAGCTGGTCACGAGCACCGCCCCGATCACGTCCTCGGAGTGCGTCACGGGGACGGCGGCGACGAGGACCCCGTCGTCGATCCCGCTGCTCACGTCGCCGTCGAGCGCGGCGGCCAGCACGTCGTCGTCCACGGTGGGCACCGACCCGGCCAGCCGGTCGCCGTCCTCGGCGTACACGGCCGCGTACCGGACCCGGTCGTCGTCGCCGAGGTCCGTGAGGTCCGCGGGGTCGACCGGATCGCGGTTGTCCACGTCGGCGGACACCTCGATCGCCACGTCGCTGGCGATCGACACCAGGTGGCCGCGTTCGTGCTGCAGGGCGTACTGGAGCACGCCCGCGCCCAGGGGCAGTCCGAACAGGCAGATGGCCAGCACGGAGGCCAGCAGGGCCACGCCGATGATCCGAGTGCGCACGACCGTCGTCTCCGTTCCGCCGTCGCCGTCGCAGCACCACGCTCGGTCGGCGCCAGGATGCCGCGCGGGGGGAACGGTGTCACCGCCCCCGTGCCCGCGGGGCGATCGAGCAGACCTCCCCGGGACGCCGCTGCGCCTGCCACGATGTGGTCATGGCGGGCCGGATCCTGCTGGTCGAGGACGACCCGACGATCGGCGAGGTGCTGGCGGCGAGCCTGCGGACCCACGCCTACGAGGTGGACTGGGCGCGGACCGGCACCGACGCCCTCGACCGCGCGGCCAGTGCGCCGGTCGACCTCGTCCTGCTGGACCTGGGGTTGCCCGACCTCGACGGCGTGGAGGTCTGCCGGCAGATCCGGCGGCTGCAACCGGGCTGCGTGCTGGTCATGCTGACCGCCCGCGCGGCGGAGATGGACGTCGTCGTGGGCCTGGAGGCCGGCGCCGACGACTACCTGGTCAAGCCGGTGCGCCTGGCCGAGTTGCAGGCCCGCATCCGCGCGCACCTGCGCCGCGGCGGAGGGGTCTCGGCCGAGCCGACGGTCCGCACCCTGGGTGACCTCGTCGTCGACGTGCCGCGCCACCGGGTCACGCTCGCGGGACGGGAGCTCCGCCTGCGGCCCAAGGAGTTCGACCTGCTGGCGCGGCTGGCCGCCCAGCCCGAGGTCGCGCACAGCCGGGAACAGCTGATGAGCGACGTGTGGGACGAGAACTGGTTCGGCTCGACCAAGACCCTCGACGTCCACGTCGCCGCGCTGCGGCGCAAGATCCAGGAGGGGGCCGGGTCCGGGGACCGGGTCCCGCAGATCGTCACCGTGCGCGGGCACGGCTACCGGCTGGAGCTGCCGGCCCTCGAGGCCGGCGGCAGCCCCTCGGCGCCCGGGTCGCCGATCGGTTGACGCCGCCCGGCCCCGGTGCGGGACAGCCGGACACGGCGACCGGGCAGCAGGTCGGGCACGGGGAGCAGCCGCGGCTCCGGGGCAGTGGGGACCTGCGACGGGGCAGTGGGGACCTGCGACGGGGCAGTGGGGACCTGCGACGGGGCGGCGGGGACCTGCGACGGAGTCAGGGTGATCTCCCAGGTGGCCACCTTGGCGACGGTGTCGACCCCGACCTGCAGCTCGGCGCACGTCCCCGCCGGGCGGGTCGTGATCGACCTGCGGGCCTCCTCCCCGGTCAGGACCTCGTGCAGCAGTGCGAGGACGGCGTCGAGGTGGTCGTGCGGACGCGGGTCGTCCCGGCAGGTGTGCGCCGCGACGGTCAGCACCCGGGTCTCGTGCGGCGCGTCCGGCACCCGCTCGTCCCAGCTCGGGACGATGAAGCAGGGCTCGGTCGTCGCGGACCGGCCACCCTGCAGTCGGTCGGCGTAGTTGAGGAGCAGGGCGCTGAGCAGGGAGTCCCGCGTGAGCAGGCCACCGACCACGCGGCGAAGGTCCATCGCCGTCCTCCCGTCGCTCGTCGCAGGACCGGCAGCGTCGGCGAGGCCGCCCGTGCCCCCGTCCGGGTGGTCGGCCGGTGCGCTGACGAGGTTATGCCCCGGGCGCCCAGCCGCAGACCGGAGCAAGGCAAGAAGTGGGTTAACGCTGCGCGCGCCGAGGCCGGCCGCGCCATGGGCGGCCGAGGGCGCGGGGAGCAGCGGGAGCGCGTCGCGGAGCGCTAGTGCCGGCGGGAGAGCAGCCCCTTCCAGCTCAGCCGTCGGGGGCCCCGGTCGCGGATGCGCTCCCGTGGCACGTCGGCGTCCCGCGACCCCAGGTCGTCGCCCGCAGCGGCAGCGACGAACCTGACCGCCGCCCGCCACCCCGTGCCGTCGTCGTACATGCGCCAGGCGTGCTGTACGCCGGGCCACCACCGTCCCGCGCACTCGACCTCGACGTGGCGCGGCGGGTCGATGCGGCGTTCAACGAGAACGTGGTCGTCCACGGCACGGAAAGGTAGTCGGGTGAGCTGGTCCACACGCCGGGCGACCTCCGTCCGTGGGCGGGGAGCCCGGGCGGCCGGCTGCCGGGGGCCGACGCGGCGTCCCGACGGCGGGGCCCTACCGTGGCCGGGTGCCCGACCTCCGACAGCGGGGACCCGTCGACGCGGCCACCGACCACGACCTCGTCGCGTTCGCCCGCGGCCTCGCCGGCGACCTGCTCGCCGGCCTGGACGGCCGCTGGCGGCACACCCGGGGCGTCGCCCGCCGTGCCGCCGACGCGGCGGTGTCGGAGGCGGACCGGCCGGTGCTCGTCGCCGCGGCCTGGCTGCACGACATCGGCTACGCCGCGCCGCTCCACCGCTCGGGGTTCCACCCCCTCGACGGCGCCTGGCACCTGCAGGAGCACCACTGTCCCGAGCCGCTGGCCGGGCTGGTGGCCCACCACTCGGCCGCCCGCCTGGTCGCCGCCGTGCGCGGGCTCGGCGAGCCGATGCGGGCCTTCCCGGCCGGCCGCTACGCCCGCGGCCCGGTGGCCGACGCGCTGACCTACGCCGATCAGACCACCGGCCCCGACGGGCAGCAGGTCGACGTCGAGGACCGGCTGGCCGAGATGCTGCGCCGGCACGGCCCGGACAGCCCGAACGCCCGCGTGCACGCGCAGCGGGCACCGGAGATCCGCGCGGCGGTCCACCGCACCGAACAGCGGCTGCTCGCCGGCCGCTGACCGGAGCCCCTCGTCGGCGGCCGGTCAGCGACGCGGTCCGGGGACGTGGGTGCGCTGCCTGCCCCCGGCTCGCCGGCCCGCACCCGTTCGCCCGCGGGTCGGGGAGGGAAGACAGGGGGTATGCCCAACCGTCTGGCGGGCGCCACCAGCCCGTACCTGCTGCAGCACGCGGACAACCCCGTCGACTGGCGGGAGTGGGGCGAGGAGGCCTTCGCCGAGGCCCGCGAGCGCGACGTGCCCGTCCTGGTCTCGGTCGGCTACGCCGCGTGCCACTGGTGCCACGTGATGGCGCACGAGTCCTTCGAGGACGAGACGACCGCCGCGCAGATGAACGCCGACTTCGTCTGCGTGAAGGTCGACCGCGAGGAGCGGCCGGACGTCGACAGCGTCTACATGACCGCCACCCAGGCGCTCACCGGCTCCGGCGGCTGGCCGATGACGGTGTTCACCACCCCGGACGGGCGGCCGTTCTACTGCGGCACCTACTACCCGCCGCGCCCGGCGCACGGCGTGCCCGCGTTCCGCCAGGTGCTCGCCGCGGTCACCGACGCCTGGCGCACCCGCCGCGAGGAGCTGGAGTCGGCGAGCACACGGATCGTGGACGCCATCTCCTCCCGGCTCGAGCTCGGCGCCCCCACCCCGCTGTCGGCCGCCGACCTCGACGCCGCCGTCGCCGCCGTGGCCGACGGCTACGACGAGCGGTCCGGAGGCTTCGGCGGGGCGCCGAAGTTCCCGCCGTCGATGCTGCTGGAGTTCCTGCTCCGGGCGCACGCCCGCACCGGGGACGCCCAGGCGCTGCGGATGGCCCGCGGCACGCTGGAGGCCATGGCCCGCGGCGGCATCAACGACCAGCTCGCCGGTGGGTTCGCCCGCTACTCCGTCGACGCCCGGTGGATCGTGCCGCACTTCGAGAAGATGCTCTACGACAACGCCCTGCTCCTGCGCGTGTACCTGCACCTGTGGCGGGCGACGGGGGAGGGGTGGGCCCGGCGGGTCGCCGACGAGACCGCCGCCTTCCTCCTCCGCGACCTCGGCACGCCCGAGGGCGGCTTCGCCTCCGCGCTCGACGCCGACACCCAGGGGGTCGAGGGGCTCACCTACGTCTGGACGCCGGGGCAGCTGGTCGACGTCCTCGGGGACGACGACGGCCGCTGGGCCGCCGAGCTCTTCAGCGTCACCGAGCGCGGGACCTTCGAGCACGGGACGTCGACGCTGCAGCTGCTGCGCGTCCCCGAGGACCCGGCGCGGTTCGCCGCGGTGCGGGACCGGCTCGCCGCGGCCCGGGCCCGCCGTCCGCAGCCGGCGCGCGACGACAAGGTCGTGACCGCGTGGAACGGGCTGGCCATCGCGGCGCTGGCCGAGCACGGCGTCCTCACCGGGGACGGCGACTCGCTGGCCGCGGCCCGCCGGGCGGCGGGGCTGCTGGCCGACGTCCACTGGGTGGACGGCCGGCTGCGCCGTGCCTCGCGGGACGGCGTCGCCGGGACGCCGGCCGGGGTGCTCGAGGACTACGGCGACCTGGCCGAGGGCCTGCTCGCCCTGCACCAGGCCACGGCGGAGGGGCGGTGGCTGGAGCTGGCCGGCGACCTGCTCGACGTCGTCGCCGAGCAGTTCATCGACGAGGACGGCTGGCACGACACCGCCGCCGACGCCGAGTCGCTGGTCCACCGGCCGTTCGACCCCACCGACGGCCCGACGCCGGCCGGCATCGCCGCGGCGGCCGGGGCAGCGGTCAGCTACTCGGCACTGGCGGGGTCGCCCCGGCACCGGGAGCTGGGCGAGGCGGCGGTGGGCTCCCTCGCCCCGCTGGTCACCCGGGCGCCGCGGGCGGCGGGCTGGGCCGCGGCCGTGGGGGAGGCGCTCCTGGCCGGACCGCTGGAGGTCGCGGTGAGCGGCCCGGCCGGCCCGGAGCGCGACGCCCTCGAAGCGGCGGCCCGGGCGTCGGCCAGCCCCGGGGCGGTGGTGGTGGCCGGGGAGCCGGACACCCCGGGCGTCCCGCTCCTGGACGGGCGGCCACTGGTCGGCGGCCGGCCCGCGGCCTACGTGTGCCGTGGGTTCGTCTGCTCGGCCCCCGTCACCGACGTGTCCGCTCTCGGCGCAGCGATGTCCCCTTCCTGACCGATCCCCGGCGGCTTACCGTGTAAGCGTGTAATCACCTCACTGAGGAGGCCGTCGTGCACGGACACCACCACCGCTTCTCCGACTCACCCTTCGCCGGCATGCGCGGCGGGTTCCGCGGCCCCGGGTTCCGCGGCCGCGGGCCCGGCGGCCGCGGTCGTGGCGGCGAGGCGCCGCCGCCCGTGGAGCGCGCCGAGGTCGCCGGCTGGTTCGCCGGTCGGCTGCCCGAGGGCTGGTTCACCGGGCCGGTGGAGCTGGCGATCGACCGTGACGAGATCACCGTCGTCGGCACGCTGCCCGAGCCCGCGGCCGGCGAGGGCGACCCCGCGGCCGCCCGCGCCGGCCGGATCTCCCGGTTCCGGGAGGAGACCCGCGAGCAGCGGATGGCGATCGCCGACGCCGCCCAGGAGCGCTACGGCCGCTCGGTGGCGTGGGGCGCGGCCTGCGGGGACGACCGCGAGCTCTTCACCAACCTCTCGGTGCCGGTGATGACCCGGCTCCGGCAGCCGGAGCGGCTGGTGCTCGACACGCTGGTCGACGCCGGCGTCGCCCGATCGCGGTCCGAGGCGCTGGCCTGGGCCGTCCGCCTGGTCGGGGAGCACGCCGACGCCTGGCTGACCGAGCTGCGCGACGCCATGGCGGCGGTCGAGGAGGTGCGCGGCCGGGGCCCGTCCGTCAGCTGACGGAGGTCCACCGGGCGGTCGGGAGCCGACCGGCGACACGGGTCCGCCGCGGCTGGCACGCTGCCGGTCGTGTCCGAACCGCTCGACCTGCTGCGCACCGCCTACACCGACCTCGCCGAGGAGCTGTACCGGCTGACCGCGGCCGGCCGGGCGTGGTCCCCGACCGGCTGCGCCGGCTGGGCGGTCGTCGACCTGGGCTTCCACCTGCTCAGCGACACCCGCCGCGCGCTCGTGGCGCTCAACACCCCGGCCCCCGGGCCGGCCGGCACCGACGCCGTCGACTACTGGGCGGCGTGGCGGCCCCCCGAGCCCGGCGACGAAGAGGCGCTGCGGCGCACGCGCGCGGTGGCCAGCGTCGCGGCCGAGCCCGCGGACCTCGCCGAGTGGTACGCCGAGTCGTCCGCCGCGGTCGTGGTGGCCGCCGGTCGCGTGGCACCGCAGGACCTCGTCCGCACCCAGGGCCGGGTGCTCGCGGTCGCCGACCTGCTCTCGACGCTGGTGGTGGAGGCCGCCGTCCACCACCTGGACCTGGTGCGTCACCTGGACCGTCCGGGACCGGCCGCCGGGCCGCTGGCCGAGGTCCGCCGCGTGCTCGAGGGCCTGCTCGGTGGGCGGCTGCCCGCGGCGTGGGACGACGCGACCGCGGCCCGGCGCGGGACCGGCCGCGAGCCGCTGGACGACGAGGACCTCGTGCTGCTGGGCGCGGCGGCGGAGCGCCTCCCGCTGTTCGGTTAGTCCACGCCGCCCACCTGGGACACTCGACGTCGTGCCGACCGACGCCGCGCCCGCCGCCACCGACGTCCTGGTCGTCGGAGCCGGCCCCGCCGGTGCGGCCGCCGCCGCGTGGGCCGCACGCTCCGGGCGGGACGTCGTCCTCGCCGACGCCGCGGTCTTCCCGCGGGACAAGACCTGCGGCGACGGCCTCACCCCGCGGGCGATCGCCGAGCTGGACCGGCTCGGCCTGGGCGACTGGGTGCGCGCGCGGGCCCGCAACCGGGGCCTGCGCGCGGCCGGGTTCGGCCGGGAGTGGCAGCTGCCCTGGCCCGGCGGGGAGTTCCCCGACCACGGCAGCGCCGTGCCGCGCATCGAGCTCGACGCCCGCATCCGGGAGGTGGCCCTCGCCGACGGTGCCACGCCGCTGCAGGGCGCCCGCGCGGTCGACGTCGAGCGGGACGGCGACCGGGTCACCGGGGTGGTGTTCGAGGTCGGCGACGAGACGGTGACCGTCGGCTGCCGGCGGCTGGTCGTCGCCGACGGCGCCCGCTCGCCGCTGGGCCGGGTGCTCGGCCGTGAGTGGCACCGCGACACCGCCTACGGCGTCGCCGCCCGCGGGTACGTGCGCTCCGCCCGGGCGGACGACGAGTGGATCTCCTCCCACCTGGAGCTGCGCGGCGGGGAGGGTGAGCTGCTCTCCGGCTACGGGTGGGTCTTCCCGCTCGGCGCGGCGTCCGGGCAGGTCAACATCGGCGTCGGCACGCTGGCCACCGCCCACCGTCCGGCCGGGGTGGCGCTCAAGTCGCTGCTGGAGACCTACGCCGACGCGCGCCGGGAGGACTGGCAGCTCGACGGTCCGGTGGAGGCGCCGGCCTCGGCGCTGCTGCCCATGGGCGGGGCCGTGTCCGGCGTCGCGGGCCGGAACTGGGCGCTGGTCGGCGACGCCGCCGGCTGCGTCAACCCGCTCAACGGCGAGGGCATCGACTACGGGCTGGAGACCGGCCGCAGCGTCGTCGAGCTGCTGGACGACGACCTGTCGCGGGCCTGGCCGGCCACCCTGCAGCGGCACTACGGCGAGGCGTTCTCCATCGCCCGCCGGCTGGCCGGGCTCCTCACCGTGCCGCGGTTCCTGCCCGCGGCCGGGCCGGTCGGCATGCGCTCGCGGGCGCTGATGACCGTGGCGCTGCGGGTGATGGGCAACCTGGTCACCGAGGAGGACCGCGACGTCGTCGGCCGCGCCTGGCGCGCCGCCGGCCGGCTGTCACTGAAGGTGGACGAGCGTCAGCCGTTCGCCTGAGCGGGGCCCCGGAGGGGCTCCCGAAGGCGGACCGGACGTGCGGTGCAGGGGGAACCCGCGGCGTCAGCCGCGGATCGGCGGAACGGGGGCCCGCAGGGTCCCCGACGCCGGTCGGGGAGGGCTCAGCGCGTCGGGCGGCCTCGGTGCAGGGGCCCGCGCCGAGCGTGCGAGGCGTTGGGGGGCGCCGAGGTCCTTCCGGGCACCTGGCCGCGGTGTCGGCCGGTAGGCCGGCAGATCACACGAAGGGGCTGTTGTACATCGCGAAGTAGACGGCGATGTAGTGGCAGATCGCCGCCACGATGGTCAGCGCGTGGAAGACCTCGTGGTAGCCGAAGACGCCCGGCACAGGGTTGGGCTTCTTCACCGCGTAGGCCACGCCGCCGAGGGTGTAGAGCACGCCGCCGACCGCGAGCAGCACGAGCGAGGTGACGCCGGCGATGTGCAGGATGTCGGTGAGGATGAAGACCGCGACCCAGCCCAGGCCGATGTAGAGCGGCACGCCCACCCACCGCGGCGCCGTCGGCCAGGTGAGCTTGAGGAAGACACCGGCCAGCGCACCGGCCCAGACGCCGCCGAGGACCCAGTAGCCCGTCGGCTGGTCGACGGCCAGCAGCGAGAACGGCGTGTAGGTGCCGGCGATGAACAGGAAGATCATCGAGTGGTCGAGCCGCTTCATGACCTTCCAGCCGCGCGGTGACCACCGGCGGCGGTGGTAGAGCGCGCTGATGCCGAACAGGCCGCAGATCGTCACGCAGTAGACGGCGACGGAGAAGCCGGCCCGGGGGCCCAGCACCGAGCCGAGCGGGATGAGCACGGCACCGGCGACGACGGCGCCGAAGAACGCGAACAGGTGCAGCCAGCCGCGCAGCCGCGGCCGGGTGTCGGGGTGGTCCCAGTCGTCGTCGGCGAAGTCCTCCGCCGTCCAGGTGCGTTCGACCCGCTCGCCCTCGCCGAGGACCGTGGTGACCGCCTCCGCGCGGGGGGCCTCCAGCTCGGCGCTGTCCGCCTCGACCCGCACGGGCCGACGGTCACCGTCACGGGGGTCCATGAGCCGAGGTTACGCAGCCGCGGATGGGGTCGCAGGGGCACCCGGCCGTGACCCTGCTGTCAGGGTGCGACGACTTCCGTGCAGGTCGGGAACGGTGCGCCGAGCCGCCGTCCGGGGGGCCTAGGGTGACCCCCCGTGGGGGTTCGGCAGTGGGTCCGCGACGTCCTCACCGAGGTCTACGAGCGGCGTCTCGCGCGGGCCCTGGTGGGCGCCGACACCCCCCGCCACGTCGGGGTGATCGTCGACGGCAACCGGCGCTGGGCCCGCGCGATCGGGCTCGAGGACCCGAACGCCGGCCACCGCCGCGGCGCGGACAAGATCGCCGCCTTCCTGGGGTGGTGCGACGAGGCCGGCGTCGAGGTGGTGACCCTCTTCCTGCTCTCGACCGACAACCTGTCCCGGCCCGAGCCCGAGCTGGTCCCGCTGCTGCGGATCATCGAGGGCGTCGCCGAGGACCTCGCCGCGCCCGACCGCCGCTGGCAGCTGCGCCCGGTCGGGGCGCTGGAGCTGCTGCCGGCCGAGACCGTCGCCGTCCTCAAGCAGGCGGAGGAGACCACCCGCGACCGGCCGGGGGCGACGGTGAACCTGGCCGTCGGTTACGGCGGACGGCGGGAGATCGCCGACGCCGTCCGGTCGCTGCTGGCCGAGCACGCCGAGCGCGGGACCTCGCTGGACGAGCTGATCGGACTGCTGGACGTCGAGCACATCGCCGAGCACCTCTACACGCGCGGCCAGCCCGACCCCGACCTGGTGATCCGCACCAGCGGCGAGCAGCGGCTGTCGGGGTTCCTGCTCTGGCAGACCGCGCACTCGGAGTTCCACTTCACCGACGTGTACTGGCCCGACTTCCGCCGCGTGGACTTCCTGCGTGCGCTGCGCGCCTACGCCGCCCGGCACCGTCGCTTCGGTAGCTGAGAGCATCCTCGTCATGGCGGCCTCCTCCCTCGACGTCCCCCTGGAGTACGTGGAGCTGGGGCTGCGGTTCGACCGGTTGGAGTCCGGCTTCGTCGACGCCTACACCGGCGACAAGCGGATCCGCGCCGCGGTGGAGGCCGAGCCGGCGCCGACGCCGCAGCAGCTGCGGGACCAGGCACGGGCGTTGCTGCGCGAGGTGGACGTCGCCGACCTGCCGGCCGACCGCGCCGAGTTCCTCCGCGGACAGCTCACCGGCCTGGAGTGCACCGCCCGGAGGATGAGCGGCGAGCCGGTGGCCTTCCTCGACGAGGTCTCCAGCTACTTCCAGGTCGACGTCACCCTGGGCGACCCCGCCGTGTACGCCGCGGCCCACGCCGAACTCGACGCGCTGCTGCCCGGGAGCGGGCCGCTGGCCGAGCGGTACGCCGCGCACCGGCGCCGGGAGGAGTGCCCGCCCGGGCGGCTGGCGGAGGCGGTGCAGGCGCTCTCCAGCGCGCTGCGCGACCGGGTGCGCGGCCAGTACGGGTTGCCCGAGGCCGAGACGGTGCACTACGAGGTGGTCACCGACCAGCCGTGGTCGGGCTTCAACTACTACGAGGGCGACTACCACTCGCGGGTCGCGATCAACGCCGACCTGCCGCACCGGCTCGGCCAGCTGCCGCACCTGGTCGCGCACGAGGCCTATCCCGGGCACCACACCGAGCACTGCCGCAAGGAGCAGGGGCTGGTCGAGCGGGCCTCCCGGCTGGAGCACACCGTCTTCCTGGTCAACACCCCGGAGTGCCTCATGGCCGAGGGGCTGGCCGACCTCGGCGTCCAGGCGGCGATCGGCCCGGGGTGGGGCCCGTGGGCGGCCGAGGTGCTCGGCGACCTGGGGCTGCGCTTCGACGGCCACCTGGCCGAGCGGATCGCGGCCGCGGCGGCGCCGCTCAACCGGGTGCGCCAGGACGCCGCCGTCCTGCTGCACGACCGGGGCGCGCACGCCGACGAGGTGGCGGCCTACATCCAGCGGTGGTCGATGGTCAGCGCCGACCGGGCGCGCCAGCAGCTGCGCTTCCTCACCCACCCGCTGTGGCGGGCCTACATCACCACCTACGTCGAGGGCTTCGACCTGCTGTCGGCGTGGCTGGACGCCCGGCCGGCCGGACAGCCCGTCGCCGACCGGTTCGTGCGGTTGCTCGACGAGCCGCTGACGCCGGGCGCCGTCGCGCGCGAGCTGCGGTCCGCCTGACCTGATGGCTCCGCGCGACCCGGAGGAGGCCCGCGACCTGGGCCTGTGGACGGCGGGCTGGCTGGCCGTGCTCCTGGTGGGCGGGATCTGGTGGATCGGAGACCTGTCGCTGCAGTGGCCGGTGCTCCTCGTGCCCCTGGTCTGGGCGCTGGTCGCGGCCCGGCCGCGCCGGAGCCGCTGAGACTCCTGGTGCCGGTGGTGCCCCGACAGGGTGACACGACGCCGACCGGACACGTTCCTGTCACCTCCCACGCCTACCGTCCGCGGTGGAGGACGAGCTCACCTCGCCCTCCACGGGAGGCCCGGTTGGTGCTGACGTACTCGTCGACCAGGGGGGCCGGTACCCGGCCCCTGCGCCGGGGCCCGGCCACCTTCGAGCCGGGGTGCGACCAGCGCCCCAGGGGAGTCGACCCGTGACAACTCGCCGCACGTTCGTCCTCGACACCTCCGTCCTGCTCTCCGACCCGGGCGCCCTCATGCGCCTGGGGGGCCACGACGTGGTGCTCCCGCTCGTCGTCATCGGGGAGCTCGAGGACAAGCGCAACCACCCCGAGCTGGGCTGGTTCGCCCGCCAGGCGCTGCGGCTGCTCGACGACCTGCGGGTGCAGCACGGCCGCCTGGACTCCCCGGTCCCGGTCGGTGACGACGGCGGCACCCTGCACGTCGAGCTCAACCACAGCGACCCGTCGGTGCTGCCGGCCGGCTTCCGCAACGACAGCAACGACAGCCGGATCATGGTGGTGGCGCTCAACCTGCGCGCCGAGGGCCGCGACGTCTGCCTGGTCACCAAGGACGTGCCGCTGCGGGTCAAGGCCGCGGCGGTGGGCCTGGAGACCGACGAGTACCGGGCGCTGGACGCCGTCGACGCCGGCTGGACCGGGATGGCCGAGCTGCCGCTGGACGACGCCGAGCTCTCGACGCTGTACGACGACGGCGAGGTCTTCCTGCCCGCCGCGGCCGAGCTGCCGCCGCACACCGGGCTGGTGCTCCTCTCTTCGCGCGGGTCGGCCCTGGGACGGGTCACCCCCGACAAGCACGTGCGGCTGGTCCGCGGTGACCGGGAGGCGTTCGGCCTGCACGGCCGGTCGGCCGAGCAGCGGGTGGCGCTGGACCTGCTGCTGGACCCGGAGATCGGGATCGTCTCGCTGGGTGGGCGGGCCGGCACGGGGAAGTCGGCGCTGGCGCTGTGCGCGGGCCTGGAGTCGGTGATGGAGCGGCGGGCGCACAAGAAGGTCGTGATCTTCCGCCCGCTGTACGCCGTCGGGGGCCAGGAGCTCGGCTACCTGCCCGGCAGCGAGGGCGAGAAGATGTCGCCCTGGGCGCAGGCGGTCTACGACACCCTGGGCGCGCTGGTGTCCACCGACGTGCTCGACGAGATCGCCTCCCGTGACCTCATCGAGGTGCTGCCGCTGACCCACATCCGCGGGCGCTCGCTGCACGACTCGTTCGTGATCGTCGACGAGGCGCAGTCGCTCGAGCGCGGGGTGCTGCTCACCGTGCTGTCGCGGCTGGGCTCGGGCTCCCGGGTGGTGCTCACCCACGACGTGGCCCAGCGGGACAACCTGCGGGTCGGTCGGCACGACGGCATCACCGCGGTGATCGAGGCGCTCAAGGGCCACCCGCTGTTCGCCCACGTGACCCTGACCCGCTCGGAGCGCTCGCCGATCGCGGCGCTGGTGACCGAGATGCTGGAGGACCTGCCCCTCTGACCTCGGCGGCCGACCGCTCGTGCCAGCGGCCGACCGCTCGTACGCCCGGCGGCCATTGCGGGCGTTCCTCGTGCGCTGCCGGTCCTGCAGGACCCGCAGTCCGCGGGGAACGCCCGCAACGGGCCTCACCCCACCCGACGTCGTCCTCGGGCCAGGGCCCGTCCGACTCGGTTCGCGACCACGTCGCCGGGAGTGAGGTCGGCCCAGGTCCAGCGGACGACGCGCCAGTCCTCGTCGCGGAGGGCGTCCTCCCGCCGCTTCTCCTCGAATTCGGCATCCCCGGGGTCCTGCCCCGGTCGGAGCGCCCGCCCGTACTTCACCCGGCCGTCGAACTCGCCGAGGACTCCCTCCGCCTCCCAGGCGAAGTCCGCCCGGCCGAGGAACACGCCGTCCGCCGAGTGGATCTCCCGTTGCAGCGTCGACGGGGACGACCCGAGCCGGTGCAGCAGGACGCGACTATGGCTCTCCCCGACGCTCTCGCTGCGGCCGTCGGCGAGGTCCACCGCGCGCGCCGCAGCCCGGGATCCCCGTGTCCCGGCCACGCCGGCGAGGGCGCCCCGGAGCTGCTCGTGCTCCACCACCTCGGCGGCCAGGACCGCGTCGAGGGCGACCACCGCCGGCTCGAGCGGCAGCGTGCGCGCCAGGTCGAGGGCCGTGCGCACCGGTGAGGTCACCGCCAGGCCGTCCACCGTCACCACCTCGTCGTCCTGCAGTCGGGCGACGTGGCTGCGCAGCAGGCGGCCGGCCTCGCTGGAAGCGGGTGGACGGCGGGTCACGTGGACCCGGCCGAGGCCCACTCCCCAGAGGGGCAGGCCGTGCAGCACGGCGGCCGACTGGTGGCTGACCACGGCGGGCCGCCGCAGGCCTGCCAGCGTGGCCCGCACCAGCAGGCGGTGCCGCGCGACCGGGTCCACCGGAACGGCGCCCGGCAGGTAGGCCCCGCGGCGGAGTCGCGCCAGTCGGCCACCGCGGGTGTGCCGGGCCAGCTCGTCGTCGGACCAGCCCGTGGCGACCGCGGCGCGGCGCAGCAGGACCTCGTCGTGCGGGTGCGGTTCCATGCGACCGACGGTGTCCGACTGCCGGCACCACGAGCGGCCGCGGCCCCGGTCCGTGGATGGCCGCGGAACCTGTGGAGAACGCGCAGTGCCGGGGTTCCTCGCGGGTTGCCGGTCCTGCAGGACCGGCATTGGACGAGGAACCCCGGCAATGCCCCGCAGGAGGCGACACCGCAGGAGGCGGCGGGTCAGGGGGCCGGGTCGGGCTCCGGGTCGGCCGCGGCGGGCTGAGGGCGCGACGGACGACGCGGCGTGCTCGCCCAGCGCAGCAGCGCCACCGCGCCCCAGGCGGCCGCCAGGCACCACGTCAGCCGGACGACGACCTCCTCCAGCGTGAGGTCACCGCGCAGTCCGAGCGCGAGGACCGGCAGGGCGAGGACGAACCCCACCCCGAGGACGTCCCACCTCAGCGGGCTCATGCCCCGGAGTTCTCCAGCCGCTCGCACAGCAGGGAGGCCCACCGGTGCGCGGTCGCGCGGGCGCCGTCGAGGAGGGCCACGGGCGTGCGGGTGCGCCCCAGGACCGCGGCCGGGTCGGCGGTGAGGTCGGTGTCCTGCACGACCAGCGCGTCGACGCGGGCCAGCCCGTCCAGCCAGGGCAGGACGTCCTCGGGCTTGCGGGTGGCCTCGACCACGGCCCACACCCCGGCGGGGGCGAACACCGCGATCATCTGCTCCAGCCAGGTGGCGCTCCCGGCGCGCAGCGGGGCGTCGACGGCGACGATGGTCAGCGTCCCCGACCGGTCGGCCTCCTGCTTGCGCTCCAGGGCCGCGTCGATGCTGCTGATCCGGTTGCCGTGCGGGGCCAGGGCGGCCAGGTCGCCGCGGGAGGCCCACTGCAGCCGCTCGCCGTCCAGCCGCAGCGAGGCGGCCAGGGACCGGGCCGCGGCGAGGGTCTCCACGCCCGGACCCACGATCAGCAGCACCTCACCGGGGCCGCCGGGCAGCGCGGGCGCCGTCGGCAGGCCGGCCGCCAGGGCCCGGGTGAGCGCGGCGTACGTCCCGCGCCGGGACACCTCGAGGGCGAAGTCGTCGCCGAGCAGGTGCTCGGGCACGCCGAGGTCCAGCAGCCGGCGGACGACGGCGTCCTCGGCCGGGCCCACGGTCGGTCCGGACGGCGTGCTCGGCGCCGGGTGCTGGCGCACCGACGTCACGACGACCGGCTTCTCGCGCCAGGCGGCCGCGCGCTTGTCCACCGGGAGGCGGGTGACCGTGGCCAACCCGGCGGCGCCACGGGCTCCGGCGGTCCGCGCCACCTGCTGACCGGGGACGCCCGGACGGCGGACCGCCGGCGGGACCGGCGGCCGCGACAGCAGCGGCGGGATCGCCAGGGCGGTCCCCGGTGCGGGCGGGGGCAGCAGCGACAGCGGCGGCAGGATGGTCGTCGCGTCGAGCGGCATCGGCGCGGGGTCGCTCGCGGTCGGGGCGAGCACCTCGGCGACGACCTCCCACTCGTCGGCCTCGGCCGTGGCCTCGACCCACATCGGGATCTCGACGGTGTGCGCCTCGGCGAACGCGGCCTCGGCGGCGAGGTCGGCGGCCTCGTCGCGCCGGTCGTCCTGGACCGCGGAGCCGGCGAGCACGCCGCGCAGCAGCTGGGTGAGGGCGGCGTCGGACGTGTCGTGCGCCAGCGCGGCCCGCAGCACCTCGGCGATCGCCTCCTCGCGGGAGGTGATCGGGCCGGTGGAGAAGTCCGGCTCGCTGGCCCAGGCGGGCACCGGCGCGGGCTCGAGCTCGGCAGCGACCGGGACGGCCGGCGGGACGTCGGCCACCGGGGCGACCGTCGGCGCCGGCGGGACCTCGGCGGCCACCGGGGCGGCCACGGGCGCGACCGGGGCGCCGTCGGCCACCGGCAGAGCCGGAGGGGCGACGGGGGTGGGCGGGACCGGGGCGACGTCGGCCTGCGGAGCCACCGGCGCGGCCGCCGGGACCGCCGGAGCCACCGGCGCGGCCTCGACCACCGGCGCGACCGCGGGGGCCGCGGCGACCGACGGGGCCTCGACCACCAGCTCCTCCGCGGCAGCCGGCACCGGAGCCGGAGCGGCCACCGGGGCCGGAGCGGCCACCGGAGCCGGAGGGGCCACCGCCTCCCAGACGGGTACCGGCGCCGGAGCGGGCGGCTCCACCGGAGCGGCAGGGGCCACCGGAGCGGCGGCCACGGGCGCGGGCGCCGCCGCGGCGACCGCCTCCTCCACCGCGTCGCGCACCTCGGCGTCCCCGGCCACCATCGCGGCCAGGGCGGCGGTGAACGGCGACGGGGACAGCGGGACGTCGTCCGCCGGAGCAGGAGCCGCAGCCGCAGCCGGAGCCGCAGCACGAGCCGGAGCCGGGGCCGCAGCCGCGAAGGCAGCCGCAGCCGGAGCCGCGCCACGAGCCGGGGCCGGGGCCGCAGCGGGAGCCGCAGCCGGGGTGGCGGCCCGGCCCGTCGTCGGGCGCCCGGCGGCGGAGCCCGTCCGCGACCGGCCGGCGGCCGAGCGGGCCGGGCGAGCGGCGCTGCGGGAGTAGAGGTCGACGCCCGGGGCGTCGCCGCCGGAGAGCAGCCCGGCGACCTCGTCCACGGCGTCGTCCGCGTCCGGCAGCACCGGGGCGCGCCGTAGCGCGGCCTCGATGCGGGCGGCGGACTCCGCTCGCGAGGCGGGCCGGCGCTCCACGGGGGACGGCGAGGCGACCTCCTCCACCTCGGCGACGAAGCGCTCGGTGGTGAAGAAGCCCATCACGCCGCCGGTGCGGACGCGGCGGATGCCGACGATCCGGGCGGACGACCCGTACTTCTCCCGCGCGGCGGCGATGGCGCCCTCGCGCGTGGCGGCCTCAACGGATGGCAACGGCACCGTTCACCACTCCCAGTGACTCGATCTGGGCCGTCCGGGAGACCTCCGTGTAGGAGATCACCGGCAGGCGGGGGAGGATCTGACGCATCAGGCGGGACAGGGCGGCCCGGACCTGCGGGGAACACACGAGCACCGGCGCGAGGCCCAGCCGTTCGGCGTCGCCGAGCAGGCCGGTGCAGCCGTTGACCAGCGCGTCGACCGTGCCGGCGTCCAGCGCCAGCACCTGCTGGCCGTCGCTGTGCCGCACCGCCTCCAGCAGTCGCTGCTCGAAGGCGGGGTCGAGGGTGAGCACGTGCAGTCGCTCGTCCTCGGTGACGTAGGGCTGGCTGATCGCCGAGCCCAGCGCCGCGCGGGCGGCCTCGACCAGGCCGTCGACGTCGGTGGCGACCTTCGCCCGGAGCGAGAGCGCCTCGAAGATGCGCACCAGGTCGCGGATGGAGACGTTCTCCTCCAGGAGCCCGTGCAGCACCCGCTGGATCTCGCCCAGGGTGAGCAGCGTCGGGGTGAGCTCCTCGACGACGATCGGGTGGGTGCGGCGCACCATCTCGACCAGCAGGCGGACGTCCTCGCGGCCGAGCAGCTGGGCGGCGTTCTGCCGGACCACCTCGGCCAGGTGCGTGGTGATCACCGAGGAGCGGTCGACGACGGTCGCGCCGGCCATCTCCGCCTGACGCTGCAGCTCCGCGGGCACCCACTTGGCGGGCAGGCCGAACACCGGCTCGCGGGTGGCCTTGCCGGGCAGCCCGTCGAGCGCGTCGCCGATGGCCAGCACGGTGCCGGCGGGGGAGGTGCCCTTGGCCGCGGGGACGCCGTTGAGCCAGATGACGTACTGCGACGACGGCAGGTCCAGGTTGTCGCGGGTGCGGACCAGCGGGATCACCAGGCCGGTGTCCATCGCGACCTTCCGGCGCAGCGCCTTGACGCGGTCGAGCAGGTCCCCGCCGCGGGCGGTGTCGACCAGGTCGACCAGGTCGAAGGCCACCTCGAGCTCGAGCGGGTCGACCCGCATCTTCTCGGCGATCGCCTCGGGGGAGTCGGGCTTGGGCTCGTCGTCGGCCACGGCGAGCGCGGTGGACGGGTCCTCGACCGGCTCCTCGGTCATGCGGGCGGCCATGAGCAGGAACAGCCCGCCGATGAGCAGGAACGGCAGCTTGGGCAGGCCCGGGATCAGGCACAGCGCGAGCGCGGCGCCGCCGGCGATGCGGACCGGCTGCTTGAACCGGCCGAGCTGGCTGAGCAGGTCGCTGCCCATGTCGCCGTCGGAGGCCGAGCGGGTGACGATGATGCCGGTCGCGGTCGACAGCAGCAGCGCGGGGATCTGCGAGACCAGGCCGTCGCCCACGGTCAGCAGCGAGTAGGTGGAGACCGCGTCCGCGGGGGCCATGCCGTTCTGCATGACGCCGATGGCGAACCCGCCGACCAGGTTGATCAGCGTGATGATGATCGCGGCGATCGCGTCGCCCTTGACGAACTTCGAGGCACCGTCCATCGAGCCGTAGAAGTCGGCCTCGGAGGTGACCTCGGTGCGCCGCTTGCGCGCCTGCTCCTCGTTGATCAGCCCGGCGTTGAGGTCGGCGTCGATCGCCATCTGCTTGCCGGGCATCGCGTCGAGGGTGAAGCGCGCGCCGACCTCGGCGACGCGGCCGGCGCCGTTGGTGATGACGACGAACTGGATGATCGTGAGGATCACGAAGATCACCAGGCCGACGACCAGCGAGCCGCCGATCACGAAGTGCCCGAAGGCCTCGATGACCTTGCCGGCGTAGCCGTCGGTGAGCACCAGCCGCGTCGAGGAGACGTTGAGCGCCAGCCGGAACAGCGTCGCGATGAGGATCAGCGACGGGAAGACGGCGAAGTCCAGCGGCCGCTTGATCTGCATGGAGACCAGCAGGATCAGCAGCGCGGCGGTGATGTTGAAGCCCAGCAGCAGGTCGAGCACCGCCGAGGGCAGCGGGACGACCAGCATGAGGACGATGGCCACCACGCCGATCGGGACGGCGGCCTTCGTCAGTTTCTGCACGAGTGAACTCATCGGCAGTTCGGCTCAACCGGGGCACCGCCGACGGCGCCGTCCGCCCCACCCGTCACAGCGGTCCCACCGGCGCCGGCCGGCGGGGGCTACTGGTCGAGCGGGACGCGGCGGCGACCGGACTTCGGCAGCCCCGCGACGTCGGGCGCCTCGAACCCCGGCCGGTGGAACCCGCCCCGGACGCCGCGCGCCGACAGCTGCATGACGAAGGCCAGCACCCGCGCGACCGCGGTGAACAGCTGGGCGGGCACCTCCTGGCCGAGCTCGCAGGAGGCGTGCAGGGCCCGGGCGAGCGGGATGTCCTGCACCATCGGCACCCGAGCCTCCTCGGCGCGCTCGCGCAGCCGGGCAGCGACCTCGTCGGCCCCCTTGGCCACCACCCGCGGCGCCCCGCGCTCGGCCTCGTACTTCAGGGCGACCGCGACGTGGGTGGGGTTGACCAGCAGGACGTCGGCGGTGGCGACCTCGCTCATCATCCGGTTCCGCGACATGGCCAGCTGCGCCGACCGGCGCTGCGCCTTCACGTGCGGGTCGCCCTCGGACTGCTTGTGCTCCTGCTGGATCTCGTACCGGCTCATCTTGAGCTTCTTCATGATCTGCCGGCGGACGACGACGTAGTCGGCGACGGCGATCGCGAGCCCGGTGCCCGCCACCACCCGGAGCATGAGGACGGCGGAGTCGCTGAACGTCGCCGCCACCGACGACAGCGGCAGCGCCCCGGCCGACGACACCAGCGCCATGGCGTCGTCCCCGGTGACGACGACGACCGTCGCCAGCGCTGCGGTCTTGATGAGCGCCTTGGCGGCCTCCCACCACCCGTGGGTGCCGAACATCCGCTTCATCCCGGGGAACGGGTTGAGCTTCTTCAGCGACGGCTTCATCGCCTTGCTCGACACGGTGACCCCGCCCTGCGCCGCGGACGTGAGGACCCCGACGGCCATGAGCCCCAGCGCCATCGGCAGCAGGGTGGTCAGGAACGTGGTCAGCGCCTGCCCGAGCAGCGCGGACACCGCCTCCGCCTCGGGGTGCGTCGCCACCGACCCCACCTGGACGAACAGCGCGCCGACCGAGTCGTAGGCGTTGCCCACCAGCATCGGCAGCAGCACGCTGGCCGCCGCCGCCCCCGCCCAGGTGCCCAGCTCCTGGGTCCGCGGGATCTGCCCCTCCTTGCGCGCCTCCTTCAGGCGCTTGGGAGTGGGCTTCTCGGTCTTCTCACCACCCGGGCCGTCCTGGGCCATCAGGCCACCGCCTCAGCCACGGGTCAGCCGCTCCGCAGGGAGACCATCGCCCGCGCGGCGTGGTCCAGCAGCGCGTCGAGGGCCGGCGGCAGCAGCGGGAAGGTCAGCCCCAGCAGGGCCAGCGTCAGCATGATCTTGACCGGGAAACCGAGGGCGAAGATGTTCATCTGCGGCGCGGCCTTACTCAGCAGCCCCATCGCGACGTCGGCCAGCAGCAGCACCGCCACCATCGGCCCGGCGATCTGCAGCGCGGCCAGGAACATCATCGAGAACGCCGTCACCAGCACGTGCCCGAGCTGCTCGGTGGGCACGCTGGCGCCGACCGGCAGCCCCTCGTACGAGGTCGCGAAGCCGCGCACGATGAGCAGGTGGCCGCCACTGGTGAACAGCAGCGTGGTGGCGAGCAGGTAGTGCAGCCGGCCGATCGAGGAGCTGGTCGCCATCGACAGCGGGTCGTACGCCGGCTGCAGCGAGAACCCGCCGGTCAGGTCGATCAGGTCGCCGGCGTACTGCACGGCGGCGAACAGCACCTGGACGACGAAGCCGAGAGCGGCGCCGATGGCGACCTCGGTGATCGCGCCGACGACGAGGAAGCCGGCGGTCGGCTCGGGCATCTCCGGGGAGATCCGGGTCAGCAGCGCCACCGACAGGGCGAGGGCGAGGGCGCCCTTGACCGCGGCCGGGATGCTCCGGGTGTTGAACGGCGGGGCGAGCAGGACGAAGCCGGTGGCACGGGCGGTGCCGAGCAGCAGCGCCGCCAGCGTGCCCGCCGGGACCTCGAGGTCCATGGCGTGCGCCTCAGGTCCGGTCGAGCAGCCGGGGCAGCGTGTCGAACAGGCCGTGCGTGAAGCTGACCAGCTCGGAGAGCACCCAGTTGCCCGTGACCAGCAGGGCGATCGCGACGGCGATCATCTTCGGCACGAAGGACAGGGTCGGTTCCTGGATCTGCGTCGCTGCCTGGAACAGCGAGATGAGGAAGCCGACCAGCAGGGCGGTCAGCAGGACCGGGGCCGCCACCTTGGCGGCCACCATCATCGTCTGGATGGCGATCTCGGTGACGTCGGCGTCGCTCATGACTCGACTCCGCGCTCGTTCCGCTCCCCGGTCGACGGCATGGGTCGCCTCCGCGGTCGCTCCGCTCCTCGCTCGCTGGCGCTCGCTGCGATGCTCGCGACCTGTCGGCTCCGCGGCGCCCACAGCGACGCTCGCTCGCGTGTCGTCTTCGTGTCGCTCATGAGTAGCTCCCCACGAGCGCCGTCGTGATCAGCGCCCAGCCGTCGACCACCACGAAGAGCAGCAGCTTGAACGGGAGCGACACGATCGCCGGCGGCACCATCATCATGCCCATCGCCATGAGCGCCGCGCTGACCAGCATGTCCAGCACCAGGAACGGGATGAACACGACCAGGCCGATGATGAAGGCGCTCTTGAGCTCGGAGAGGACGAAGGCCGGCACCAGGGTGGTCATGCTGACCGCCTCGCGGTCGGCCGGCGCCTCCTCCCCGGAGAGGCCGACCATGAGCTCGAGCTCGTCCTGGCGGGTGTTGTCGAGCAGGAACTCCTTGAGCGGGACGACGCCGACGTCGTAGGCCTGCGAGACCGTCATCTGCCCGTCGAGGTAGGGCTGCACCGCGCTCTCGTTGATGTCGCCGAGGACCGGCCCCATCACGAACAGGGTCAGGAACAGCGCGATGCCGGTGATGACGGTGTTCGGCGGCGAGGACTGCATGCCCAGCGCGTTGCGGGTCAGCGACAGCACCACGACGATCTTGGTGAAGGAGGTGGCGAGGAGGAGCACCGCCGGGGCCACGGAGAGCACGGTGATCGCGAGGATCAGCGTCACCGAGCTGCTCGGGCTGCCGCCGCCGACGGAGATGTCCACCCCGCCGTCGACGGCGGGCACGACCGGCGCGGTCGGGTCGGTGGGCGGCGTCGGCGCGGTGGGCGCGGCCGACGCGGGGTCGGCCAGCAGCGTGAGGACCACGCCGAGGAAGGCCACCAGCAGCAGGACCAGGCCCGCGCGGCGTGCGAACGGGGCGCCCCGGGTGGGCGCGGGGGAGGAGGTCATCAGCGGCGGACCGTCCGCTCCCGCAGTTGCTGCACGAACGACGTCCAGCCGTTGCGGTCGAACACCGAGCCGGCCAGCCCGCCCGCGCCGACGGGTGCGGGGGTCCGGGTGGCGAGGGCCGCCTGCCGCTCCTGCAGGGTCTCCTCGACGAGGTCGCCGTCGACCTCGGCGAGCAGGGTCACCTGCTCCTCGGTGGCCCCGACGACGAGCACGCGGTCGGCGATGCGCAGCACGTTGACGCTGCTCGCCCGCCCCATGCGCTGGCGGGCGACGACCTCGATGAGGCCGTTGCCCCCACCCAGGCCGCGCTTCTTGGCCAGCCGCGCGGCGAACCAGAGCACCCCGCCGACGAAGGCCAGCGACAGCAGCAGCCGGATGATCATCCACGTCACGGGGCGACCTCGCCGGCGTCGGTGACGATCTCGCTGATCCGCAGGCCGAAGTCCTCGTCGACGACGACGACCTCACCGCGGGCGATCAGCGTGCCGTTGACCAGCAGGTCGGCCGGGGCGCTGGCCGCCCGGTCGAGCTCGACGACCTCCCCGGGGTGCAGCGAGAGCAGCTCGCCGACGGTCATGCGGGTGCGGCCGATCTCCACGGTGACCTCCATGGCCACGTGCCGCAGGAGGTCGAGGCTGCCGCGCCGGGCGCGCGGCTGGGGGAGGGTCACCTGCAGCGCGAGGGTCGCCTCCACGGTGGTGCCGCCGGCGAGCAGCGGGACGGCGACGAACATGCCCTTGTCCCGCAGCCCGTCCATGGCGGTGTCGGGGTCCTCGGTGCGCTCGGAGTCCACCCGCACCCGGCCCAGGGTCGCGGCGGCGGCCTCCAGGGCGGGGCGCAGCGCGGCGGCGACGTCCATCGGGCCGACGGGGGAGTTGGCCAGGGCGTCGGCGATCTCGGCGGACACCACGAGGACGACGTCCCCGCTGACCTCGCCGGACAGGCGGGCCATGACCGCGGTCGCGGCCTCGGCCGGCAGCAGCACGGCGTCGGGGTCGTTGACCGGGGTGCCGGGCACCAGCTCGGCCGTGGCCGGGACCAGCGCAGCCGCGGCCCGCGCGGCGGAGGCCACCACGGCGATCACGGTCTCGGAGGCCTGGGCGTGCTCCACGGAGGCGGTCATGCGGTGTCCTTCTGGGTGGTGGCCGGGGTGGGGACGATGGCCGCGGCGAGCCGGCGGCGGTGGTTGCTCGCGATCGCGTAGGCGAACGTCACGTCGTTGGTCGTGACCTCGAGCGGCGCGTCCTGCGGGTGCCGCAGCAGCAGCACGTCACCGACGGCGAGGGAGAGCAGGTCCTCGGAGGAGACCTCGAGCGGGCTGAACCGGACGCCGACCTCGACCGGCACCATGGTCAGCCGCTCGGTCAGCGCCGCGAGGGCCCGGCGGCGCGTGGCCTGGGCCGACTCGGACAGGTGCGGGGAGGCCGCGTTGTTCAGCGCGGTCTGGAACCCGGAGAAGGGCAGCACCAGCGTGGCCTCGCCGGCGCGGCTGCCGACGCCCAGCGTGAACGTGGCCACCATGACGGTGTCCGAGCCGGCCGCGGCCTGCGCGAGCTGGGGGTTGTACTCGACCTCGCTGAGCTCCGGCTGCAGGTCGACGATGTGCGCGAAGGACGCGGTGAACTCCTGCAGCAGCCGGGTCAGCAGGTGGTTCGTGATGGTCGTCTCCATCAGCGTCATCGGCCGGTCGGGCTGGTCGGCCGCCCCCGAGCCGCCGAGCATGTGGTCGACGCTGGCCATCGCGATCTCCAGCGGGTAGGCCAGGACGCCCTTGCCGGCGAGCGGCTCGAGGGTGAACGTCACGACGAAGTGCGGGTTGGGCAGCGTCGCGACGTAGTCGTCGTAGGAGTGCTGCTCGATCCCGAGCAGCTCCATGCGGGCGCCGGTGCGCAGCATGGTGGTGAGCACGGTCGTGGCCTGGCGGGCGAACGCCTCCTGGGCGATCTGCAGGACGCGGACGTGCTCGCGGGAGAGCTTGGTCGGCCGGCGGAAGTCGTAGGTGCGGGGTTCGCCGCGCCGGCTGCGCCCGGTGGGCGCCGGTCCGTTCTCGGGGCGGGTCACCCCCCTCCCATCGGCGGGAGACGACGCCGCCCTGACCGGCGCGCGAGGCGCTGCCGGTCAGGGCGGGCGGGTGGGGCGGCTGTGACGACTGGGGCGTGCGCTCGACGACAGCCGAGGGAGCATCGCAGCGAGCGTCGGCGAGCTGCAGGGTCCCGCCGCGAGCGTGCGAGCGGTGGGGGGCAGCGGGGTCCTCACACGAGGCGCGGAGTCGAGCCGGACAGGGTCGCGACAGGACTGCACAGCCGCCCCCGGGTCCACTGGGGCGCCGACCACGGGTGAGGCCGGTCGCCCGGGGCTACTGGGTGACGTACTCGGTGAGGTAGACGCCCATGACCATCTCGTGGCCGTCCTCGGTGTAGGCCTCGACGATCTTGTGCTCGAGGGCCTCCTTGAGCGCGTCCCGGGCGCCGGTCACGTCGGCCGGCTGGGCCTGCGAGTAGGTCGCGATGACCAGGTCGAGGGCCTTGGAGCCGTCGACGGCGGCGCCCCCGTGGCCACCGCCCGCGGCCGCCTCGGTGAGCTGCAGCGCGATGCCCACCTTGAGGTAGCCGCCGCCGGCGAGGTTGACCGCGATCGAGTCCAGGGGCAGGACCTCCCCGGCCACCGGTTCCTCGGCCGCGGCCTCGCCGCTGCCGGCGAACAGGAAGAAGTACGCGGCGCCGGCCAGGGCGAGCACCGCCACCAGGCCGATGATCAGGAGCTTCTTCTTGCCACCACCCGAGGCCTCGCCGTCCTCGGGCGTCTCCTCGGTCTTCTTGCTCTTCTCAGCCATGGGTCTCCTCCTGGGCCCCGGCGTCCAGGCCGGGCAGCAACTCGTTGGCCTCCGCGGAGGCGTCGGACATGACCACCACGTCGACGCGGCGGTTCACGGTCACGGCGTTCGGGTCCGAGTCCGGCACCAGCGGCCGGGTGTCGGAGTAGCCGTTGGCCGCCATCCGCTCCTGCGGGACGCCGTCCCCGGCCAGGTGGCGGACGACGGTCGTCGCGCGGTACGCCGACAACTCCCAGTTCGACGGCCACGGCCCGCCGGGGGTGACCGGCAGGTGGTTGGCGTGGCCCTCGACGCCGAGGTCGTTGGGCAGGGCGCGCAGCGCGGGGGCGACCGCGTCGAGGATCCGCCGGCCCTCCGGTCGCAGCACCGCCTCCTCGGCGTCGAAGAGGACCTGGTCGGCCACGATGTGCACGACCAGCCCGCGCTCGTCGATCTCGAAGCGGGCGGCGTCCTCGTAGCCGGCCATCCGCAGGGCCGACTCGATCCGGTCCCGCGCGGCGGCCAGCTCGTCGTACTCGGCCTGGGCCTCGGCCCCGACGCGCTGGGCCTCGGCGAGCGCGGCCTGCGCGGCCGCGGCGTCGACCTCGGCCTGCTCGACGGTCTCGTCCGGGGCGATCGCCGAGGCGATGTCGACCGCACCGGGCAGGCCGTCGAGCACCGAGCCCTCCGGCGTCGGCCCGGGTTGTACGGCGATGGGCCCGCCGAAGGCGTCCGCCATGCCCTTGGCCAGGGCGGCGAACTTCTGCTCGTCCACCTTGCTCATCGCGAAGAGCACCACGAACAGCACGAACAGCAGCGTCATCATGTCGAAGCCGGACACCAGCCACCGTTCGTGGTTCTCGTGCTCCTCGTGCTCCTCGTGCTTCTTGCCGCGTCGGCGGCCGTGACCAGTGCTCACGAGGTCAGGCCGCTTCCTTGGCCAGCGAGCCCGGCGGCACCAGCGAGGTCAGCTTGAGCCGGACGGCCCGCGGGCTGGTGCCCGCCTGGATCTCGGTGATCCCCTCGACGAGCAGCTCCATCTGGGCGGCCTGCAGCTCGCTGACCCGGAGGATCTTGGCGCCCATCGGCAGGAACCAGAAGTTGGCCGCCATGACGCCCCACAACGTGGCGATGAAGGCCGCGGAGACCATCGGGCCCAGCGACTCCGGGTCGTTGAGGTTGCCCATGACGTTCATCAGGCCGACGATGCAGCCCAGGATGCCGATGGTCGGCGCGTAGCCGCCCATGGCGTTCATGAACTTGGCGGCGACCTTGTCCTCGGCCTTCTTGGCCGCGATCTCGGACTCGAGGACGGTGCGCAGCTCCTCCGGGTCGGTGCCGTCGATGCCCATCTGCAGGCCGCGCCGCAGGAACGGGTCGTCGATCGCCTTGACCTGGGCCTCCAGCGCGAGCAGACCCTCCTTGCGGGCCTTCTCGGCGAGGCTGACCAGCGTCTGGATCTGCTCGGTCGGCGGCGGCACCTTCGCCGGGAGCACGGCCATCTTGAACCAGTTGCCGACCTTCTTCAGGTCGTCCATCGTCTGGCTGGCCGCCGCCGCACCGAAGGTCGCGATGACGACCAGGACGATCGCCGGCAGGAAGATCAGGGACGTCGGGTCGGCGCCCTCGAGGATCATGAAGACGACCAGGGCGACGAGCGAGATGGCGAACCCGATCAGGGTGGCGGGATCCACGGGTCAGCGCTCCTCGCGGGCCGGGAAGGGGACGACGGAGGCGCTCGCGTCGTCCGCCCCCGGACGGGACCCGGAGCGGTAGGTGCCGCGGTCCATCTCGTAGGCGGTGGCGAGGATGCTCGCGCGGTACTCGCGGATCTCGTCGAGGACGTCCTCGACGCTCTCCGCCACGACGTACTTCGTCCCATCGACGAGGAAGACGACGGTGTCGGGGTGGCCCTCGACCCTCTCGACGAGGTCGGGGTTGAGCGCGAACCGCTCTCCGTTCAGGCGCGTCACACGGATCACGGGGTGGTCCTCACGGATCGGGGAGGGGAGGGAGGGCGGCGGCACGGCATCGGCGCTGCCCGGCTGTCGTTGTCATCGGCGTGGCGGCGACCCGGCTTGAGCCGAACGGTGCGCCTCACCCCCTGGGGTGAGCTGCGGGAACGGTGTGACGGACGGGGCGGACGACGCCCGGACGCACGGCGGGGCCGCGCGGGCCCACGCGGGCCGGGGGCGGCGGGCGGGGGCGGACGCCGCCCCCGCGCGCCGGGCCCCCACATTCAAC
>NZ_JBJGYS010000042.1:0-38635 GCF_054050115.1 Geodermatophilus sp. SYSU D00708 | reverse complement strand
CACGTGCGCCAGGCAGGCCAGCGGCCGCACCCCCGTGCGCGGCGGCGGCCGTCGTCGTCCCCCACCCGGTCCGCAGCAGCCGAGCGAGGAGCCGGGAGGCGGGCGTCGATGGGCCCACCGGCAGACGGCCGAACTCCCTCGACATGGTGAGGCGGCCTCCCGGAGGGCGGGCCGTCGCCGTGCCAAGGTTCCCGCCGTGGGAGCAGGGCACCTCGGAAGCGCCGTCGTCGCGGCGGTGCTGGGCGTGCCCGTGGGAGCCCTGGTCGCGCGGGCCGCAGGTCGGTACCCGTGGCCGGAGCCGGCCCGCCTCCGCGACCTGGTCGCGGCCGGGCCGGGCGCCGTCCGGTCGCCGTTCGTCCAGGTCGCCACGGCGCTGCTGTTCGGCCTCACCGCCCTGCGCTTCGGGCTCTCCTGGGAGCTGCCCGCGTTCCTCCTGCTGGCCGCCTGCGGGCTGCTGCTCGCCGTCGTCGACCTGCGGCACCGGGTGCTGCCCAACCGCGTGGTGCTGCCGGCTCTCGGGAGCTCCGCGGCGCTGCTGGTGCTGCCGGCCGCGGTGGAGGGCGCCTGGGCGGCGCTGCTGCGTGCCGGCCTCGGGGCCGCCGTCCTGTTCGCCGTCTTCCTCGTGCTGGCGCTGCTCTCCCCGGGCGCGCTGGGCATGGGGGACGTGAAGCTCGCCGCCCTCCTCGGGCTGTGCCTGGGCTGGCTGGGCTGGGGTGCGGTCGTCGCGGGGGCGCTCGCCGGGTTCGTCCTCCAGGCGGTCGTCGCCCTCGGGCTGATCGCCACCCGGCGCATCGACCTGCGCGGCGAGCTGCCGTTCGGCCCGGCGATGCTGGCCGGCGCCGCGGTCTCGATCGGCTGGAGCGTGCTGCTGACCTGACGGGTCCTCCCGTCACGTCAGGCCCTGGGGACCCCCGTCACCGACCGTGAGACGGGCCGGCGAGGTGCGCCCGGGGGAGTGGCGCGTGTCGGCCGACCGGGTGGACGCCCCTCAAGTCGGCGAGCGGAGAGCCCGACGGCTTCCTCACTGCCGCGAGGCCGGGTCGACCGATCCGGGCCGGCTCGGCACCCATCCCCCTGGGAGTCCCCGTGCTCAACTTGCTCAGCAACCCGCTGGCCACCCTCGTCACCCTCGTCTCCCTCGCCAAGGACCGCGTCCAGCGCGAGGAGAAGGGCGCCACCGCCGTCGAGTACGGCCTGATGGTCGGCCTGATCGCCATCGCCATCATCGGCGCGGTCATGTTCCTCAGCGACGAGCTCGAGGGCCTCTTCAACTCCATCGGCGGCTCGCTCGAGGACGCCGCCGGCGGCGGCGCCACCGCCGGCTGACCCTTCTGCACCCCTGCCGCGGCGCCGCGGCCCCTCCCCCCGGGGGCCGCTGCGCCGCGGTCGCACACGGACGTGCGGACGACGACCACGGACAGGAGGTGGGGACGTGTGCAGGCGCATGCGTGAGGAGCGCGGGGCCGCAGCGGTGGAGTTCGCCATGGTCGTCCCCCTCCTGCTGGTCCTGGTGCTGGGCATCGCCGAGTTCGGGCACGCCTTCCAGGTGCAGGGCACGCTGTCGGCCGCAGCCCGCGAGGGCGCCCGGGTGATGGCGCTGCAGAACGACCGTGCCGCCGCGCGCACCGCCGTCCGCAACGCCGCCCCCACGCTCGTCCCGGCGATCACCGACGCCCAGATCGCCATCACGCCCGGCGCCTGCCCGACGACCGGGACCGGCACCACCAACGTGCGCGTCACCATCGACTACCCGATGCCGTTCCTCACCGACTTCTTCGGCGCGAGCATCGACCTGAGCGGGACAGGGGTCATGCGGTGCAACGGCTGAGCCACCGCCGGTTCGCGCGGGTCCGCCGCCGGCTCGCCGATGAGCGCGGCGCCTCCGCCGTCCTCATGGCGCTGCTGCTGGTCCCGGTGCTCGGCTTCACGGCCATCGCCGTCGACGTCGGCGCGCTGTACGCGGAGAAGGCCCGCTTGCAGACCGCCGCCGACGCCGCCGCCCTCGCCGTCGCCCGAGACTGCGCCCTGGGCGCCTGCGGCGACATGCAGGCGACCGCGCAGGACCTGGTCGACGCCAACCTCGGCGACGCCACGGCCGCGCCACCCGTGCTGGGCAGTGCACCGACCCGCGTCACGGTCACCGGCAGCACACCGACCGAGCACTGGTTCGCCCCTGTCCTCGGTCACGAGTCCACGCAGGTCGAGGCCGCGGCCACCGTCGCCTGGGGCGGCCCCAGCCGCGGGACAGCCGTCCTGCCGCTGACCTTCTCCTGGTGCGAGTTCGCCCAGCAGACCGACGGCGGCCTGCCCTCCGGCACGACCGTCCGGACGGTCTACTTCACGAAGACGTCGAACACGGTCGGCTGCACCGGGCCCTCGCACAACGTCGTCCCCGGCGGGTTCGCCTATCTCGACACCCCGCCGGCGCGGTGCGAGGCGGCCAGCGCCCGCAACGAGCGGTCCTACTCGTCCACCGGGAACACGCCGCCGTCGGTCTGCGCGCCGTCCTACGTCGCGGACCTCATCGGGGAGACGGTGCTCCTGCCCCTCTTCGACGAGTCCGGGGGCACCGGCAGCAGCGCCTGGTACCACGTCTACGCCTACGCGGCGTTCCGTATCACCGGCTACCACTTCGGCGGCCAGTTCAGCACCTCGCCCAGGCCGTGCGGGGGCAACGAGCGCTGCATCAGCGGCTACTTCACCCGCTTCGTCGAGATGTCCGACCGCTTCCACTACGACCCGAGCACGCCGGTGACCGGGGCGTCCGTCCTCCGACTGATCCGATAGGGGCCCCGTGAGACGCCGACTCCTCGCCGCCGCCGCGGCACTCGTCCTCGCCGTCGCCGGCACCGTGGTCCTCCTGGCCTACGTGCGCGGCGCCGACGCTCGCGCCCTGGCCGGTGTCCGCACCGTCGAGGTGCTGGTCGTCAACGAGCTGATCCCCGCGGGGACAGCCGGCGACGCCGTCGCCGACCTCGTGCGCACCGAGCAGCTGCCCGCCAAGGCCGCCGTCGAGGGCCGGGTCACCGACCTGTCCGCGCTCGCCGGGCAGGTGGCCACCGTCGACCTCCAGCCCGGCGAGCAGCTGCTGGCCGGCCGGTTCGCCGCCCCCGAGGACGCCGTCCCCGGCACCGTCGCGCCTCCGGAGGGCACGTCCGAGGTGAGCATCCTGCTCGAGCCGCAGCGCGCCGTCGGCGGCCGGGTCGCGGCCGGGGACGAGATCGGCGTCTACGTCTCCATGGACCTCGAGAACGAGGCCGGCAAGAAGGTCGGCGTCACGCACGCGACCCTGCACGGCGTCCTGGTCACCCAGGTCCAGGGCGCCCCCGCCGCCGAGACCGGGAGCGGGACGGAGACGGCCTCCTCGGGCGGCGCGGCTCCGACGGGGAACCTCATGGTGACCGTCGCCGTGCGGGCCCGGGACGCCGAACTCGTCGTCTTCGGCATGGAGCACGGCACCGTCTGGCTCGCGCTCGAGCCCGAGGGCGCGGACTCCGACGACACCACGATCGTCCACCAGGGCAACGTCTACGGCGACCTGCTCGCCGGTCTCGGCACCGTCTACGGAGGCAGCAAGTGAGCGAGCTTGCGAGCTCACCAGTGAACGGAGCAGCCCGGCGAATGCCGGCGACGAGCGCCAGCGAGGAGAAGGCATGAGCAGGGTGGTCCTGGCCGCAGCAGACGACGACCTCGTCCAGCGGGTGCACGCCGCGGTCGACGGCGACGTGCAGGTGCTGCCGCCCGGCCGCCTGCCGGGCGACCCGGCACGGCTGTTCGAGCAGCTGGTCGACGGGGAACTGCCCGACGTGCTCCTGATCGGGCCGCTCGCACCGCCGCTGGAGGTGCTCACGCTCGCCCAGCGGCTCGACGTCCAGTGCCCCGGCATCAGCGTCGTCCTGCTGGCCGAGCCCTCGCCCGAGATGCTGCAGGCGGCGATGCGGACCGGCATCCGTGACCTGCTCGCCCCGGCTGCCGGCCCCGAGGAGATCCGTGGTGCCGTGGACCGGGCCGGCTCGGCGGCGGCCGGCCGCCGGCGCGTGCTGCGCCCGGTGGAGGAGACCGCCCGGTACACCGGGCGGGTCATCACCATCGCCTCGCCCAAGGGTGGGGTCGGCAAGACGACGGTCGCCACCAACCTCGCGCTCGGTCTCACCACCGCGGCGCCGCAGTCGACGGTGCTGGTCGACCTCGACGTCCAGTTCGGGGACGTCGCCTCGGCGCTCGGGCTGCTCCCGGAGTACACGCTGCCGGACGCCGTCCAGGGGCCGGCCAGCGAGGACACGATGGTCCTCAAGACCTTCCTCACCCGGCACCCGAGCGGGCTCTACGCCGTCTGCGGGGCCGAGTCCCCAGCGGCCGGCGACGCCGTCAGCGGGGCCGACGTCACCCGGCTGCTGAGCGCGCTGACGAGGGAGTTCCGGTACGTCGTCGTCGACACCGCGCCCGGGCTGTCCGAGCAGACCCTCGCCGCGCTCGACCGGGCGACCGACGTGGTGATGCTCAGCAGCATGGACGTCCCCGGCGTCCGGGGGCTGCGCAAGGAGCTCGACGTCCTCCGTGAGCTGTGCATGATCCCGGCCGGACGGCACGTGGTCATGAACCTGGCCGACGCCAAGGGCGGGCTGTCCGTGCGCGACGTCGAGACGACGATCGGCACAGGGGTGGACGTCGTCATCCCGCGGTCGGCCGCGGTGCCGGCGTCCACCAACCAGGGCGTGCCCATCCTCGCCAGCGGGCGCAAGGACCCTGCGGTCAAGGAGCTGCGGCGGCTCGTCGCCCGGTTCGCCGCGACCCCACTGGTGAAGCCCGGCCGGTACCGGGCCAGGCACCGGGCGGCGTCGTGACCCCCGCCCGGCTGAACGGGAGGGTGCCGTGAACCTCGCCTCGCGTCTCGCCGCCGTCCAGGGCCGGCACGCGGCTGCCGACACTCCCACGCCCGCCGTGCCGGTGCCGACCCCACCGTCCGCGGTGCCCACGCCCCGGCCGGTCCCGCCGACCGCCCCGCCGCCGCCCGACGCGCTCACCAAGCTCAAGGACCGGGTGGCCAAGGCGCTGTTCGAGCGCATGGGCAACCGGATGAACGACCCGTCCCTGTCCGAGGACAGGCTGCGGGCCCTCGTGCTCGGTGAGCTCGACGAGGTCGTCGAGGAGGAGCGGGTCCCGCTCAGCGCCGAGGAGCGGCAGCGGCTCACCGCCGAGCTCGCCGACGACGTCCTGGGCTTCGGACCGCTGCAGAAGCTCCTCGACGACCCGGCGGTCACCGAGATCATGTGCAACGGCCCGGACAACGTCTACGTCGAGCAGGGCGGCAAGCTCGTCCGGTCCGGCGCCCGGTTCACCTCCGAGGAGCACCTGCGCCGGGTGATCGACCGCATCGTCTCCCGGGTGGGACGCCGGATCGACGAGTCCTCGCCCCTGGTCGACGCGCGCCTGGCCGACGGCTCCCGGGTCAACGCGATCATCCCGCCGCTGGCCTTCAGCGGGTCGACGCTGACCATCCGCAAGTTCGCCAAGGACCCCTTCACCGTCGACGACCTCATCGGCTTCGGGACCCTGTCGCCGGAGATGGCCGAGCTGCTGCGGGCCTGCGTCGAGGCCCGGCTCAACGTCATCGTCTCCGGCGGCACCGGCACCGGGAAGACGACCCTGCTCAACGTGCTGTCCTCGTTCATCCCCGAGGACGAGCGGATCGTCACCATCGAGGACGCCGTCGAGCTGCAGCTGCAGCAGGACCACGTCGTCCGGCTGGAGTCGCGGCCGCCGAACATCGAAGGCAGGGGCGCGATCACCATCCGGGACCTGGTGCGCAACTCGCTGCGGATGCGGCCGGACCGGATCGTGGTCGGGGAGTGCCGCGGCGGGGAGAGCCTGGACATGCTCCAGGCGATGAACACCGGGCACGACGGCTCGCTGTCCACGGTGCACGCCAACTCCCCGCGGGACGCCATCGCCCGGCTGGAGACGCTCGTCCTCATGGCCGGCATGGACCTCCCGCTGCGCGCCATCCGGGAGCAGATCGCCTCCGCGGTGGACGTCGTCGTCCAGCTCACCCGGCTGCGCGACGGCACCCGCCGGGTCACCCACGTGACCGAGGTGCAGGGGATGGAGGGCGAGACCGTCACCCTCCAGGACGCCTTCCTCTTCGACTACTCGGCCGGCGTGGACGCGGCCGGCCGGTTCCTCGGCAAGCCGGTGCCCACCGGCGTCCGGCCGCGCTTCACCGACCGCTTCGACGAGCTCGGCATCACCCTGTCGCCACGGGTCTTCGGGGTCGTGGAGCCGGTGCGGCGGGGGTGGGCCTGATGTCACCGGGCCTGCTCCTGCTCGGGCTGCTCGCCGTCACCGCCGCCCTGCTGCTCCTCGCGCTGGTCGTGCTCCCCGCCGGCCCGCGGCGGGTACCGCTGAGCCGGCTGGACCCCACGGTCGGGCCGGCCCCGTCGGCGCTGGCCGGTGCGTCGGCCGCCGCCGGTGCCGCCGTCGAGCGGGTGCTCGTCAAGCGCGGCCGGGTGGCCGGCGGAGCCGCCGCGCTGGAGCGGGCCGGGGTGGCCATGTCCCTGCCCGACGTCGTGCTGCTCGTCGGGCTGGCCACCCTGGTGCTCGGCGCGCTCGGGTTGCTGCTGGGCGGGGTGCTCATGGCCGGCGTCCTCGCCGTTGCCGCGCCACTGGCCGCCCGGCTGTCGGTCAGGTTCCGCACGAGCCGCCGCCAGGCGGCCTTCGCCGACCAGCTCGACGACTCGCTGCAGCTCATGGCCAGCAGCCTGCGAGCCGGGCACAGCCTGCTCCGCGCGGTCGACTCGGTGTCGGTCGAGGCCGCCGCCCCCACCTGTGAGGAGTTCGCCCGCATCGTCAACGAGACCCGGGTCGGCCGCGACCTCGGCGACGCCCTGGACGAGGTGGCCGAGCGGATGGACAGCGACGACTTCCGGTGGACGGCCCAGGCGATCGCCATCCACCGCGAGGTCGGCGGCAACCTCGCCGAGGTCCTGGACACGGTCGGGCACACGATCCGCGAGCGCAACGCGATCCGCCGTCAGGTCAAGGCGTTGTCGGCGGAGGGCAAGCTGTCGGCGATCGTCCTGATGGCCCTGCCGTTCGGCGTCGTCACCTTCCTGTCCGTGGTCAACCCCGACTACCTGTCCGCCTTCACCTCGAGCCTGGCCGGATACACCATGATCGGGATCGCCGCGGTGCTCCTCGTGGTCGGCGGGCTGTGGCTGCGGAAGACCGTCCGGATCAGGTTCTGATGACACCGGTCCCCGTGTACGCCGCGGCCGCCGTCGTGGCCCTCGCCCTCCCGCTGCTGGGCTGGGCGGTGTTCGCCCGTCCGCAGGACGCCGCCGCCCGCTCGCGGGCCAACCTGACCCGTGGGCTGGACCCGGTCGGGCCGGCTGCCGTCCGCCCGCGCCCCGGCCCGCTGGCCGGGCTGGCCGGCGCGCTCACCCCGGCGGGCACCGTCGCCCGGCTCAACCGGCTCGCCGGGGCCGCCGGGCGTCCTGCCGACTGGCCGGTCCCGCGGCTGGTCGCGGCCAAACTGGTGCTGGCCGCGATCGCCGGGGGCCTGGGGGCACTCCTCGTCGTGGCGCGGCCGGGCCCGCTGACCGTGCTGATGGCGCTCGTGGTCACCGGCGTGGCCTACGTGGTCCCCGAACTGCTCCTGTACAGCCGGGCGCAGGAGCGGCAACAGGCCATCGGGCTGGAGCTGGCCGACACCCTCGACCAGATGACCATCGCGGTGGAGGCCGGCCTGGGCTTCGAGGCGGCGCTGGCGCGCGCCGGGCGCAACGGGCGCGGACCGCTGGCCGAGGAACTCGTCCGCACGCTGCAGGACATCGCGGTGGGCCAGCCGCGGCGGGAGGCCTATCTGGCGCTGGCCGAGCGGACCGCGGTCCCGGACCTGCAACGGTTCATCCGCGCGGTGGTCCAGGCCGACGCGTACGGCGTCTCCATCGCCGACGTGCTGCGCACCCAGGCGCAGGAGATGCGACTCAAGCGGCGGCAGCGCGCCGAGGAGAAGGCGATGCAGATCCCGGTGAAGGTGATCTTCCCGCTGATCCTGTGCATCCTGCCGACGCTGTTCATCGTCCTGCTCGGGCCGGCGGCGATGGACATCGTCGACGCCTTCAGCGGCTGAGCGAGGTGCGGGAGCGCAGGTCTCCTGCGCTCCCGCACCCCGCCGGCGCCGGTCGGCGGGGCTCAGCCGGTGGAGCGGGGCTGAGCCGGGTTGGTCGGGTCGCCCTGGGACGGCGGGTTCATCGGCGGGCCGGACGTCGCCTCGGAGACCTTGGAGCCGGCCGCGGCGTGCACCGGGTCGTCGGCGGCCGCGGCCGCCGGGTCCCCACCGGAGGGCTGGGCGCCCTCACGCAGGGAGGACAGCCGGTTCTCCATGATCGTCACCACCTGCAGCCGGTTGGCGTGGGCGCGCTCGTACGCGAGCAGCGTCTCCAGCCCGGCCGCGTCCAGCGTGCGGATCCGCGAGGTCAGGCCGTCGACCGGCAGGTGGTCGTAGTCGGGCAGCGGCAACTGGTCGTGCTCGGTCATGAGGCCCCGCCTACCCGTTCCCGCGGATCCGACACCGGGTGTGAGGCCACGGTCGGTGGGTAGGCGGGCGGAGGCGGGAGCGCCCACCACGGGCCCCGCTGTTCTCATCGACAGCGATCGAGGAGTGGTCCCCACCTCATGGACGTGTCCTTCCTGGAGCCGGTCTTCAGCGCCTCCGGGCCCTACGCCACCGTGTGCGCCGACGTCACGCACACCACCGAGAACGCCGACACCGAGGTCGAGCTGCGGGTCCGCGCGATCACCGAGCGGCTCAGCGAGCAGGGCGCGCCGGAGACGGTCGTCGAGGCCGTCCGCAGCCGGCTGCTCGAGGCGAACGACGGCGGGGAGATCGCCACCCTGCGGGGCCGTGCCCTCGTCGTGGCCGCCGACGGGACCGTCGTCCTGGACCAGCCGCTGGTCGACGTGCCGCGGCAGGAGGTCGCCGAGTACTCGCCCGCGCCCGACCTCATGCCGGTGCTCCGCCAGCTGCCCGGCCGGGTGCCGCACATCGTCGTCGTCACCGACCGGGTCGGCGCCGACATCTCGGTGGCCAGCCTCGTCGGCCGGCCGGAGATCGAGGACGAGGTCGAGGGCGACAGCTTCCAGATCCGCAAGTTCCAGGGCGGCGGCTGGGCGCACCACCGCTACCAGCACAACGCCGAGAACAAGTGGATCCACAACGCCGACAACGTCGCCGAGCGGATCGCCTCGCTGGTCCGCCGGCTGCACCCGCAGTTCGTCCTGCTCGCCGGCGACGTCCGGGCCCGGCAGATCCTCACCGACCGGGCCAGCGACCTGTGGTCGGACCTCGTGGTGTCCATGGACGAGGGGGGCCGCGCGGCCGGTGCCGACCGCGAGCCGGTGGAACGGCGGACCGCCGAACTGGTCGCCGAGCACGAGGCCCGCGAGGAGGCCGACGTCGTCGAGAAGCTCGCCTCGGCCGGCGCCCACGGCCTGGCTGTGACGGGCAAGGCCTCGGTGGTCGAGGCGCTGCGCAAGGGCCAGGTCGAGACGCTCGTCCTCGCCGACCAGCAGGATGCCGACGACACGCTCATCGTCGGGAACTCGCCGCTCGAGCTCGGTGTCGACCAGCACGACATGGACGCGCTGGGCACGCACGGCACCGTCGTCCCTGCTCAGGCCGGGCTGCTGGCGGCCGCGGTGGCCAGCGCGGCCGGCGTCGTCGTCGTCCCGCGGTCGGCGATGCCCGGTGACATCCCGGTGGCCGCCGTCCTCCGCTACACCGACGAGTCCACGCCCCAGCCCCAGTGAGGAGCTCCCGATGACCGACCCGCACCAGCCCGCCACCTCTCCCGGCACCTCCACCGCTGACGTCGAGCACCGCGCGGCGATCGCCGAGGCCCTCGGCAAGGAGGTGTGGCCGGCCGACCGGGACACCCTCGTGGCCAAGGCGGAGGAGGCGAACGCGCCCGACCGGGTGCTCGGCGACCTGCGCCGGCTGCCCGCCGGCCGGCGGTTCGACAACGTGCAGGACGTCGCGCGGGCGCTCGGCATCGGCACCGAACAGGAGCGGTTCTGAGATGACCACGCAGAAGGAGCCCAGCCGGGAGGCGCTGGCCAACGTGACCGAGGACAACGTCCGCACCCGCTCGCAGCTGCTGCCCGAGGAGGAGGGGATGCAGGGCAGCGGCATGGAAGAGGTGGCGGCCGAGGTGATCCTGGCCGAGTCCGAGGAGCGGACCGTGCACGCCGACCCGGACGACGCGCAGGGGGCGCACCGGCGTTCCGAGGACACCGCGGACCTGCCCTGAGCGGGTTCTTCCCCGGCTTTCCCGAGCAGCGGGTCGACGTCGCCGACGGGGTGACGCTGCGGGTGCGCACCGGCGGGTCGGGGCCGCCGGTCGTCCTGCTGCACGGCCACCCGCGGACCCACACGACCTGGCACCGGGTGGCGCCACGGCTGGCCGAGGCCGGGCACAGCGTCGTCTGCCCCGACCTGCGCGGTTACGGGCAGTCCACGGCGCCGCCGCCGGCCGACGACCACGCGCAGGCCTCGAAGCGGGCGATGGCGAGCGATGTCGTCACGCTGATGCGCCGCCTCGGCCACGAGCGCTTCGCCGTGGTCGGGCACGACCGGGGCAGTTACGTGGCACTGCGGACGGCGCTGGACCACCCGGGGGCGACCACGCACCTGGCCGTGGTCGACTGCGTCCCGATCGTCGAGCACCTCGACCGCGCCGACGCCCGGTTCGCCGCCGCCTGGTGGCACTGGTTCTTCTTCGCCCAGCCCGACAAGCCCGAGCGGGCGATCACCGCCGACCCCGACGCGTGGTACGGCGCCCTCGCCCCGGGCCGCGCCGAACGCATGGGGCCGGAGAACCACGCCGACTTCCGCCGCGCCATCGCCGACCCCGGCACCGTGCGGGCCATGCTCGAGGACTACCGGGCCGGCCTGACCGTGGACCGCGCCGCCGAGGAGGCCGACCGCGCCGCCGGACGGCGGGTCGGCTGCCCCACGTTGGTGCTGTGGTCGGCCCGCGACGACCTCGAGGACCTGCACGGCGACCCGCGGGCGATCTGGGCGACCTGGACCGCCGACCTGCGCGGCGGCGGGCCGATCGACAGCGGCCACCACGTGGCCGAGGAGGCGCCCGACGAGTTGGTCGCGGCCCTGGTCCCGTTCCTGCGCATGTGATCTTGAGGCCCGGCCGGGGTAGGGGCAGGCCATGCCGAAGACGACGAAGAGCGGGAAGGCGAAGAAGGACGAGATCCCGAGCACCCTGGAGCGGTCCGACGAGAAGGCGCAGCGGACCTTCGCCAAGGCGCACGACTCGGCGATGGACTCCTACGACGACGAGCGCCGGGCCAACCAGGTGGCGTGGGCCGCGGTGAAGCACACCCACGAGAAGGTCGGCGACCACTGGGAGCCGAAGGACCACAAGGGCCCCAGCGACCCGCAGGCCGAGGGCGGCCGGGACACCAACCGGGAGACCAAGGGCGGCGTCGACGCCAACGCCTCCAAGGAGCACCTCATGGAGATCGCGAAGAAGCTCGACGTCTCCGGTCGCTCCACGATGACCAAGGACGAACTGGTCGACGCCATCCAGAAGGCGAACGACAAGGAGACCGCCGAGGCGCGCAAGAAGCGCTGAGGCAGAGCCCGCGGGAAGAGGGCGGAATGGATCGCGGAAGGGGCGCGGCGTCCGAGGGCGCCGCGCCTGACTGACTATTCCTCGCACTCCTCGCGTGTGTCGTCGCCCTCGTGGTGGTCGTGGTAACGGTGACGGTCGTACCACCAGTCGTAGTCGTCCCGATCGCGGTCGCCGTCACCGTCCCAGTCGTAGTCCCAACCGCAGTCGTACGGAGCGACCTCGGCCTGGGCCATGCCGGGGGTGACCAGACCGGTGACCACGGCTGCGCCGAACGTCGTGGCCAGGAGGACGCGGCGAGCGGTCATTTCCATGATGGCCCCCTTGTGTGGGTTCCTGGCGACACCTCGTGGTGCCGAGGGGACCGTAATGGGGCCCGCGCAGTCTCAGAACCGTCCAAAGGCCCCGCCCGACGGGCTGGGACCCGCCGTTGTCGGCTCGGCCGGAGAATGGCGGGATGCCATTCCCCGCGCACGTCGCACGTGGTCAGGATTCGGTGACTCGGAACGAGGAGGAGAAGGTGCCCTCGAGCTGTGAGGGTCAGCCGGCGGGGATGAGAACCAGCTCGGTCTGCCGGTCGCCCAGGTAGGTCACGCCCTCGTCGGTGAGCGCGATGCCCTCCTCCAGCGCCATCCGCACCGGCTGGCCGCCCCACTCCGGCACCGGCACGCGGACGCAGAGCTCCAAGGCGTAGACGGTGTCGGGGTGCAGCACGCGGTCCCCGGCCCCGGGGACGCCGCGCTGGTCGTCCCACATGCCGATCACCGGGCCGGCGCCGTGCCCGTGGAAGCCCACCGGGTGCGAGTAGACGTCCCCGTCGATCCCCTCGGCCGCGGCGGCCGACCGCGCGGCGGCGAGCACCTCGTTGCCGGTGCGGCCGGTGACGAACTGCCCGACGGTGAGGTCCTGCAGCCGGTTGCCCGTCGCCAGCGCCGTCCGCAGCCCCGCCGGGGCGTCGGTCTCGCCCGGCCGCAGGACGTAGCCGTTGCGCTGGCTGTCGGTCTTCAGCCCGAGGCTGGACACGCCGACGTCGCAGTGCACCAGGTCGCCGGGCTCGACCGGCACGTCGTAGGGGACGGCGGGCAGCAGCGCACCGCGTTCCGCGGCCGGCGGCACCCCGGCCCGCTGGAGGTCGACCACGGGGTGGAACCAGGGCCCGACGCCGAGGTCGGCGAACCGCTGGCGCAGCCACCAGGCCAGGTCGGTGGCGGTGGTCTCGCCCACGGTCAGGACGGCGGGGGAGAAGGCCTCCTCGACGACGGTGCGGACCAGCCGGTTGAGCCCGTCGAGCGCGGCGATCTCCTCCGGCAGCCGCGTCTCCAGCCAGCCGACCGCCAGGTCCTCGGCCGGCACCAGCCGCGCCGCGAAGGGGCCCAGCGCCTCGGTCAGCTGCCCGTGCTCGGTGTGCGACAGGCCGTCGGCCAGCGCGAAGTCCGCCGACACGTCGATCCCGATCCGCCGGGGGTCGGCCTGCTCCACGAGGCGGCGCACCTCGGCCCACTGCGCCGCCTCGGTGGCCGGCGCGCCGTCGTCCTCGGGGGACCAGGCGGGGAGGAACTGGCCGACGGGGTAGCGGGAGACCGCGACCGCGGTGACGCCGTCGTCGCTGCGGTGCAGCGCCAGGATCGTGCGGCGCCGCGCGGACAGCCAGGTCGCAGGCAGGAGCGTGGCCAGGACGGGGTCCTCGTTGTACTCCCGGCCGACCACCAGCCACAGGTCGATGCCGGCGCGGTCCATGAGCCCGGGCAGCAGGTCCAGCACCCGCTGGGTCAGCCACCGGTCGCGGACGTCGGCCTGCACCCGCAGCGGCAACGGCCCCGCGCGGAGCGGGTCCGGCGCGACGAGGGTCACGAGGACAGGGAACCAGACAACCGGCGTCCGCACCGGTCGAGCCGCACGACCCCCGCGGGGGTCCTGCTTCAGGCCGGTTCGCCGGCGGGCGCGCCCTCCTGCGGGTGGTTGTCCCGCAGCCGCACGCTGCGCTGGCGGGGGAGGACGGCGACGACCCGGTCGCGTCCGGCCTGCTTGGCCTCGTACATGGCGCCGTCGGCCTGGTCGAGCAGCCGCCACATGGCGTCGGCGGCGTCCTCCCCGTCGCTCGGCCGGACCAGCGCGATGCCGATGGACGCCGTCACCGCGTGGCCGTCCGCGGTGCGGCTGCGGGCCACCGCGCCGCGCAGCCGCTCGGCCAGCCGCGCGGCCTCGGCGGAGTCGCTGACCAGGCCCAGCACGACCAGTTCCTCCCCGCCGATGCGGGCCAGGACGTCGCTGGGCCGGACCGTGGCCGACAGGGACACCGCGACCGCCTGCAGGACCGCGTCCCCGGCGGCGTGCCCGTGGCTGTCGTTGAGCCGCTTGAAGTGGTCGAGGTCGAGCACCATCGCCCCGACCCGGGAGCCCTCCCGGCGGGCCTGGCGCCACACGCGCGGCGCCTGCTCGACCAGCGACCGCCGGTTGGCCAGGCCGGTGAGCGGGTCCAGGTTCGACAGCGCCTGGGTGGCCTCCAGCAGCCGCTGCACGCGGCGGCGCAGGACGTAGACGCCGAGCGAGGCGCCGTTGAGCACCCCGGCGGTGACCGCCACCCCGACGAGCAACCCCGGCAGGGACTCCGTCGCCTCGTGCTTCAGCGCGATGCCGCTGGACAGGACGGTCATCAGCATGCTGACGCCGACCATCCACGGCCCCAGGAACCAGGCCGCGACGAAGCACGGGAAGAGCAGCAGCAGGGGTGGCGCGTGCCGGGGCACCTCGATGCTGAGGACGGACACCACGTAGACGACGTGGCCGAGGAGCACCAGGCCGAAGGTGGCCCAGGGACCGGCCCGCTGGCGCACCGCCAGCGGCAGCGACACCCCCAGGCAGGACAGCATCACCACCGCGAACCAGATCCGGGCGGTCCCGGGGTGCACGGCGCCTTCGACCAGCAGGGTCACGCAGCCGACGAGGCCGCCGAGGAAGGTGAGGATCGCGAGGGTCATGACGGCGACCCGGTGCTCCGGCCCGCGGCTGGCCGCCGTGCTCGGTGCGCTGCGCGGTGTGTCGGTCTCGTTGCGTCGCCGCACGGTCACGGTTGCAGGATGCCGTACGGGAGCGGCCAGTGGGAGGTGCTGAGCGTCGCGAGTCCGGCGAGTTCCGCGGGCGGCGGCTCCGGTCGACGCCGACCGGACGCCGGTGCCAGGGTGGCGGTCATGTCGCACCCCGACCCCGGCCGGGTCGTCGTCCGCACGCTGACCGACCACCCGCTGGTCCCCAACGGGCCCACCAGCTCGGTGCGCATGGTCGCCCCCGGCTCGGAGACCGCCGGGCGCTACGGCCTGGTCGAGTACACCGTCGGGCCGCGCAGCGCCGGGGCCGCGCCGCACTACCACCAGACGTTCTCGGAGTCCTTCTACGTGCTCTCCGGGGAACTGACCGTCTTCGCCGACGGCGCCTGGCGGCCGCACCGCCCCGGTGACTTCGCGCTGGTGCACGAGCGTGGCGTGCACGGCTTCCGCAACGACGGCGACGAGCCGACCTCGTTCCTCATCCTGTTCGCGCCCGGCATCGCCCGCGAGCAGTTCTTCGCCGAGATGGCCGAGCTGCGCCGCAGCGGGCGGCAGCTGTCGCCGGAGGAGATGACCGCGTTCTACGCCCGTCACGACCAGGTGATGGTCGACGTCTGAGGGTGGCAGGGTGAGCTGCCCAGCACGCGATCGCGAGGAGGCGCACATGCCGCAGGGGCCGTGGTTCTACTGCCTCAAGCACCACACCGTCGAGGACCGGGACGGCTGCGCCGAGCGGCACCGGCTCGGTCCGTACGCCACCCGCGAGGAGGCCGAGCACGCGCTGCAGTCGGTGGCCGACCGGGAGGAGAAGCTGACCGCCGAGGACCGCGCCTGGGAAGGGGAGTGAGCGCAGAGCCCGGCGAGCGCCCCGGCATGATCGGCTGAGGGACGCCGGGCGGTCCGGCGGTGTGGGAGGTGGCCACGTGACGGACGGACGCTCGGTGGATGACCTGGTCGTCGGGGTGGTCGGCGGCACCGGTCCGCAGGGCCGGGGGCTCGCCGTGCGGCTGGCCGCGGCCGGTCAGCGGGTGCTGCTGGGCTCGCGGGACGCCGAGCGGGCCGCCGCGGTGGCCGAGGAGGTCGCCGGCCGGGCCGCGGTGGCCGCCGGGGGCGTCGAGGTGTCGGTGCGCGGCGGGTCGAACGTCGACGTCGCGGGCGCGGCGGACCTGGTGATCGTCGCCGTGCCGTTCGCCGGGCACGCCGACACCCTCGCCGACCTGGCCACGCCGCTGGCCGGGAAGGTCGTCGTCGACTGCGTCGTCCCGATGGCGTTCGACGAGCTGGGGGCCTACGTCCTCGACGTGCCCGAGGGGTCGGTCGCCCAGCAGGCGGCGGCGCTGCTGCCCGACTCGCACGTCGTGGGCGCGTTCCACCACCTGTCCGCCGTCCTGCTCGAGGACCTCTCCCGGCCCACCCTCGACGGCGACGTCATGGTGGTGGGGGACGTGCGCGAGGCCACCGACACCGTGCAGGCGCTGGCCGGCCGGCTGCCCGGGATGCGCGGCGTCTACGCCGGCCGGCTGCGCAACGCCCGCCAGGTCGAGGCGCTGACGATCAACCTCGTCTCGGTCAACCGCCGGTACAAGGCGCACGCCGGCATCCGCGTCACCGACGTCTGAGCCTCCGCGAGGAGGGACGCAGCGGCTCCGCGCAACAGGGGACGGCCGTTGGCCGCGGTCGATCGTCCGGAGGACGATCAATCGAAGGAGTGCTCGGGACCGGGGAACGCGCCGCTGCGGACCTCGTCGGCGTACTCCCGCGCCGCCCGCAGCAGCTCGGCCCGCAGGTCGGCGTACTTCTTGACGAACCGCGGCACCCGCCCGCCGGTCATCCCCGCCATGTCCGGCCAGACCAGCACCTGGGCGTCGCAGTCGACGCCGGCGCCGATGCCGATGGTCGGGATGGCCAGCTCCTTGGTCACCTGCGCGGCCAGGGGCGCCGGGACCATCTCCATGACCACGGCGAAGGCGCCGGCCTCCTGGACGGCGTGCGCGTCGGCGAGCAGCTGCTCGGCGCCCGCGCCGCGGCCCTGCACCCGGAAGCCGCCCAGGGCGTGCTCGCTCTGCGGCGTGAAGCCGATGTGCGCCATCACCGGGACGCCGTTCTCGGTCAGCGCCCGGATCTGCGGCGCGACCCGCGTCCCGCCCTCGAGCTTGACCGCCTGCGCGCCGCCCTCCTTCATCATCCGGACGGCGGTGGCCAGCGCCTGCTGCGGTCCGGCCTCGTAGCTGCCGAACGGCAGGTCGGCGACGACCAGCGCCCGCCTCGTCGACCGGGTGACCGCCTTCGTCATGAGCAGGATGTCCTCGACGGTCACCGGGACCGTGCTGTCCAGGCCGAGGACGACGTTGCCGCCGGAGTCGCCGACCAGGAGCACCGGGATGCCGGCCTCCTCGAACACCGACGCGCTGACCGTGTCGTAGGCGGTGAGCATCGCCCACTTCTCGCCGCGCTCCTTGGCCTGCTGCAGGTGGTGCACGCGGACCCGGGCGGTCGACCCCCCGCCGTACAGGACGGATTCCGTCATGAGTGTGATGCCGCTCCCTCGCGGACGCTGGGCAGGCTCTCCCGCCAGCGGTTGGTGATCGGCAGACGCCGATCCCGGCCGAACGCCTTCAGGCTGATCTTCGTTCCCGGGGCCGACTGCCGGCGCTTGAACTCCGCGGCGTCCACCAGCCGCAGCACCCTGGCCACCACCTCCGGGTCGTGGCCGCGCTCGAGCAGCTGGGCCATCCCGAGGTCGCGGTCGACGTAGTCGGCGACGACCGCGTCGAGCTCCTCGTAGGAGGGCAGCGAGTCGGTGTCCACCTGGCCGGGGGCCAGCTCGGCCGACGGTGGCTTGTCGATCGAGTTCTGCGGGATCGGCTCGGTCTCGCCGCGGTCGCGGGCGTACGCGTTGCGCCAGCGGGCCAGCTCCCACACGAGGGTCTTGGGGACGTCCTTGATCGGGGCGAAGCCGCCGGCCGAGTCGCCGTAGAGCGTCGAGTAGCCCACCGCGATCTCGCTCTTGTTGCCGGTCGTGAGCAGCAGGTGGCCGTGCTGGTTGGACAACCCCATGAGCAGCGTGCCCCGCACCCGCGCCTGCAGGTTCTCCGCCGCGACGCCGGAGAGCTCCACCTGCGAGTGGTAGGCGTCGACCATCGGCGCGATCGGGACGACGGTGTAGTGCAGCCCGGTCCGCTTGGCGAGGTCCTCCGCGTCGGCCAGCGAGTGCTCGCTGGAGTACTTCGACGGCAGGCCCACGCCGTAGACGCGGTCGGGGCCGAGGGCGTCGACGGCGAGCGCGGCGCACACCGCCGAGTCGATGCCGCCGGACAGGCCCAGCACGACCGAGGGCATGCCGTTCTTGTCGATGAAGTCGCGCAGGCCCAGCACCAGCGCCCGCCAGACCTCCTCGCAGTCCTCCAGCGGCGCGGCGATCGACGGCGGCTGCGCGTCGAACGCGGGCACCGGCTGCTCGGAGACCACGTGCCGGGTGACCGTCATCGGCCCGATCCGGCCCTCGCGCCGCTCGGGGACCGAGTCCGGGTCGATGGTCAGGTCAGCGGTGAGCAGGTGCTCGACGAACTGCGGCGCCCGGCCCAGCAGCTCCCCGTCCGGCGCGACCACCATCGAGTCGCCGTCGAAGACCAGCTCGTCCTGGCCGCCGACCTGGTTGCAGTAGACGACGCTCGCCCGCGCCTCGGCGGCACGCCGGCGGACCAGCGGCAGCCGCAGGTCGTCCTTGGCCCGCTCGTAGGGCGAGGCGTTGGGGGAGACGACGACGTCGACCCCGGCCTGCCCGGCCACGCCGCACGGGCCGCCCTCGACCCAGAGGTCCTCGCACACGGTGAGTGCCACGTCGACCCCGTGCAGGCGGACGACGGGCAGCTCGGTGCCGGGCACGAAGTACCGCGCCTCGTCGAAGACGCCGTAGTTGGGCAGGTGCCGCTTGTAGTAGCGGACGACGACCTCGCCGCCGTGCAGCAGCGCGGCGGCGTTGCGCGGGGCGCCGCGGCGCGGGTTGGCGTCGGCCGGGCGGTCGTCGTCCGTGGGCGGCTGGTCGACCGGCGCCGGTCCGCTGCCCTCGGTGTGCGCGAGGTACCCCACGACGACGGCGGTCCCGCCCAGGCCCTGGTCGGCCAGCGACTCGGCCAGGTCGACGAGCGCGTGCTCGCTGGCGGTCGCGAAGGACTCGCGCAGCACGAGGTCCTCGGGGGGGTACCCGGTGAGGGTCATCTCGGGGAAGACGACGAGGTGCGCGCCGGCCGCGGCGGCCTGCGCCGTCCAGCGGGTCACCAGTTCGGCGTTGCCGGAGAGGTCCCCGACGCGGGTGTCGACCTGGGCCAGGGCCACCCGCAGCTGTACCTGCTGTCCAGTCACCCGGTCAGTCTGGTCGCCGTCCGGGGTGTCCGGCCACGCGGGGGAGGGGTCAGCCCGGCTCGGGCACCGCGGTCGACGGCCGCGGGGCGGGGATGCCGTTGACCGCGCCGGGCGCGGGACCCTCCGGCGTGGCCCGCTCGAGGAAGCGCAGCAGCTCCACGGGGAAGGGCAGCACGACCGTCGAGTTCTTCTCGGCCGCGACCTCCACCATCGTCTGCAGCAGTCGGAGCTGGAGCGCGGCGGGCTGGGTGCTCATCACCTGGGCCGCCTGGGCCAGCTTCTGCGAGGCCTGCAGCTCGCCCTCCGCGGTGATCACGCGGGACCGCCGCTCCCGCTCGGCCTCGGCCTGCCGGGCGATCGACCGCTTCATCGTCTCCGGCAGCGCGACGTCCTTGATGTCCACCCGGTCGATGTGGATGCCCCAGTCGACGGCGGGGCTGTCCATCATCAGCTCCAGGCCCTGGTTGAGCCGCTCGCGGTTGGACAGCAGGTCGTCGAGGTCGCTCTTGCCGATGATCGAGCGCAGCGACGCCTGTGCGACCTGGCCGATCGCCGCCTGGTAGTTCTGCACGTCGATCACCACGCGGGCGGGGTCGAACACGCGCCAGTAGACGACCGCGTCGACCTTGACCGTCACGTTGTCGCGGGTGATGCCCTCCTGGGCCGGGACCGGCATGGTGACGATCTGCATGTTGACCTTGTGCATGCGGTCGACGGCCGGCCGGATGAAGGTCAGCCCCGGCGGCCGGGGTTCGCCCTGCAGCCGGCCGAACCGGAGCACCACCCCCCGCTCGAACTGGGTGACGACCCGGACGCTCGCGCCCAGCAGCACGAGCAGCCCGACGACGACGATGACGAGGAGTCCCAGCACGGCGTCCATCTCGCCCTCCGCCGGCGGCGTCGGGGCCGGACGCGCAGGTCGCGCCCGTGGCCGCGGCGCCCTCGTGACGGCGACCACATGCTAGATCGCCGATCGCGGCGTGGCGGCCGCTCGCACGCGCGGATCAGTCGCCCATCGCCGCGGTGGTCCGCAGCACGAGGCCGTGGTGCTCCGGGCAGTAGGCGGTGACCGCGAGGTCGACGAACTCCCAGGCGGCGCCGACCGGCAGCCCGTGCGGCTGCTCCAGGTCGCCGGCCGCCCGCCAGACGGCGTCGGCGTCCCCCGCGGCCGCGATGGTGCCGCAGGTCTGCTGGGCGAGGGCCGGCACCTGCTCGGCCGGGAGGGCGTACCCCCGGACCTGCGCGGCGAGGGTGACGAACGCGGCGCGCACCTGGTCGTCGCTCATCGGCGCGGTCACCGTCACCGTCGCGGGGGACGGCGGCGGCGGGGACGGCGAGGTGGAGGCCGCGACCGGGGTGGCGTCCCGGCCGGTGGTCGACGTCAGCAGGTAGGCCAGCCCCGCGCCGACGGCGAGCACGGCCAGGACGGCCGCGAGGCGGCGCGGCCAGTGAGGCGGGGAGGGCCGTTCGTGCGCGCCGCGTCGGGTCATGGCGGCCTCCCGAGCGAGGAGCCGGGGCAGTGCGCGGGACTACGCCCGGCGACTGTAGTGGCGAGGGGTCGGGCGGTCGACGCGCCGCGACGCGCCTCGCCCGGTCCCGCCGGGCGGGGTCAGCCGCGGAGCAGGGCCGCCAGCTGGTCGGCGTGGTCGCGCTGGTGCCCGGGGAGGAACGCGACCAGGTCGCCGAGGGTCACCGGCCCGTCGACCTCGTGCACCCCGGCGCGGTCGAGGTCGGCCTCCGCGAGGCCGGCGACGCTGTCGAACAGCGCCGCCTGGGCCCGGCGCAGCTGTTCCAGCAGCTGCACCGGCGGCACGTCGCGGTAGCCGGCCACCCGCTGCGGCTGGTCGGGCACGAAGTCGGCCAGCAGCGGCTCGGCCTCCGTGCGCAGGCGGTAGATGCGCTCGGTGAACACCAGGGCGCTGTCCCGGAGGTGACCGGCGACCTCCCGCGGGGTCCAGTCCAGCTCGGAGGCGTACGCCGGGAAGTGCCCCTGGCCGACCAGCCGCTCGCGCTCGCCGGAGGACAGCCGCGCCCGCCACGCGTCGCCGGCGACCGCGCGGGCCAGGAGGAGGTCGACGCGCGCCTGCTGGCGCGCGAGGCTGTCGGCTGCCGCGGCCGTGCGGCCCGGTACGAGGGTGGTCATGCCGCACCCTGGCCCGACGGTGCACCGCTGACCAGGGACCTTCTGCCGTGCGGGGGTGTGGGCCTCGTCTCACCCGGCCGGTGGTCCCCCGGGCGAGGACCGGGCCGCAGCCTGCATCGCCCGACCGAGGAGGTGTCATGGGGATCCGGCTCGTCCGGGTGTACGACCCCGACGCGGTCCACGGACCGCGCTTCCTCGTCGAGCGGCTGTGGCCGCGGGGCGTCCGCCGCGAGGACCTGCCGCTCGACAGCTGGGTGCGCGAGGTCGCGCCCAGTCCGGAGCTCCGTCGCTGGTTCGGTCACGACCCCCGGCGCTGGGCCGAGTTCCGCCGCCGCTACCTCACCGAGCTCGCCGCGGCACCCGCGGAGGCGTGCCGGCCGCTGCTCGACGCCGCCCGCGCCGGGGCGGTCACGCTGCTCTACAGCGCTCGCGACCGCGAGCACAACAGCGCCGTGGTGCTGCGGGAGCACCTGCTCGCCCTCCTGGCGGACGAGAACTCTTCCGCCAACGGGAGTTGGTCCTAGAATCTGGGGCATGGACGACCACGTCGCCGCGGTCGCCGCGCTGGCCGAGCCCACCCGCCGCCGGCTCTACGACCACGTCGTCCGGCAGCCGGCCCCGGTGAGCCGGGACGAGGCGGCGACCGCGGTCGGCGTCCCGCGCGGCACGACGGCCTTCCACCTCGACCGCCTGGTGGCCGACGGGCTGCTCGACGTCCACTTCGAGCGCCGGACCGGCCGCACCGGCCCCGGTGCCGGCCGCCCGGCCAAGCTCTACCGGCGGTCGGACTGCGCGGTCGAGGTCTCGCTGCCGGGCCGCCGCTACGACCTCGCCGGGGAGCTGCTCGCCGGGGCGCTCGAGGAGGCCGACGCCTCGGGGGAGGCCCCCCGCGAGGTGCTCGGCCGGCGGGCTCGGCTGCGCGGCCGGGACCTGGCCGAGCGGGCCGGCGCCGACGGCGGGCGAGCCGCCGTCCTGCGCGTCCTGGAGGAGCACGGCTTCGAGCCGCGGGCCGAGGACGACGGCGCCGTGGCGCTGGCCAACTGCCCGTTCCACGCGCTCGCGGCGACGCACACGGCCCTGGTCTGCGGCATGAACCTGGACCTGCTCGCCGGGCTGGTCGAGGCCGTCCCGGGGTCGGGGCTCGCCGTCCGGCTGGCGCCCGCGCCCGGCCGGTGCTGCGTGCGCCTGGAGGCCGCGGCAGCGCAACCGCCCCCGTTGACAGGGGTGTGACGCGGGTCTCTACTTCTAGCCACCGTTGGTTTTAGAAGGAGGGTCACCATGACGACGCACCTCCCGCGGTCCCGGACCGGCACCGCGGTCGACCCGGCCCATCAGGCGTTCGTGCTGCTGAGGACCGTCTTCACCGTCGCACCGATCGCCTTCGGCCTGGACAAGTTCGCCAACCTGCTGACCGACTGGCCCGGCTACCTCGCGCCGTGGATCGACGGCCTGGTCCCCGGCACCGCGCAGCAGGCGATGTACGCCGTCGGCGTCGTCGAGATCGTCGCCGGCGTCGTGGTCGCCGTGGCGCCGCGGATCGGCGGCTGGCTGGTGGCGGCGTGGCTCGCCGGCATCATCGTGGACCTGCTGACCATCCCCGGCTTCTACGACGTCGCGCTGCGCGACGTCGGGCTGCTCGTCGCGGCGGTCGCCCTCGCCCGGCTGGCGGCGCTGTACGCCCCGGCCCGCCGGCCGGGGGCCGGCGCGTGACGGCGGCGGAGGCCGTCGGGACCGGCCCGCAGCGGGACACCCCGCTGCGGGTGGTCCACCCGCGCGGGCCGGTCGACCTCCCGGCCGCCCGGGACGCGGTCGCCGCCCTGCTCCGGGCGCTGGGCCGCGACCCGTCGTCCCCGCACCTGGCCGGCACCCCGCGGCGCGTGGCCGAGTCGCTCGCCGAGCTGCTCACCGGCCGGCCGTTCGAGCTGACCACCTTCCCGAACGACGAGGGCTACGACGAGCTGGTCATCGCCCGGGACATCCCGTTGCAGTCGCTGTGCGAGCACCACCTGCTGCCGTTCTCCGGGGTGGCCCACATCGGCTACCTGCCCGGCGGGCGGATCCTCGGGCTGTCCAAGCTGGCCCGCGTGCTGGAGCTGTTCGCCCGGGACCTGCAGGTGCAGGAGCGGCTGACCCAGCAGGTCGCCGACTGGCTGCAGGAGCACCTGGCGCCCCGCGGCGTCGGGGTGGTCATCGAGGCCGAGCACCTGTGCATGTCCCTGCGCGGCGTCCGCGCACCCGGCGCCCGCACCGTGACCTCCGCCCTGCACGGGGCGCTGCGCTCCGACGCGCGCTCCCGTGCCGAGTTCTTCGCGCTCACCGGAACGACCTGACCCCGCTCCCGGGAGGAGGACCCCGTGCCCGCACAGGACCCGTTCGTGATCGTCGGCGCCGGGCTGGCCGGCGCCAAGGCCGCCGAGACGCTGCGGGAGGAGGGCTTCGACGGGCCGGTCGTGCTCGTCGGCGCCGACCCCGAGCGCCCGTACGAGCGGCCGCCGCTGTCCAAGCAGTACCTGCTCGGGAGCGCCGAGCGGGACACCGCCTTCGTCCACGACGAGGGCTGGTACGCCGCCCACGACGTCGAGCTGCGCACCGGCGTCCGGGCCGCCGGGCTGGACCCGGCCGTGCACCGGCTGGCGCTGGACACGGGGGAGGAGCTGCCCTACGCCCGCCTGCTGCTGGCCACCGGCGCGTCGCCGCGGCGGCTGCGGGTGCCCGGCACCGACCTCGACGGCGTCCACTACCTGCGCACCCTCGCCGACAGCGACCGGCTCAAGGCCGACCTGACCCCGGGCGGGCGCCGCGTGGTGGTCGTCGGCGCCGGCTGGATCGGCATGGAGGTCGCCGCGGCGGCGCGGACCCACGGCAACGACGTCGTCGTGGTCGAGCCGCAGCCCGCGCCGCTGTTCGGCGTCCTGGGCCGCCGGATGGGGACCCACTTCTCCCGGCTGCACCGCAGCCACGGCGTGGACCTGTTCACCGAGGAGACGGTGCGCGAGCTGCGGGGGGAGGCGGGCCGGGTCACCTCCGTGGTCACCGACCGGCACGAGGGGCTGGCGGCGGACCTCGTCGTGGTGGGCATCGGCGTGGTGCCGGAGACCGGCCTGGCCGCCGCGGGCGGGCTGGAGGTGGACGACGGCGTGGTCACCGACGAGCGGCTGCGGACGTCGGCGCCGGACGTGTTCGCCGCCGGCGACGTGGCCCGGTGGTTCGCGCCGTTCTACGACCGGCACGTGCGGGTGGAGCACTGGGCCAACGCGCGGGGCGGCGGCCCGGCGGCGGCGCGGTCCATGCTGGGCGGCCAGGCGGCCTACGACCGGCTGCCCTACTTCTTCACCGACCAGTACGACCTGGGCATGGAGTACTCCGGGCTGGCCTCGCCGGAGGACGACGTGGTCTGCCGCGGCGACCCCGAGGACGGCGCGTTCACCGCCTTCTGGACCGCCGGCGGCCGGGTCACCGCCGCGATGACGGTGAACGTGTGGGACCTCACCGACGACGTCCAGGCGCTGATCCGGTCCCGCCGTCCGGTGGACCCCTCCCGGCTGGCCGACCCCGACGTCCCGCTGCGGGAGCTCGCGGAGGCGGGCTGATCGCGATCTCGCGGAGGGAGGCGGGCGGGTCCTCGTGTCACCGTCGCCCCGAGGGGGCAGGCTTGGGGTGACGTCACACCCCGGAAACGACTGGACGCGATCATGGCGAGCATGGACCGACAGCAGGAGTTCGTCCTGCGCACCCTCGAGGAACGCGACATCCGCTTCGTGCGGCTGTGGTTCACCGACGTCTCCGGCTACCTCAAGGCCGTCGCCGTGGCGCCGGCCGAGATCGAGGCGGCCTTCGCCGAGGGCATCGGCTTCGACGGCTCCGCGATCGAGGGCTTCGCCCGCGTCTACGAGTCCGACATGCTGGCCAAGCCCGACCCCGCGACCTTCCAGGTCATGCCGGCCACCGAGGGGCGGCCCAGCGACACCGCGCGGATGTTCTGCGACCTCACCCTCCCCGACGGCTCGCCGTCCTGGGCCGACCCGCGGCACGTGCTGCGCCGGGCGCTGTCCAAGGCCGCCGACATGGGGTTCACCTTCTACACCCACCCCGAGGTCGAGTTCTTCCTGCTCAAGGACCTCCCGACCGACGGCAGCCCGCCCGAGCCGGCCGACACCGGCGGCTACTTCGACCTGTCCACGCACAACGTGGCCCACGACTTCCGCCGTGAGGCGGTCTTCGCGCTGGAGGCGATGGGCATCTCGGTGGAGTTCAGCCACCACGAGGTGTCACCCGGCCAGCAGGAGATCGACCTGCGGTACGCCGACGCGCTGTCGATGGCCGACAACATCATGACGCTGCGGCACGTCGTCCGTGAGGTCGCGCTGGCCCAGGGCGTGCACGCCACGTTCATGCCCAAGCCGTTCACCGACCTGGCCGGCTCGGCGATGCACACCCACCTGTCGCTGTTCGAGGGCGACCGCAACGCCTTCCACGACCCGTCGGACCCGATGAAGCTGTCGGCGACCGGCAAGCAGTTCATCGCCGGCCTGCTCGCCCACGCCAGGGAGTTCACCGCCGTCACCAACCAGACGGTCAACTCCTACCGGCGGCTGCTGGCCGGCACCGAGGCACCGACGGCGGTGACGTGGGGCCGGGCCAACCGGTCGGCGCTGGTGCGGCTGCCCTCCTACAAGCCGAGCAAGGCGCAGTCGGCGCGGGTGGAGGTCCGCTCGCCGGACTCCGCGTGCAACCCGTACCTGACCTTCGCCGTCCTGCTCGCCGCCGGGCTGCGCGGCATCGAGAAGGGCTACGAGCTCCCGCCCGAGGCCGAGGACGACGTCTGGTCGCTCACCGACACCGAGCGCCGGGCCGCCGGCTACGAGGACCTGCCGGTGTCCCTCGGCGAGGCGCTCACCGCGATGCAGGGCAGCGAGCTGGTCGCCGAGACCCTCGGCGAGCACGTGTTCGAGTTCTTCCTGCGCAACAAGTGGGAGGAGTTCAACGCCTACCGGCGCAACGTGACGCCGTGGGAGCTGACGACCTACCTGCCGGGCCTGTAGAAGGGACCACCCCGCGTCCCGAGGGGCAGAAATGGCCCTTTCTGCCCCTCGGGGAGGTGCGAACTACCCTCGGCGGCGTGGCCCGCCTGCTCGTCGTCGTCCCGCACGAGACCGATCCGCCCGCCCGCCTCGCCGAGTGGTTGCGCGCGGCCGGGCTGGAGCTCGACGAGCGCCACCTCGGCACCGGCGACGACCTGCCCGAGACGCTCGACGCGGCCGACGGGCTGCTGGTGCTCGGTGGCCCGCAGTCGGCGATGGACGACGAGGCGACCAGCCCCGAGCTCGGCGGCGTCCGCCGGCTGCTGACCGAGGCGCTGCGGGCCGACGTCCCCACCTTGGCCGTCTGCCTCGGCGCGCAGCTGCTGGCCGAGGTCGGCGGCGGCAGAGTGCGCACGGGCGTCGAGGGTCCCGAGGTCGGCGCCCTGCTGGTCGCCAAGCGCGACGCCGCCGACGCCGACCCGCTGTTCCGGCCGCTGCCGCTGAGCCCCGACGTCATCCAGTTCCACCACGACGAGATCGCCGAGCTCCCGCCCGGCGCCACGCTGCTGGCCAGCAGCCCGGTGTACCCGCACCAGGCCTTCCGGGTGGGCCGGCACGTCTACGGCATCCAGTTCCACATCGAGACGACCCCGGAGATCGTCGCGGAGTGGGCGGAGCGCGACGTGGTCGGCGTGGCCGCCAGCGGCCTGGACCGGGAGACCATCGCCGCCCGCGCCGCCGCGGTGCACCCCGACCTCGAGGAGGTGTGGGCGCCGTTCGCGGCGCGCTTCGCCGACCTGGTGCGCACCCGCGCCCGCGCGGCGGCCTGAGCCGGTGACGACCAGCGAGCAGCGGGAGGTCCCGCGCCGGGCGGTGGTCCGGCTGGTGCGGTTCGGCTTCCTCGACGGCGAGCGCGCCGCGCGGATCCTGTCCGAGCCGGAGATCGGCCTGTGGGACCTCGAGCGCAACGAGCCGGCCGACCCCGAGGCCGGACCGGTGGTCTCGGCCCTGGCCCGCAGCGGCGACCCCGACCTGGCGGTGCTCTCGCTGCACCGGCTGATCGAGGCCCTCGACCGGGCCGACCCCACCGGCGGGTCGGCCGCCACCCTGCTGGCCCGGCTGCGCGGCTCGGCGCTGCTGCGCGCCCGGCTGCTCGGCGTGCTCGGCGCCAGCTCCGGCCTGGCCGACCACCTCGCCGCGAACCCCGGCGACTGGACGGCCCTCGACGGCGACGGGCGGGGCTCGGCGCGACCGACCGCGCACGCGCTGGAGCGGCAGATGCTCGTCGCCGTCGGCGCCGACCCCGACGACCCGCCGTGGGGCGTGCGACTGGGCAAGGCCGCGCCGGACGCCTCCCCGAAGCGGGTGGCCGACCTGCGGCTGGCCTACCGCCGCGCGGTGCTCTCCGTGGCCGGCCGCGACCTCGGCGAGAGCCTGGCCGCCGAGGACGTCGCCGCGGAGCTGGCCGACATCGCCAGTGCCGTCATCACTGCGGCGATGGCGGTGGCCGTCGCCGAGCAGCCGGCCGACGCCGCGGCCTGCCGGCTGGCGGTCATCGGCCTGGGCAAGTGCGGCGGCCGGGAGCTCAACTACGTCAGCGACGTCGACGTGGTCTTCGTCGCCGAGGCGGTCGACCCCACCGACGAGGAGGGGCCGGCGATCCGCAGCGCCACCCGGGTGGCCGCCGCGCTCATGCGCATCTGCCACGAGGCCGCCTGGGAGGTCGACGCCGCGCTGCGGCCGGAGGGCAAGGCCGGGGCGCTGGTGCGCACCCTGAACGGGCACGCCGCCTACTACCGGCAGTGGGCCAGCACCTGGGAGTTCCAGGCCCTGCTCAAGATGCGCCCGGTCGCCGGCGACCCCGACCTCGGCCGCGCCTACGTCGAGGAGCTGTGGCCGCTGGTCTGGCAGGCCGGTGAGCGGCCCGGCTTCGTCGCCGAGGTGCAGGCGATGCGCCGCCGGGTGCTGGAGAACATCCCGCCGGCGCAGGCCGAGCGGGAGCTCAAGCTCGGCCGGGGCGGGCTGCGCGACGTCGAGTTCGCCGTCCAGCTGCTGCAGCTGGTGCACGGGCGGGTCGACGTCCGGCTGCGGGTGGGCGGCACGCTGCCGGCCCTCATGGCGCTGTCGGCCGGCGGCTACGTCGGCCGGGACGACGCCGCGACCCTCATCGCCTCCTACCGCTTCCTGCGCACCGTCGAGCACCGGCTGCAGCTGTTCCGGCTGCGCCGCACGCACCTGCTGCCCACCGACGACCAGCAGCGCCGCTGGCTGGCCCGCACGCTCGGCTACAAGCCCGACGCCCGCGGCGACGCCGCCGCCGTCCTGGACGCGGAGCTGACCCTGCACACCCGCGAGGTGCGCCGGCTGCACGAGAAGCTGTTCTACCGGCCGCTGCTGTCGGCCGTGGCCAAGGTCCCCGCCGAGGCCGCGCAGCTGGGCTCCCAGGCCGCCGCCGACTGGCTGCGGGCCCTCGGCTTCGCCGACCCCGACGGCGCGCTGCGGCACATGGCCGCCCTCACCGGCGGGCTGTCCCGCTCGGCGGCCATGCAGAAGTACCTGCTGCCGGTCGTGCTGCAGACCCTCGCCGACTGCGCCGACCCCGACGCCGGCCTGCTGGCCTACCGCAAGGTCAGCGAGGCACTGGGCGGCAACCAGTGGTACCTGCGGCTGCTGCGCGACGAGGGCCAGGTCGCCGAGCGGCTGGCCCAGCTGCTGGGCTCCAGCCAGTACATCGCCTCGCTGCTCACCCGCACCCCGGAGGCGCTGCGGATCCTCGCCGCCGACGACGAGCTGCGGCCGCGCAACGCGGCGACGCTGGCCGGGGCGTGGCGGCAGGCGGCCGGGCGGGCGGCCGACCCGCAGGACGGCGTCCGGGTGCTGCGCGGCCTGCGCCGCTCGGAGCTGCTCCGCGTCGCCGCCGCCGACCTGCTGGGGATGCTCGACGTCGACCAGGTCGGCCGGGCGCTCACCGACATCGCCGTGGCCACCCTGCGGGTCGGCCTGGACGCGGCGGTCCGCGCGTACGCCGCCGAGCAGGGGATCGGGCCGGCCGACGTCCCGACCGACGTCGCGGTGATCGGCATGGGCCGGCTCGGCGGCGGCGAGATGGGCTACGGCTCTGACGCCGACGTCCTGTTCGTGCACCGGCCCCGGGAGGGGGCGGAGGACACGAGGGCGACCGCGGCGGCCAACGCGATCGCCCACACGCTGCGGCGCCTGCTCGGCGAGCCGGCGCCCGACCCGGCCTTCGAGGTCGACGCCGACCTGCGCCCGGAGGGGCGGCAGGGCGCGCTGGTGCGCAGCCTGGACTCCTACCGCGAGTACTACGAGCGCTGGATGTCGGTCTGGGAGGTGCAGGCGCTGCTGCGCGCGGTCCCGGTCGCGGGGGACGAGGCCCTCGGGACGGCGTTCGTCGAGCTCGTCGACCCGATCCGGTACCCGGCCGACGGGCTCGACGACGGGCAGGTCGCCGAGATCCGCCGGATCAAGGCCCGGGTGGAGCGGGAGCGGCTGCCGCGCGGCGCCGACCCGAAGACGCACACGAAGCTGGGCCGCGGCGGGCTCGCCGACGTGGAGTGGACCGTGCAGCTGCTCCAGCTGCAGCACGCCGCCGAGGTCCCTGCCCTGCAGGTGACCTCCACCGTCGGCGCGCTCGAGGCGCTGCGGGAGGCCGGGCTGCTCGACGCCGACCAGGCCGACGCGCTGCGGACGGCGTGGGAGCTGGCCACCCGTGCCCGCAACGCGGTGTTCCTCGTCCGCGGCCGGCCCAGCGACCAGCTGCCGCGGCCGGGCACGGAGCTGTCCGGGGTCGCCCGCGCCAGCGGCTACGGCCCGGACGCCGACCCGGGGCAGTTCCTCGACGACTACGGCCGGGCGACACGGCGCGCGCGGGGCGTCGTCGAGCGGGTGTTCTACGGTCAGGCCCCGGCCGGCTGACGCCCTACGGTGCCGGGTCCGCGCCGGGGGCACCCAGGAGCCGCTCGGACTCCGCCCGCAGCAGGTCGTAGCACTCGCAGGCGACCTCGTGGAGCCCGTCGGCGTCCACGACGGTGATCCGTCCTCGGCTGTACCGGATCAGGCCGGCCTGCTGGAGCGTCCCGGCGGTGAGCGAGACCGTGCCCCGGCGCACCCCGAGCATCTGGGCGAGGAACTCCTGGGTGAGCTCGAAGTCGTCCGAACCGACCCGGTCGCGGGTCATCAGCAGCCAGCGGGCGCAGCGCTCCTCGGTGCTGTGCAGCCGGTTGCAGGCGACGTTCTGCGACAGCTGCACGAACATCGCCTGGGTGTAGCGGTGGAGGAGGTCGTGGAGCGCCCCGTCGCCGGCCAGGAACTCCCGGAGCTCGTCCGTCGGCAGGCGCAGGGCCTGCCCGGGGATCTGGCACAGGACGTCGTTGGGGCTGGTCGGCGCCCCGAGGAAGACGGTGAGCCCGGCCATCCCCTCGTATCCGATGGTCGCCACCTCGACCGCGGCCTCGTCCTCGATCATCGCGAGGACCGACAGCACCGCGTCGACCGGGAAGACGACCTGCTCCACCGGCTTGGCGCGCTCGTGGACGAGGTCCTTGACCCCGAGCTCGACCGGTTCGAGCACCGCGGCCAGCCGTTCGTACTCGTCGGGCGGCAGGCCGCCGAGGATCAGGTTCCGCCGGGGGTCGGGAGAGCCGTCGGGCGTGGACACGTGCCACCTCCGGCTGGGAGTGCCTGCCCCTCGGCTCGGGGTGGGGCGGACGCGGCGGGCGTCCGGGTCAACCGGGCCCACGGGGCCACCGGCACGGCCAACAGGTCGGCCGCCCCCGGCGCCATGGTGTAGGCGACGAGCGCGGGGGCGACGAGGCGCAGGGGGACGACGTGCTCGACGCAGCCGGTGGCCAGCGCGGCGCTCGGCATGCCGGGCGCCTCGGCCTCGGCGGGGTCCTGGGCCAGCACGCGGCCGCCGGCCCGTCGCGCCGCGCGGACGCCGGCGGCTCCGTCGGCGAGCCGGCCGGTCAGGACGGCGGCGAGCACCCGCGAGCCGAAGGCCCGGGCGGCGCCGGCAAGCAGCCGGTCGGCCGTCTCCCCGGTGTGGCAGGGGAGGAGCGCCAGGAAACCGTCGTCCCCGAACCCGGCGGTACACCCGGCGGGCAGCACGCTGACCCCGGGCTCCAGCGGGCCGGCCGTGGCGGTGCGCACGGGCAGCTGTGCGTCGGCGCGCAGGATGCCGGTGAGCAGTTCGCCCTGCTGGGCAGACCGGTGCTGCACGACCAGCACCGGTGCGGGGAACGTCGGGGGCAGCCCCGCGACGACCGTGCGCAGGGCGCGGACACCCCCGGTCGAGGCGGCGAGGACGACGACGTCGAACGGCGATCGGTTTCCCTCCGGCGCCGCCACGCCGGAGAGGGTACTCCTGTGTCAGGTACCTGACACAGGACGCCGCAGGCGCCGAAGGGCCCTGGCGCGTCGGGCAGCGGCCGGACCAGCCTGGGGCCGGAGCCCGCATCGCGGCCGCCACGGGGATGGCGCGGGGGAGCGGATGCGGTCGTCCCCGGAGGTTGTCCCGTGCCCCCCACCCTCGCCCGCCAGGTGCTCGCGGAGTTCGTCGGCACCGCGGTGCTGGTCTTCGTCGCCGTCGGCTCGGCCGTCGCCGGGATCGACCAGCTCGGCCCGACCGGCGTGGCGCTGGCGTTCGGGCTGGTCCTGCTCGGCCTGGCCTACGCCCTCGGCCCGGTGTCGGGCTGCCACGTCAACCCCGCGGTCACCCTCGCGGTGCTGCTCGCGCGCGGCATGACCGCGGCCGAGGCCGGCGCGTACTGGGTCGCCCAGTGCGCGGGCGGGATCGTCGGCGCCGCGCTGCTCGCCCTGCTCACCAGCGGCTTCGGCGGCCTGTTCGACCAGACCGGCGCGCTCGGTAGCAACGACTACGGGGCCACCATCAGCCTCGGCGGCGCCTTCGTCCTCGAGGTGCTGCTCACCGCGGTGTTCGTCCTGGTCATCCTGCTGGTGACCGGGCGGGCGGCCGCTCCGGGCTTCGCCGGTCTGGCGATCGGGCTGACGCTGACCGCCGTCCACCTGATCGGCATCCCGCTGACGGGGACGTCGGTCAACCCCGCGCGGTCGCTGGGGCCGGCGCTGTTCGCCGGCGGGGAGCCGCTGGCCCACGTCTGGCTGTTCATCCTGGCGCCCCTCGTCGGCGCCGTCCTGGCGGTGGGCTTCTCCCGGGTCCTCCCGCTGCCCGCGGAGGTCGAGGCGGCCGGGACGGCGGAGGCCGGAGCGGCGCCGGTGCCGGCCGACCGGACCGGCGTGGAGCTGCCGCCGGAGACCGCACCCGCGCCGCGCCCGCCGTCCGGCGGGGAGCGAGCCGAGCACGGTTGACGGCCGCGGTGCTTGCAGCCCGGCGAGGATCGGGCGGACCATCGGAGCAGGCCTCAGTGTCGGGAGGAGAGTGGGATGTCCGACCCCGTCCGACGTTCGCCGGAGCACCCGACGGACTACGTCGACATGTCCCCGGCGGAGAAGCTGATGTGCGAGTGGGAGGCCCGCCACGACGTGGCCGCCCGGGGCGGCCGGGTCGACCCCGCGTCGGCACTCCTGCACAACCTCAGCCACACCCGCCGGGAGGAGCTCCTGCACCACCACGACCACCCCGAGCGCCGGGAGCGGGAACGGGACGCGCGGGAGGCGTTCGCCACCGAGCACCCGTTCACGGCGTCGTGGGTGCGGTGGGGCGAGGACCCGCGCTCCGGTCACTGACCACCCCGGCGGGGGAACGGGGTGTGCGCCCGGGTCGGGCGGGGCAGGGGAGGACCGTGTCCGCGATCCGCCCCGTCCCGGCCGACCCGTCATGCCCCGACGTGCCCGTCGACGGCACGCCGCAGGCCGAGCCGGCCGGAGGGGCCACGATCACCCCGTACCGGGACGGTCCGCTGATCGTGCGCGGCGACTTCCGCCTGGTCGACCAGGACGGCAACGAGATCGACCCCGGCCGGCAGACCGTCGCGCTGTGCCGGTGCGGGAAGTCCGGCATCAAACCGTTCTGCGACGGCACGCACAAGCGGGCCGGGTTCTCCGCGCCCAGCGCACCCAGCCGCCCCCGGCCGGCCGCCAGCATCCTGCGCGACGGCCGCCCGGGGTCCACCGCCGGCTGACCCGACCACGCGGCCCCGTCCCGGGTCCCGCCCGAGCTCGCGAGTGGTGGGGGCGGGGGGTCCTCTCTCAGCCGCGGCCCTCGAAGGCCTTGGCCATGCGCTCCTGCTCCCCGAGTGCCTCGCCGATCCGGGCCTGCACCGCGTCGAGCTGACCGATCACCTCGCTGGTCGCGTGGATGCCGGCCGACACCGAGTCGGTGCTGGTCTGGATGCCGGTGATCTGGGTCGACACCCGCTGGGTGGCGGCCGCCGTCTCGCGGGCGAGGTCCTTGACCTCCCCGGCGACCACGGCGAACCCGCGGCCCAGCTCGCCGGCGCGGGCGGCCTCGATGGTCGCGTTCAGGGCCAGCAGGTTGGTCTGGTCGGCGATCGAGGAGATGATCCGGATGACGTCGCTGACCGACGCCGACGCCCGGCCCAGCGCCTCCACCTCCGCGGTCATCGACGAGGCCTTGGCGACGGCGCTCTCGGCGACCCGGCCGGCCTCGGCGGCGGCGTCGCGCAGCTCGGCCACGGTCTCCAGCAGCGCGCGGGAGTTGGCCGCGTCGGCCTCGGCGCGGCGCAGGATGTCCAGCCGCTGGCTGACCAGCTGCTGGACGTTGCGCAGCGCGGAGGTGCGGGATTCCGACAGTTCGATCGTCTCGGTGACGAAGAAGTCCATGGTCCCGACGACGCGGCCCTCCGAGATGACCGGGAAGCAGACCCCCGAGCGGACCCCGGCCCGCTGCGCGGCGGGCGCACGGACGCAGTCGGTGACCTCGGCGAGGTCACGGACGAACACCAGGTCGCGGGCCCGCCAGGCGCGGCCGGAGAGGCCGACGCCCTCGGCGAAACTGGCGGCCAGGGTCACCTGGCGGAACTCGTCGCCGGCCGAGCCGGACTCGACGCTGAACCGCAGCACGTTCTCGGCCTCGTCCAGCGCCCAGTACGACCCGTAGGCCCAGCCGAAGGCCGAGCGCACCGTGTCCAGCGCGATCCGCAGCGCGGATGCCTCGTCCCGGGCCTCGCCGACCCGGCCGACGACGGTGGTCACCGCCTCGCGGTCGTCGAGGGTCTCCTGGAGCTGCGCGGCGGCCAGCGCCTGGCGCCGGGCGTGCGCGGCGACCCGCGAGATCGCCCGCCACTTCTCCGCCCGGCCACCGAAGAAGGGCAGGTCGCCGCGGGTGTAGTACTCCTGGACGGCGACCACCCGGCCGTCCTCGAGGACCGGCAGGAAGCAGCCGCGCCGCGCGCCCGCCGCCGCCGCCGTGGCCCAGCGGCCGCAGGAGCCCGTGGAGCTGGACCCGTCGCAGAGCACCTCGCGCTGCTCCCGCATCGCCTGCCCGCCGAAACCGTCCCGGCTGGTCATGACGCTGTCGGCGGGCCAGCGGGCCGACATGGCCTGGCTGAGCTCGCCGATCTGGGCGGCCAGCCGGAAACCGTCGCCGTCCCGCAGCCAGACCGCCCCGTAGGCCATGCCCAGGGCGCCGACCAGCGCGGTGACGACCTTGACGTGGGCGTCCCGCTCGCTGGTCACGCCCTGGTCCAGGACGCTGAGCACCTGCTCGAGCGCCTCGACGTCGCGGGGCATCTCGGCGGTCGACGGCGTGCCGGTCGGGGTCGAGGGGTCGGTACGCCGCCACATGGGAGGGCCTCCGCAGGTCGGGTGGGCCGGCGTGGAGCGCCCGCGACCGCCGGACCCGCCGACGTCCACCGCACCACCCCGAGGTGTCGCGGAGAACATCGGCAGCGCACAACCGAAGTCCAGTCGGACCGACGACCTGGTCAGGCCGCGAGTGGCCGCTCCCCGCGCAGCCCGGAACGGCCCGCCTCCCAGGCCCCCAGCAGGTGCCGGGCGGCCAGCCCGTCGACGGCCAGTGCGCAGGCCGCGCCGAACAGGACGTCCCGGAGGAGGCGGGGGTCCTCCGCGACGAGGGGCCCGCACATGTCCACCGCGGCGATCTGCTCGTGGACCGCGTCGGCCTCCACGTGCTCGTCGTAGAAGACGGTGGTGTGCGCGTCGAAGCCCAGCCGGCGCAGCCCGGCGGAGTAGCGGCGAGAGGGCTCGGAGGAGGTCATCTCCACGGCCGTCAGGTGCCCGACCGCGGCCGCCCGCCAGCGCCGGTGCAGACCGAACAGCGACATGGTGTTCACCGACGCGAACGCGCAGGCCGGGGCGGCGTCCCACAGCGCGCCGTAGGTGGCGTCGAGCCCGAGGTCGCGCATCAGCCCCGCGAACAGCTCGCTGTGCATGCGCGCCGGCGCGCCGCCGCCGTACTCGTCGGCCTGGATCTCCACCATGGCCGCCTTGGCGCGGCCGGCCAGCCGCGGGACGGCGAAGGTGTGCGGGTCACCCTCCTTGAGGTGGTACACCGAGCGCAGCGTCAGGTACTCCCGCCACTGCTCGAGGGTGCCGGTGCGGGCCAGGTACGACGACAGGGACGGCGAGTCGTCGGCAGCGATCAGCGCGGCGAGCTGCCGGTCGACCGGCTCGTCGGTCCCGGCGAGCTCCCCGGTCAGCGCGGTGAGCGCCTCGGTGTGCCGCCGCTCCAGGTGCGCGCGCAGGCCGATCAGAGCCGGGTCCCACTCCCAGGTGTCGGCCACCCCGTCGAAGCCGCGGTAGTGCAGCTCGTAGCAGACGGCGAGGGCCAGCTGGAGGTCCTCGTCGCCGAGCGGGTCGGGGGAGCCGGCCGCCGTCCGGCGCGCCAGCTCGACGGTGTGCGGGGACAGCGCGCCGCCGGCGAGGTCGGCGCACAGGGCGGACGTGAGGGGCCCCCTGGGCTCGGGCAACTGCATGCACCGGCCATGCCCAGCACCTGCGCGTTCGATGCGCGTGAGGAGTGTGCTGTCGCCCATGGGTAGGACACCACCATGTCGAGCACCCCCGACCGCGTCGTCCTCGTCACCGGCGGCAGCGCCGGCATCGGCCGCAGCACCGTCACCCGGCTGGCGCGCGGCGGGGCGCGGGTGGTCACCTGCGCCCGGGGCGGCGACCGGCTGGCCGAGGCGCTCGACGGGCTGCCCGGGGTCACCGGCGTGGTGGCCGACGTCGCCGACGCGGGGGACCGCGCCCGCCTCGTGGAGCGGGTCCTCGACGAGCACGGCCGGCTCGACGCCGTCGTCCTCAACGCCGGGCTGGGCTGGGCCGGCCTGGTCGAGGACATGCCCGGCGAGGTCGTGGAGGGCATCGTCGCGCTCAACCTCACCGGGGTGATCGAGGTGACCCGGCTGGCCCTGCCGCACCTGCTGGCGGCGGCGGCCGAGCGGGGGCGGGGGGACGTCGTCACCATCGCGTCGGTCGCGGCCTGGTCGCAGGTGCCGCCGCTGACCGTCTACTCGGCGACCAAGGCCGGCGTGGGCGGCTTCGTGACGGGCCTGCGCCGCGAGGTCACGGCCCGCGGCGTGCGGGTGCACACGGTCAACCCCGGCCCGGTCGCCACCGAGTGGCTGGCCCGCGGGCACGGCTCCCCGCCGGCCTCGGACGCCGACGTGCCCGGCCGGCTCTCCCGCGGCATCGACCCGGACCGGGTGGCCGCCCAGGTCGAGCGGTGCCTCGCCGCGCCGCGGTCGCGGACGGTCGCCGTCCCGCGCTGGATGGGGCTGGCCCGGCTGGGGGAGGTGCCGCCGGTCGACCGGCTGCTGGACCTGGCGCTCTCCCGCCAGGCCGACCGGATCCGGCGGATCGCGGCCCGATCGGTGCAGCGGCGGACCGGTCCTCGCGTTTGACGGGCCCGGGCGCAGACCCCACGGTGGGGTGTCCGGTCGGCTCCCCGGGAGGGTCCGCATGCACCCCACCGCCCCGCGCCGCGCCGCCGTCCTCGCGGCCGCGGCCTCGACCCTGGTCGCGCTCGGGGTCGGCGTCGTCGCCCCGGCCGGCGCCGCACCGCCGCCGGTGGAGGTGCAGCTGCTGGCGCTCAACGACTTCCACGGCAACCTCGAGCCGCCGTCCGGCTCCGGTGGCCGCGTCCAGACCGGGGTCAACGCCGACGGCACCCCGCAGACCGTGGACGCCGGCGGCGCGGAGTACCTCGCCACCCAGCTCGCCGACCTGGCCGAGCAGCAGCGGGAGGACAACACGATCACCGTCGCCGCGGGGGACCTGATCGGCGCCTCCCCGCTGCTGTCGGCGGCCTTCCACGACGAGCCCACCATCGAGTCGCTCGGCCTGGCCGGGCTGGACTACGCCAGCGTGGGCAACCACGAGTTCGACGAGGGATCGGCCGAGCTGCTGCGCATCCAGGACGGCGGCTGCCACCCCGTCGACGGTTGCGCGGACGGCACCCCCTACGAGGGCGCGGACTTCCAGTACCTGTCGGCCAACGCCTTCGTCACCGAGACCGGCGAGCCGCTGCTGCCGCCGTACGCGGTGCACCGGGTGCAGGGCGTCGACATCGGCTTCATCGGGATGACCCTGGAGGGCACCGGCGCGATCGTCAGCGCGGAGGGCACCGCCGGCCTGGAGTTCCGCGACGAGGTGGAGACGGCCAACCGGCTCGCCGCCGAGCTGCAGTCCCAGGGCGTCGAGGCGATCGTCGTGCTGCTCCACGAGGGCGGCGCGCAGACCGGCGAGAACGCCTGGGACGTCAACGGCTGCACCGGCCTCACCGGGCCGGTCGTCGACATCGCCGCCGGCATGGACGACGCGATCGACGTCGTCCTCAGCGGCCACACCCACCAGGCCTACAACTGCGAGATCGACGGCAAGCTGGTGACCAGCGGCAGCTCCTTCGGGCGGCTGGTCACCGACGTCGACCTCACCCTCGACCGGGCCACCGGCGACGTCCTCACCGCGGCGGCCGAGAACGTGATCGTCCGGCGGGACGTCGCGGCCGACCCCGCGCAGACCGCGCTCATCGCCCGCTACCGGGAGGCCCTCGGGCCGATCGCGAGCGAGGTCGTCGGGACCGCGGCGGTCGACCTGACCCGCACCCAGGAGCCGCTGCTCGACGGGGCGGAGTCCGCGCTCGGCAACGTCATCGCCGACGCGCAGCTCGCGGCCACCGACGACGAGGCCGGCGCGGTCGCCGCGTTCATGAACCCCGGCGGCGTGCGGGCGGACCTCCTGGCCGGCGAGGTCACCTACGAGGAGGCCTTCACCGTGCAGCCCTTCGCCAACAACCTGGTGACCCTCGACCTCACCGGTGCGCAGCTGCAGTGCCTGCTCGAGCAGCAGTTCCAGTTGGAGCGGGTGCTGTACCCGGCCGGGATCTCGTACCGGGTCGACCCCGCCGGGGGGGCGGCGGGGGGCGGCGGCGGCCGCGGCACGCGCCCCCGCGCGGCGGCCGCGGGGGGGGCGGCGGGGGCGCCCGCGCGTCGA
>NZ_JBJGYS010000041.1:0-39647 GCF_054050115.1 Geodermatophilus sp. SYSU D00708 | reverse complement strand
CGTTCGCCACTGATCCCCTCCCGAAGAAGGTTCACCGTTCGACTTGCATGTGTTAAGCACGCCGCCAGCGTTCGTCCTGAGCCAGGATCAAACTCTCCGTAGATGAATTTGCATCCGGGCGAGAACCAAGAGTTGGCACTCTCGATATCCATCAACCCAAAGAAACCCACAAAGGGGTTGTTACTTGGCACTGACTTTCGGCACGCTGTTGAGTTCTCAAGGAGCGGACGCGCAGCGACTCGACCCTTCCGGGCTTCGTCCCTGGCGGCTTGTCCCACGTTACGCCGTGCACGGCTCGCTGTCACACCCGGGGGTCTGACCGGCGGCTCCCGGGTCTCAGACCCGGTCTCGCTCGGCGCAGAAAGAAAGTTACGCGGCGCCGAGGGCCGCGTCAAACCGGGGTGGCGCTCCGGAGGCCCTTGGAGCCCCCCGGAGCACTCCGTCGACGGGAAAAGCCCAGGTCAGCGGCTCGGCGCCGAACGCGGAATGCGAGGCAGGTCACTCTCCGTGACGCCACATCAGTCCCACGACCGCCCGCCGAGGGGCGCTCAGAGCCCCAGGAAGCCCTCGATCCCGACGGTGAGACCGGGACGCCGGCCGACCTCTCGGACAGCGAGGAGCACCCCGGGCATGAAGGAGGCACGGTCGTAGGAGTCGTGGCGCAGGGTCAGGGTCTCCCCCGCCGCCCCCATGAGCACCTCCTGGTGCGCGACCAGACCGGTCAGGCGCACGGCGTGGACGGGCACGCCCTCCACGTCGGCGCCTCGGGCGCCGGGCAGCGAGTCGGTGGTGGCGTCCGGCGCCGAGGGCAGGCCCGCCGCGCGCCGGGCGGCGGCGACCAGGCGCGCGGTGCGGACGGCGGTGCCCGAGGGAGCGTCGACCTTGTTCGGGTGGTGCAACTCGACGACCTCCACCGACGGGAAGAAGCGCGCGGCCTCCTGGGCGAAGCGCATGAGCAGCACGGCGCCGATGCCGAAGTTCGGTGCGATGACCACACCGAGGCCGGGCTTGGGCTCCAGCCACTCGGCGACGGTGGCCAGCCGGGCCTCGTCGAAGCCGGTCGTGCCGACGACGCAGTGGATGTTGTTGTCGATGCAGAACCGGATGTTGTCCATGACGACGTCCGGGCGGGTGAAGTCGACCGCGACCTGGGCGCCCGTGTTCGCCAGGTCGAACAGCCAGTCGCCGGAGTCGACCATGGCGACCAGCTCGAGGTCCTCGGCGGCGTTGACCGCCTTGACCACCTCGGTGCCCATGCGGCCGCGGGCGCCCAGGACGCCGACGGCCAGGCGTGGGGCCTCCCCCTCCGGAGCGGGCGAGATCTGCTGGTCGGGGGCGGGGTCGATGGTGGTCACCGGGTCAGGTTTCCCGGCGCCGTCCCCGGACGCAAGGCAGCCCCCAGGTCAGGGGCCGGAGCGCCGTTGCACGCGCGCCCAGAGGAGCACGCCGGCCAGCACACCGACCGCGTCGGCCAGCCAGTCGGCTACCGACGCCGACCGGTCCAGCGGGGTGAGGCCCTGGACGACCTCGCTGACCGCCGCGTAGACCAGCAGCAGCACCGTGAGGGCGCCGGCCCGCACGCCGGCCCACCTCCCGGTCAGCGCGAGGACGGCGAACAGGACCAGGTGCACCAGCTTGTCGACCCCGGGTGGCGCCAGCGGCACGTCGTCCCCGGGGGCGAAGAGCACGGCCAGCGACACCAGGACGGTGATCGCGAAGGCACCGCGGGACAGCGCGCCGTGGACGGCGAGCGCGGGGTGCGGAGGGCGCATCAGAGCCGGTCGAGGTCGGCCGGGCGGTACGGGCCGACCACCGCCAGGCAGGTGTCCCGGGACAGCAGCTCCGCGGCCACGTCCCGTACCTGGGCCTCGTCGACGGCGTCCAGCCGGGCGAGCACCTCTCGCACCGGCAGGTACTCCCCGTAGGACAGCTCGCTCTTGCCGAGCCGGCTCATCCGGGAGCCGGTGTCCTCGAGACCGAGGACCAGCCCGCCCTTGAGCTGGCCGCGGCCGCGGGCGACCTCCTCGGCCGTGAGCCCCTCGGCCGCGACCCGGGCGAGCTCCTCGCGGACCAGGCGCAGCACCTCGGGCACCCGCTTGGGTGAGCAGCCGGCGTAGACCGAGAACGACCCCGTCCCCGCGTAGTGCGTCAGCGACGAGCCGACGCTGTAGACCAGCCCCCGCTTCTCGCGGATCTCCTGGAACAGCCGTGAGCTCATCCCGCCGCCGACGGCGGTCTCCATGACCGCGGCCGCGTAGCGCCGGTCGTCGAGCCGGCCGAGGCCCACCGAGCCCAGCAGCAGGTGGGTCTGCTCGGTCTTCCGCCGGATCAGGCCTGTCGGGCGCGCCGGATGCGTGCCGGCGCCCTCGTCCCCGCGCCGCAGGGGGGCCGGCCGGTCGGGACCGGCGAGCCGGGACCCGAAGGCGGTGGTCACCAGGTCCAGCACCTGCTGGTGGTCGACCCGGCCGGCGGCGGCGACGACGATCGAGGGCACGGCGTAGCGCCGCCGGTACCACCCGTCGACGTCGTCCCGGGTGAGGGCCTCGATCGACTCGACCGTGCCCAGCACCGAGCGGCCCAGGGCGGTGCCCCCGAACAGCGTCTCGGCGAACAGGTCGTGCACCGCGTCGGAGGGCTCGTCGTCGCGCATGGCGATCTCCTCGAGCACCACCGTGCGCTCGGACTCCAGGTCCGCCGCCGTGTTGAGCGCGTCGGTCACCAGGTCGCCGAGCAGCGTGACCGCCAGCGGGAGGTCGCTGGCGAGCACGTTCGCGTAGTAGCAGGTGTGCTCCTTGGCGGTGAACGCGTTCATCTCACCGCCGACGGCGTCCATCGCCGTCGCGATCTCCAGCGCGCTGCGGCTGGCCGTGCCCTTGAAGAGCAGGTGCTCGAGGAAGTGCGAGGCGCCGGCGACGTCGTCGGTCTCGTCCCGCGAGCCGACGCCGACCCAGATGCCGACCGTGGCCGACAGCACCCCGGGCATGACCTCGGTGAGGACCCGCAGGCCGCCCGGCAGCTCGGTGCGCTCCACCCGGCCGCCGAACTCGTCGACGTCGAGGACGACGGTCTCCCCCGCACCGGCCGGGGCCGGGACGGGCGTCTGTGCGCCCGTCCCGGCCCCGGTCCCGGCCTGCTCGGTGCTCGTCGTCACGCCTCCGCGGGCGTCACGGCCTCGGCGACGTCCGCGGGCGCGGTGTCGCCGGAGCCCTCGCCCTCAGCGGCGACCGGCACCAGGCTGATCTTGCCGCGGGCGTCGATGTCGGTGATCTCGACCTGCAGCTTGTCGCCGACGTTCACGACGTCCTCGACCTTGCCGATCCGCTTGCCGCCACCGAGCTTGCTGATGTGGACCAGGCCGTCCTTGCCCGGCAGCAGGGAGACGAAGGCGCCGAAGGGCGTGGTCTTGACGACCGTGCCGAGGAAGCGCTCGCCGACCTTGGGCATCTGCGGGTTGGCGATGGCGTTGATGCGGTCCACCGCGGCCTGGGCGGACGGGCCGTCGGAGGCGCCGACGTAGATCGTGCCGTCGTCCTCGATGGTGATGTCGGCGCCGGTCTCGTCCTGGATCGCGTTGATCATCTGCCCCTTCGGGCCGATGACCGCACCGATCTTGTCGACCGGGATGCGCACCGTGGTCACGCGCGGGGCGTACGGGCTCATCTCGTCGGGGCCGTCGATGGCCTCGTTCATCACGTCGAGGATGTGCAGCCGGGCCGCGCGGGCCTGGGTCAGGGCCTGGGCCAGCACGTCGGACGGGATGCCGTCGAGCTTGGTGTCCAGCTGCAGCGCGGTGACGAAGTCCCGGGTGCCGGCGACCTTGAAGTCCATGTCACCGAAGGCGTCCTCGGCACCGAGGATGTCGGTCAGCGCCACGTACTCGGTCTTGCCGTCGACCTCGTCGGAGACCAGGCCCATCGCGATGCCGGCAACCGGGGCGCGCAGCGGCACACCGGCGTTGAGCAGCGCCAGGGTGGACGCGCAGACCGAGCCCATGGACGTCGAGCCGTTGGAGCCCAGCGCCTCGGACACCTGCCGGATCGCGTAGGGGAACTCCTCGCGGTCGGGCAGCACGGGCAGGAGCGCCCGCTCGGCGAGCGCACCGTGGCCGATCTCCCGGCGCTTGGGCGAGCCCACGCGACCGGTCTCGCCGGTCGAGTACGGCGGGAAGTTGTAGTTGTGCATGTAGCGCTTGCGCGTCTCGGGCGACAGCGTGTCCAGCTGCTGCTCCATGCGGAGCATGTTCAGCGTGGTGATGCCCAGGATCTGGGTCTCGCCGCGCTCGAACAGCGCCGAGCCGTGCACGCGCGGGACGACCTCGACCTCGGCCGACAGCGGCCGGATGTCGGTGACGCCGCGGCCGTCGATGCGGACCTTGTCGCGCAGGATGCGCTGGCGGACGACCTTCTTGGTCACCGCGCGGAAGGCCGCGGAGATCTCCTTCTCGCGACCCTCGAACTGGCCGGCGAGCGAGGCGACCGTCTCGTCCTTGAGCGCGTCGGTGGCGTCGTTGCGCTCCGCCTTGCCGGGGATCGCCTGGACCTCGGTGAGCCGGCTCAGTGCGGCGGACTCCACCGCGGCGTAGACGTCGTCCTGGTAGTCCAGGAACCGCGGGAACTCCGCGACCGGCTTGGCGGCCTTCTCGGCCAGCGCGCTCTGCGCCTCGCACAGCGCCTTGATGAACGGCTTGGCCGCCTCGAGCCCCTGGGCGACGACCTCCTCGGTCGGGGCCGTGGCGCCGCCGACGACCAGCTGGATGGTCTTCTCGGTGGCCTCGGCCTCGACCATCATGATCGCGACGTCGCCGTCCGGGAGCACCCGGCCTGCCACGACCATGTCGAAGACGGCGTCCTCGAGCTGCGCGTGGGTCGGGAAGGCGACCCACTGGCCGTTGATCAGGGCCACGCGGGTGCCGCCGACCGGGCCGGAGAACGGCAGGCCCGACAGCTGGGTCGAGGCCGAGGCGCCGTTGATCGCCAGCACGTCGTAGAGGTGGTCGGGGTCCAGCGACAGGACCGTGATGACGACCTGGACCTCGTTGCGCAGGCCCTTGGCGAAGGTCGGGCGCAGCGGGCGGTCGATCAGCCGGCAGGTGAGGATGGCGTCCTCGGACGGACGCCCCTCGCGGCGGAAGAACGAGCCGGGGATGCGCCCGGCGGCGTACATGCGCTCCTCGACGTCGACCGTCAGCGGGAAGAAGTCGAAGTGCTCCTTGGGCTGGCGGCTGGCCGTGGTGGCCGACAGCAGCATGGTGTCGCCCATGCTGACGACGACCGAGCCGGCGGCCTGCTTGGCCAGCCGGCCGGTCTCGAAGGTGATGCTGCGGGTGCCGTAGGTCCCGTTGTCGATGACCGCGGTGGCGGTGGTGACCCCGTCCTCGGGGTCGAACTCTGCAGCGGTGCTGCTGTACTGGTTGGTGGGTGCGGACACTGCGTCCTCTTCCTACGTCGCATGCGGCGACGTCCTCTTGTGGCGTCCTGCGCCGAACTGCGCCCGGGTGACCGGTCTTCGATCGAAGCCCACGGGAGACGTTCCCCTCCGAGAGGAGGGCCATGCCCGGGGGCCACTACCGAGGACCGACCATCGCCAGTGGCCGGCGCAGGAGGCCGGGTTCTCGAGGGGCGGATGCCCCACGAGAGAGGGGACCGTCCCGGTGGGACGGTCCCCTCTGGGGTCAGCGGCGCAGACCGAGGCGCTCGATCAACGAGCGGTAGCGGTTGATGTCGGTCTTCGCCAGGTAGTTCAGCAGCCGGCGACGACGACCGACCAGCAGGAGCAGGCCCCGCCGGCTGTGGTGGTCGTGCTTGTGCTGCTTGAGGTGCTCGGTCAGGTCGCTGATCCGGCGGGTCAGCATCGCGACCTGCACCTCGGGCGAGCCCGTGTCCTTCTCGACCGTCGCGTACTCGGTCATGATCTGCTGCTTCGTCGCGCTGTCGAGCGCCATGGACGGCCTCCTGGGCAGGTCACGTGTGGCCCCCGGTCTGGGTCACGGGGGCAGCGAACACACACGTCGGAGCTACCGACGTCGGATCCAGGCTACCAGCGAGGAATTCTCGGTGACCGTGGGTGCACCGGACGGCACCTGGCCGCGGTGGCCGTGAGGAGCGGGCTCAGCGGCGGCCGGGGACGGCCCGTGGCCGCGGTGGCCGTGAGGAGCGGGGCCCGAAGGGTCCCCGACGAGGGGCCGGGTGGGCTCAGCGGCGGCCGGGGACGGCACCTGGCCGCGGTGCGGTCCGGAGGACCGCGATGTCATAGCCCCAGGACCTCCCGGGTGCGGGCGACGTCGCGGTCCATGGCCGCGATCAGCTCGCCGACGTCGGCGAACGCCATCATCGGCCGGAGCCGCTGGACGAACTCCACGCCGACGTGCTCGCCGTAGAGGTCGCCCTCGAAGTCGAGCAGGTAGGCCTCGACGGTGCGGCGGGTGCCCTGGAAGGTCGGGTTGGTACCGACCGAGATGGCCGCCGGCGAGCTGCTCAGGGTCGCGCCGCTGCGGGGGTCCCGGATCACCAGCGACCCGGCGTACACCCCGTCGGCGGGGATGGCGGTGTAGGGCGGGGACTCCACGTTCGCCGTCGGGTAGCCCAGGTCCCGGCCGCGCCGGTCGCCCCGGACGACGACCCCCTCGACGCGGTGCGGGCGCCCCAGCGCGCGGGCCGCCGAGACCATGTCCCCGGCCGCGACGCACGCGCGGATGTAGGTCGAGGAGATGGTGATCTCCTCGCTGCCCGCGCCGGCGCCGGGCGACATCGTGACGTTGGCCAGCGGCACGCCCTCCACCGTGAAGCCGAACCGCCGTCCCTCCTGGGCGAGGGTCGTGATCGTGCCCGCCGCCCGGTGGCCGTAGGTGAAGTTCTCCCCCACGACCACCGAGGCGACGTGCAGGTGCTCGACGAGCACCGTGTGCGTGAACGACTCCGGCGACAGCCGCATGAACTCCGGGGTGAACGGCAGCACGCACATGGCGTCCACGCCGAGGCCGGCCACGAGCTCGGCCCTGCGGTCCATCGACGTGAGGATCGCCGGGTGCGAGCCGGGACGCACGACCTCCGACGGGTGGGGGTCGAAGGTGACCAGCAGGCACGGCCGGCCCATGTCCCGGGCGCGCGAGACCGCGGTGCCGATCAGCAGCTGGTGCCCGCGGTGGACGCCGTCGTACATCCCGATGGTGACCACCGTGCGACCGAGGTCACCCGGGGTGGCCTCCAGCCCCCGCCACCGGAGCACGGGTCAGGCGACCCGGTGCAGCCAGCCGTGGGTGTCGGGCACCCGGCCGTGCTGGACGTCGAGCAGGTGCTCGCGCAGCTTCATCGTCACCGGGCCGGGCTTGCCGTCGCCGACGGTGAAGTCGCCGGTGCGGGCCTTCACCTCGCCGACCGGCGTGATGACGGCCGCGGTGCCGCAGGCGAAGGTCTCGGTGACCGTGCCGTCGGCGACCCCGGAGCGCCACTCGTCGACGCTGAACCGGCGCTCGCTCACGCGGTGCCCCATCTCCCGGGCGACGGTGATCAGCGAGTCGCGGGTGATGCCAGGCAGCAGCGTGCCGGTCAGCTCCGGGGTGACCAGCTCGGCGTCGTCCCCCTCGCCGAGGACGAAGAACAGGTTCATCCCGCCCATCTCCTCGACGTAGCGCTTCTCCACCGCGTCGAGCCACACGACCTGGTCGCAGCCGGCGTCGATCGCCTGCTCCTGGGCCAGCAGGCTGGCGGCGTAGTTGCCGGCGCACTTGACGTCGCCGGTGCCGCCGGGAGCGGCGCGGATGTAGTCCTCGGAGAGGTAGACCGACACGGGGTGGACCCCGCGCGGGAAGTAGGCGCCGGCCGGGCTGGCGATCACCAGGAACATGTACTCGTGCGCCGGTCGCACACCCAGGAACGGCTCGGTCGCCAGCTGGTACGGGCGCAGGTAGAGCGTCTGGTCCGGCCCGGTGGGAACCCAGTCGCGGTCGGCGTCGACGAGCGCGTCGACGGCGGCGAGGAAGGCCTCCTCCGGCACCGGCGGCATGGCCAGCCGCTTGGCGCCCCGGACGAACCGGGCGGCGTTGGCCTCGGGGCGGAACGTGGCGACGCTGCCGTCGGGCTGGGCGTAGGCCTTGAGCCCCTCGAAGATCGACTGGGCGTAGTGCAGCGCGGCCGTGGCCGGGTCCACCTGCAGCGGCGCGTAGGCGGTGAGCCGGGCGTCGTACCAGCCCTGCCCCGCACGCCAGCGGGCGACGAACATCGAGTCGGTGAAGTACCGGCCGAAGCCGGGCTCGGCCAGGAGCTCCGCGCGCTCGGCCGCCGGGCGCCGCCGCACGTCCTCCACGACCACCGGCACGCCGTCGGTGAACATGCGGGAGGAGGTACGGCTGTCGGCGAGCGTGTCGGTCATGGCTCCCACCTTGCGGCGTGCAGGGACACAGAGGGGTCCGGCGGCCGCCGGACCCGCCCGCTCACCCTAGCCCCGCGCCGCGGGGGGGCCGACGACGACGTCCCCGGCCCCGCCGCGCTCAGGCCTGGCCCGCCTTGGGTCCGGCCGACTCGATGACCTCGTAGCTCCACAGGTGCGAGGAGTCGGCTGCGGCCGGGGCCAGGTCCGAGCCGCCCCCGGAGTGCGCGCGGGCGAAGTCCTGCCCGGACTCCCACTCCCGGTAGGCCTCCTCGCTGCTCCACCGCGTGTAGACCAGGTACTGGTCGGTGCCCTCCTGCGGCCGCAGCAGCTCGAACCACTCGAAGCCGGGGGTGTCCTCGACGGCTCCGGCCCGGCCGCGGAAGCGCTCCTCGAAGCGCTCCTGCTTGTCCTTGGGCACGCTGATCGCGTTGATCTTCACGACGCTCATGCGCTCCCCCTTCCCGGCGCGGCGAACCGTCAATCCCCCATGCTGGCCGCGTGGACCAGCACCGCACCGCCGACCTGGGCTTCGCCCGGCTCGACCTCGACCGCGCCGCCCGGACCGGGACCCCCGAGGTCGTCTACGCCGCCGGCAAGACACCGCAGCAGACGGTGGCCTGCCTGGCCGCCCTGCTCGACGGGGGCGCGGCCATGGCGTGGGCGACCCGGGTGGACGACGCCACGGTCCGCGCCGTGCGGGACCGGTGGCCCGACGCCGCCGTCGATCCCGAGGCGCGCACCGTCGTCGTCGGGGAGCTGCCGCCCCCGGTCGGGCAGGTCCTCGTGCTCACCGCCGGCACGTCGGACGGGCCGGTGGCCGCCGAGGTGGCCGCGACCCTGGCCGCGTGCGGGGTGGGCTGCCGCCGCGTCGACGACGTCGGCGTGGCCGGCGTGCACCGGGTGCTGGCCGTGGCCCCGGACGTCGCCGCGGCCGACGCGGTGGTCGTCGTCGCCGGCATGGACGGCGCGCTGCCCAGCGTCGTCGCGGGGCTGACCGACCGGCTGGTGGTGGCGGTGCCGACGTCGGTGGGCTACGGCGCGGCCTTCGAGGGGCTGGCCGCCCTGCTGACCATGCTCACCGCCTGCGCGCCGGGCGTGCTGGTGGTCAACATCGACAACGGCTTCGGCGCCGGGGTGGCCGCCGCGCGGATCGTCCGGTCGGCTCAGCGGTAGCGGACGGGGTCGGGCAGCAGCTCGTTCATCGACCCGGACCGGAACCCGCGGGGGTCGATCTCCACCCGGTCGAACCCGGTCACCGCGGCGAGCACGTCCGGCCGGGCGGTGAGCGAGGGGACGGCGTCGGCGTCGACCTCCACCCGCGCCACGTCCTCCCCCAGGTCGCGCACCCGCAGGTCGCGCACCGCGACACCGGCGGCGGCCAGCGCGGCCCGCAGTGCCGTCTCGGCCGACTCCACGCGGGCCAGCCCCTCGGCCGACACCGGCACGCCGTAGGCGATCCGGCTGGCGAGGCACGCCGCCGCGGGCTTGTCGGCCAGGGACAGCCCCCAGCGCCGGGCCGCCGCGCGGACGTCGTCCTTGGTGAGGCCGGCCCGGGCCAGCGGCGTCCAGGCGCCCCGCTCGGCCGCCGCCCGGATGCCGGGGCGGAAGCCCGCCCGCAGGTCGTCGGCGTTGGTGCCGGTGACCACGTCGGCCACGCCCAGCCGGGCGGCCAGCGGCACGAGGACGTCGACCAGCTCGGTCTTGCAGAAGGCGCAGCGGTCCCCGCCGTTGGCGCGGTAGCCCTCCCGCGTCAGCTCGTCGGTGCGGGGCAGCTCGTGCCGCACGCCGAGGGAGGCCGCGAACGCGACCGCCCCCTCCCGCTCGGCGGCGGGCAGGCTCGGTGAGACGGCGGTCGCGGCGACCACCCGCGCCGGCCCGAGCGCCCGCACCGCGGCGGCCAGCAGCGTCCCGGAGTCGACGCCGCCGGAGAAGGCCACGACGACGCCGGGCAGCGGCCGGAGCAGCGCGTCGAGGGCCGCGAGCCGCTCGTCGAGCTGCGGGTGCGGTGGGATGGCTCCGGCCATGGGCCGAGGCTGCCACAGAGGGGGTGCGATGACCGCGCTGGCACTGCTCGCGGCGGTCGCGGCGATGCTGGCCAACAGCGCGGCGTCCCTGCTGGAGGCCGCGGGCACGCACCGCGCGCGGGCGGGCGCCCCCGTGTGGCGCCAGCCGCGCTACCTGGCCGGGCTGGCCCTCGACGGCCTGGGCTGGCTGCTGTCGGTCGTGGCGCTGCGGGTGCTGCCGGTCTTCGCCGTGCAGTCGGTGCTCGCCGGGACGGTCGCGGTGACCCCCGTGGCCGCCCGCGGCGGGGACCCGCGCCGGCTGGGGCGGCGGGAACGGGCCGCGGTGATCGCCGTGGTCACCGGTCTGGTGCTCGTCGCCGCGAGCGCGGCGCCCGGGCGGGCCGACCGTCTCCCGGCCGCGGCCGTGCCGGTGCTGCTCGGGACGACCGCGGCCCTGCTGGCGGCGCTGCCGGTGGTGCTGCGCGGGAACCGGCCGGTGCTCATGACGGTCCTCGCGGGGATCGCGTTCGGCGCGGTCTCCCTCTGCGTGCGGGCGCTGCACGTCGCCTCGTCGGTGTGGAGCTCGGTGCGGGACCTGCTCGCCGAGCCGCTGGCCTACGCCGTCCTCGTGCTGGGCGCCACGGGCACGGTGCTTCTCGCTCGGGCGATGCGGCAGGGCCGGGTGGACACGGTCGTCGGCGTCCTCGCCGTCACGGAGGTGGTCGCACCCGGGTTGGTCGGCCTGGTGCTGCTGGGCGACCGGGTCCGGCCGGGCTGGGCCCTCGTGCTGGCCGGAGGGTGGGCGCTCACCCTCGCCGGGGTGGTCCTGCTCGCGAGGTCGCCGGCGCGGGCCCCGGGCTGACGCCGCCTCAGCCCGGCGGGAAGCCCACGGCGACGCGGGCGGTGGGGCCGGCGTCCTCGACCAGGGCGACCAGCCGGCCCTCGCCGTCCACCGCGGCGTGCAGGCCGGGGGTGCCGGAGGCGGCGACCCGCTGCCCGAAGGTGAGCGCCCGGGCCTCCTCGGCGGTCAGCGACCGCTCCGGGAAGACGGCGCGGGCGGCCTCGGTCAGGAGCAGCACGCCCGGGCCGCGGCCCGCGACCAGCGCGGCGGCGGCGTCCTCCACCGCGGCCGCCTGAGCAACGGCGAAGGGTCCGGACGCGGTGCGGCGCAGCGCGGTGAGGTGGCCTCCGACGCCCAGGGCGGCTCCCGCGTCGCGGGCGATCGCGCGGATGTAGGTGCCGGCGGTGCAGACGACCGTCACCTCGGCGTCGACCAGGTCGGGCGTGGGCCGGGCGACCCGGTGGACGTCGAGCCGGTGCACGGTGACCGCGCGCGGCTCGAGGACCACCTCCTCGCCGGCACGCACCCGGTCGTAGGAGCGGCGCCCGGCGACCTTGACCGCGCTCACCGAGGAGGGCACCTGCTGCAGCGGCCCGGTCTGCGCGGCCAGGGCGGCGCGGACCGCGGCGTCGTCCAGGTGCGCCGCCGACGCCGTGGTGAGCACGTCGCCCTCGCGGTCGTCGGTGACGGTGGACTGTCCGAGGCGGATCGTCGCCTCGTAGGTCTTGTCGTGCCCGCCGACGTGGCCGAGCAGCCGGGTGGCCGACCCGACGCCCAGCACGAGCAGCCCGGTCGCCATCGGGTCGAGGGTCCCGGCGTGCCCCACCCGGCGGACCGACAGCGCCCGCCGGGCACGGGCGACGACGTCGTGGGAGGTCATCCCTGCGGACTTGTCGACCAGCAGCAGGCCGGGTGCGACGTCGGCGTCCTTGCGTCTGCTCACGCCGTCACCGTCTCAGGCGCCTCCAGCCACCGGTTCCCCGCCACCCGTACCAGGACCGCGACCAGGCGCAGGGCGATGAACAGGGTGAGGCCGGTCCACACGCCGGCCAGCCCCCAGCCGAGCGGGACGGCGAGCAGCGACAGCGGGATGAAGCCGACGAGGGCCGACCCGATGGTGACCGTGCGCAGGTAGCCCACGTCGCCGGCGCCCATGAGCACGCCGTCGAGGGCGAAGACGACGCCGGCCAGCGGCTGCATGCCGGCCAGGAACAGCCAGGCGACGGTGGCCTGCCCGACCACCGCGGGGTCGTCGGTGAACAGCGGCAGCACGACCGGTCGCACGGCGACGAGGAGCACCCCCACGACGACGCCGGTGCCCAGGCCCCAGAGAGTCACGCGGCGGGCGGTGGCGCGGGCGTCGTCGGGGCGGCCGGCGCCGAGGGCCTGGCCGACGAGGGTCTGGGCGGCGATGGCGTAGGCGTCGAGCACCAGGGCGAGGAAGAGGAACAGCTGCAGGGCGATCTGGTGTGCGGCCAGCTCCGCGGTGCCGGCTCGGGCGACGACGCCGGTGGCGGTGAGGAAGGCGAGCTGCAGGACGGCGGCACGCAGCAGCAGGTCGCGGCCGATCACCATCTGCGCGCGGATGGCGCGCGGACGGGGCCGCCAGGGCACCCCCTCGCGCAGCAGCGCCCGGACGAACAGCGCCGCCGACAGCGCCTGTCCGGCCACGTTGGCGATCGCGGACCCGGCCAGCCCGAGGCCGACCGGGTGCACCAGCAGCGGGCAGAGGACCAGGCTGAGGAGGCTCCCGGCGAGGACGTAGTGCATCGGCCGGCGCAGCTCCTGCACGCCGCGCAGCCAGCCGTTGCCCGCGAGCGACACCAGCAGCAGCGGCGCGCCGAGGGAGGCGATCCGCAGCCAGGCCTCCCCCGCGTCGGCGACCGGGCCGGCGCTCCCGGCCAGGGCACGGGTCAGCGGGCCGGCCAGCAGCTGGAACAGCGCCAGCACCGCCAGGCCGAGGGCCAGCGCCAGCCAGGTCGCCTGCACGCCCTCGCCGACCGCGCCGGTCCGGTCCCCCGCGCCGGCCCGCCGGGCGGCGCGGGCGGTGGTGCCGTAGGCGAGGAAGTTCAGCAGCGCGGCGGCCCAGGCCAGCAGCCCCCCGCCGACGGCGAGCCCGCCCAGCGCCACCGTGCCGAGGTTGCCCACGACCGCGGTGTCGACGAGCAGGTACAGCGGCTCCGCGGCCAGCACGACCAGCGCCGGCGCCGCCAGAGCGAGGACACCGGGAGCCTTCGACCGGTCCGCGGCGATCATGGCGTCGGGACCACGTCCGCGGAGGCACACGCGGTCACGGCGCCATGATCACGGGTCACTTCGCCTGGAGCAGGGTCCGGATGCGGGCGATCGTCGTCTCGCGGTCCTCGTACGAGGTGAGGCCGGCCGCGGCGCGGTGGCCGCCACCGCCGAGCGCCATCGCCACGCGGGCGACGTCGGTGGCGCCCCGGGAGCGCAGCGACACCGACCACGAGCCGTCGTCCTGCCCCTTGAGCACGCAGGCCACGTCGGCCTCCGCGGTGGAGCGGACGACGTCGACGAGCGCCTCCAGCTGCTCCCCCGGCAGGCCGTGCTCGGCGGCCTCGGCGGTGCTCGACCAGGTCCACACCAGGCCGGCGCCGACCTCCGGCTCGAGCACCGCGCGGCCGGTGACCACCGAGAGCAGGCCGAGCCAGCCGAACGGCGCGGTGTCGAACAGCCGCTGACTGACCAGCGCGTGGTCGATGCCGGTCGCCAGGAGCCGGGCGGCGAGGTCGTGGGTGTCGGGACGGGTGTTGCCGAACCGGAAGGACCCGGTGTCGGCAGCCAGCCCCGCGTACAGGCAGGTGGCCAGGCGCTCGTCGAGCGTCACCCCCAGCCCGTCGAGCAGGTCGGCGACCAGGGCGACGGTCGCCGGCGCGCCGGGGTCGATCACCCGGACGTCCCCGAAGCCGGGGTTGCTCGCGTGGTGGTCGACCACCACGGAGGTCGTCGCCCGCTCGAGCAGCGGGGCCAGCTCGCCCAGCCGGCCCGGGGAGGCGGCGTCCAGGCTGACGAACACGTCCGGCGAGCCGGGGACGGCGTCGGAGGGCACCAGGCCCTCGGCGCCGGGCAGCCAGGCCAGGGACGCCGGCAGGACGAACGGGGCCGGGAAGGTGGCCAGCACCCGGGCCCCGCGGCGGCGCAGCGCGTCGGCGAGGGCCAGCGTGCTGCCGAGCGCGTCGGCGTCGGGCTGCACGTGGCCGGAGATCACCACGGTGGCCCGGGCGTCGGCGGCCTCGGCCAGGACGGCGGCCGCGGGGCCGGTCAGGTCGGTGCCCTTCGGGAAGGAGACCGTCATGCGTCCGGGCCGGGGGCGGCCACCGGCGGGGCGTTCTCCTCCTCGGAGACGTCGCCACCACCCACCGGGAACTGGGTCCCGTCGTCCGGCTCGTCGCTGGCGATGCTCGGCGCGTCGCCGATCTCGCCGGTCTTGCCGCCCTGGGTGGGGTCGCCGGTGTCCGGCTCGGGCCGGCCGCCCAGCACGGAGCGGCCCTGGCCCTCGTCGGGCAGGTGCGGGTCGGGGTCGTTCTCACTCACAGCGAGCTCCTCGTCGGGGTCGGGGCCTCGGCGACCTCATCGGCAGTCCCGGGCTCGGCCGTGTCCTCGTCCTCGTCGTCCTCGGTGGGACGGCGGTACGGGTCGGCCTCCCCGGCGTAGGTGGCGCCCTCCCGGATCCGGGCGAGCTCGGCGTCGGCGTGCCGGACCCGCTCCAGCGCCGCGTCCAGCTCGCGGGCGGTGTCCGGGACGTGGTCGGCGACGAAGGTCAGCGTGGGCACGAACTTGATGCCGGTCTGCTTGCCGACCGTGGAGCGCAGCACGCCGGTGGCCGAGGCCAGCGCCTTCGCGGAGTCCTCGACCTGGGTGGCGTCGCCGAAGACCGTGTAGAACACCGTCGCCTCGCGCAGGTCACTGGTCACCCGGGCGTCGGTGACGGTGACCATGCCCAGCCGGGGGTCCTTGATCTGCGTCTCGATCGCTGCGGAGACGATCTGTCGGATGCGCACCGCGAGCTTGCGGGCGCGGGCCGGATCGGCCATCGGACCTCCTGGTGCAGGGCGCCCCGCCGAAACGGGACGCGGATCGGACACGGCGCGGGTGGCCTCCCCCCAGGGGCCCACCGCGAGCCTGCGAGTGGTGGGGAGGAGGGAGGTCCTCTCTCAGTCCGTGTCGGAGAACAGCTGCCGGTGCGTCGACAGCAGCGTCACCTCCGGCCGCTCGGCCAGCAACCGCTCGCAGGCGTCGAGCACGTCGGTCACCTGGGCGGCGTCGGCCGCGACCGTGGCCACGCCGACCTGCGCGCGGCGGTGCAGGTCCTGGTCGCCGACCTCGGCCGCGGCCACGGCGAAACGGCGCCGCAGCTCGGCCACGATCGGCCGGACGACGGCACGCTTGCCCTTGAGCGAGTGGACGTCGCCCAGCAACAGGTCGGCGGTCAGCGCGCCGGTGAACACTCGAAGGACCCTCCTGCCCCTCAGGCTCGCCACTCGCGCCGGGCCCCTGCAGGAGGGTCGAGTGCCCTCCTGCAGGGGCCGCCACTGGCCTGCGTTACGCGCGCGGCTTCTCGCGCATCTCGAAGGTCTCGACGACGTCCTCGACCTTGATGTCGTTGAACGACCCGAGACCGATACCGCACTCGTAGCCCTCGCGGACCTCGGTCACGTCGTCCTTGAAGCGGCGGAGCGACTCGACGGTGAGGTTGTCGGCGATGACCACGCCGTCGCGAACCAGCCGGGCCTTGGAGTTCCGGTTGATCGTGCCGCTGCGGACGATCGAGCCCGCGACGTTGCCGATCTTCGGCACCCGGAAGACCTCGCGGACCTCCGCCGTGCCGAGCTGGACCTCCTCGTACTCCGGCTTGAGCATGCCCTTGAGGGCCGCCTCGATCTCCTCGATCGCCTGGTAGATGACCGAGTAGTACCGGACGTCGATGCCCTCGCGGTTGGCGAGCTCGGTGGCCTGACCCTCGGCCCGGACGTTGAAGCCCAGGACGATGACGTCGTCGGCCAGCGCCAGGTCGATGTCGCTCTTGGTGATCGAGCCGACGCCGCGGTGGATGACCCGCAGCGAGACGTCGTCGCTCACCTCGATCTTCATCAGCGCCTCCTCGAGCGCCTCCACGGTGCCCGAGTTGTCGCCCTTGATGATCAGGTTGAGCTGGCGGTTCTCCTTGAGCGCCGCGTCGAGGTCCTCCAGGCTGATCCGCTTGCGCATCTGCGCGTTCTGCGCGTTGCGGATGCGGGCCTGGCGGCGGTCGGCGATCTGCCGGGCCACCCGGTCCTCCTCGACGACGAGGAAGGTGTCACCCGCGCGCGGCACCGACGTGAGCCCGACGACCTGCACCGGACGGGCCGGCAGGGCCTCCTTGAGCTTGTTGCCGTACTCGTCGAGCAGCGACCGGACGCGCCCGTAGGCGTCGCCGGCCACGATCGAGTCGCCGGTCTTGAGGGTGCCGCGCTGGACCAGGACGGTCGCGACCGGGCCGCGGCCCTTGTCCAGCTTGCCCTCGATGACCACGCCCTGCGGGTCCATCTGCGTGTTGGCGCGCAGGTCCAGCGAGGCGTCGGCGGTCAGCAGGATCGCCGCGAGCAGGTCGTCGAGCCCCTGGCGGGTGGTCGCGGAGACGTCGACGAACATCGTGTCGCCGCCGTACTCCTCGGCCACCAGCCCGTACTCGGTGAGCTGCTGGCGGATCTTGGCGGGGTTGGCCCCCTCCTTGTCGATCTTGTTGACCGCGACCACGATCGGCACGTCGGCGGCCTGGGCGTGGTTGAGCGCCTCGACCGTCTGCGGCATGACGCCGTCGTCGGCCGCGACGACCAGGACGACGATGTCGGTCACCTTCGCGCCACGGGCACGCATCGCGGTGAACGACTCGTGACCCGGGGTGTCGATGAAGGTGATCGGCCGCTCCTCGCCCTCCAGCTCGCTGACGATCTGGTAGGCGCCGATGTGCTGGGTGATGCCGCCGGCCTCCCGCGCCACCACGTTGGTGTTGCGGATGGCGTCGAGCAGCTTCGTCTTGCCGTGGTCGACGTGACCCATGACGGTCACCACCGGCGGACGGGCCTCCCAGTCCTCCTCGTCACCCTCGTCGCCGAAGGTGAGGTCGAAGGTCTCGAGGAGCTCGCGGTCCTCGTCCTCGGGGCTGACCACCTGGATGTTCCAGCCGATCTCGGCGCCGAGCAGCTGCAGCGTCTCGTCGTTGACCGACTGGGTCGCGGTGACCATCTCGCCCAGGTGGAACAGGGCGGTGACCAGCGCGGCCGGCTGGGCGCCGATCTTCTCGGCGAGGTCGGTCAGCGACGCACCGCGCGGGAGCCGGACGACCTGCCCGTTGCCGCGCGGCAGGCTGACGCCGCCCATGCTGGGCGCCGCCATCTGGTCGAACTCCTGGCGCCGCTGCTTCTTGCTCTTGCGGCCGCGGACGGGGCCACGCCCGCCGGGACGGCCGAAGGCACCCGCGGTGCCGGCACCGGAGCCACCACGGCCGCGGCCACGGCCACCGCCGCCACCACCGGGACGGAAACCGCCGCCGGCGGGCGCGCCGCCGCCGCCACCACCGCCGCCACCGGGACGGAAGCCGCCGCCCCCGCCACCGGGACCGCCGCCGGGACGGCCACGGCCGCCGGCGCCGCCGGGACCGGGACGGCCGGCACCGGCCGGCCGCGGCGGCATCATGCCGGGGCTCGGACGCTGCGGCATCATGCCCGGGTTCGGGCGCGGGCCACCGGGGCCCGCAGCCGGACGCGGACCGCCCGGACCGGCAGCCGGACGCGGACCGCCGGCACCGGGACCCGGACGGGGACCGCCGGGACCGGCCGCCGGACGCGGACCGCCGGCACCGGGACCCGGACGGGGACCGCCGGCACCGGGCCGGGGACCCGCACCGGGGCGCGGCGCACCACCGGAGGGCGCCGGGCGCGGCGCGCTGCTGAACGGGTTGTTGCCCGGCCGCGGGGCCGGACGGGGACCGGGCCGCGGGCTGCCGGGCCGCGGCGCCCCCGGAGCCGCTCCACCGGCGGCAGCCGGACGGGGCGCAGCGGGACCGGGCCGCGGGCCACTGGGGGCCGCGGGCGGCTGCTGGGTCGGCGCGGAGGCGGCCGGAGCCGCCGGCGCGGCCGGAGCCGCGGGCGCGGCCGGAGCCGCGGGCGCGGCGGGGGCCGGCGCGGTCGGACGCGGGCCGGGCACCGGGGCGCCCGGACGGGCGGCCGTCGGACGCGGGCCGGGGGTGGGACCGCCCGGGGCACGCGTCCCCGGCGCCTGCGGTGCGGGCGCGGGGGCCGGCCGGGCCGGGGCGGCGGGGGCCTGCGCGGCCGGAGCCACCGGGGCCGGGGCGGCGGGAGCCGCGGGCGCCGGGGCAGCGGGAGCGCTGGGACGAGCGGCCGGAGCCGCCGAGGCGCCGCCGTTGCCGGCGGCACCGAGGGCCTCACGGAGCCGCCGGGCCACGGGGGCCTCGACGGTGGAGGACGCGGACTTCACGAACTCGCCCTGCTCCTTGAGCTTCGCGAGCACGGTCTTGCTGTCGACACCGAACTCCTTGGCGAGTTCGTGTACGCGGGCTTTGCCTGGCACGGATCTCCTCTTGGTGAGGCCGGCGGCTGGCCCGCTCGACCTCGTCGTCAGTACTGCATGGTCATCGTGGGGACTTCACGGCTTGCTCATCCGACGACGTCCTGACTCGACTGCGGACCGGCCGGTTGCCGGTCCGTCTGTGTTGTTGCGGTTGTCGTTCGTTCTCCCGCCCGCCGCGGCTCCGCTCCCGGCGGCGCCGCGGACGGCGGACCGAGGACGTGGACCCGGAGCGGACCGGCCTCCACCGGGCTGCTGCAGCGCAGTGCCCGGACGAAGGCCCGGCGTCGTTCCGCTGCGCGCAGGCACTCCGGTGTGGGGTGCAGTGACGCTCCCCGCCCGGGGAGCCTCCGCCGCGGATCGGGGACGAGGGCCCCGCCCGCGACGACGACGCGCAACAGGTCGGTGACCGGAGCGCGCTTCCGGCAGCCCACACAGGTGCGCACCGGGATCGACGTTTCGGCCACCCTGCACTCTAGCGCGCGGCAGGCCCCGGGTGTTCCGCACTCCGGGAGTTGCCCACCCGTCCGGGACGTGATCCGCCTCCCGCCCCACCGGGACGCCCGCCGGGCCGCCCGGCCGGGGCACCCGAGCGCAGCGGTGCCCGGCCCTCACCGGGCGAGGGCGCGGCGTCGTCGTCGGGCTGCGCGTCGCTGCGGATGTCGATCCGGCAGCCGGTCAGCCGGGCGGCCAGGCGGGCGTTCTGCCCCTCCTTGCCGATGGCCAGCGACAGCTGGAAGTCGGGCACCACGACGCGGACGGCCTTGGCGTGCGCGTCGACGACGCGGGCGCTGTTCACCCGGGCCGGGCTCAGCGCGGAGGCGACGAACGTCGCGGGGTCGTCGGACCAGTCGACGATGTCGATCTTCTCGCCGTGCAGCTCGCTCATCACGTTGCGCACCCGCTGGCCCATGGGGCCGATGCAGGCGCCCTTGGCGTTGAGCCCGGGCACCTTGGTGCGGACGGCGATCTTGGAGCGGTGCCCGGCCTCACGGGCCACGGCGACGATCTCGACGCTGCCGTCGGCGATCTCGGGGACCTCGAGGGCGAACAGCTTGCGGACCAGGTTGGGGTGGGTGCGCGAGACGGTGACCTGGGGGCCGCGGAAGGTGCGGGCCACCGACACCACGTAGGCCTTGACGCGGCTGCCGTGCGGATAGCTCTCGCCGGGCACCTGCTCGGCGGGCGGCAGGACCGCCTCCACCTTGCCGATGTCGATGAGCACCGTGCCCTGCACGTTGCGGCGGTCGTGCGCCTGCACGATGCCGCTGACGATGTCACCCTCCTTGCCGGCGTACTCGCCGAAGGTCTGCTCGTGCTCGGCGTCGCGCAGCCGCTGCACGATGACCTGCTTGGCGGTGCTGGCCGCGATCCGGCCGAAGTCGCTGGGGGTGTCGTCCCACTCCCGGACGACCTCGCCGTCGGGCCCGAGCTCCTGGGCCAGCACCGCGACCTCGCCGCTCTTGCGGTCCACGTGCACGCGCACGTGCTTGGCCGCACCGTCGGCGTGCCGATAGGCCGTCACCAGCGCCGTCTCGATCGCCTCGATGACGGTGTCGGCCGGGATGCCCTTCTCCCGCTCGACCGCCTTCAGGGCGGTCACGTCGATGTTCACTGTCCTCCTCCGTCGTCGTCTGCGGGATCCGGCTGCGCGTCCGTCTCGGCCTGCGGTTCGGGGTCGGGCCGGCCGAACTCCACCTGCACCCGCCCGGTACCCAGCTCCCGCCACGGCACGTGCCGCTGGGTCGGCGGCCGCTTCTTCGCCCCCGGCTTGCCCTTCGCCTCGACCGCGAGGGAGACGCCGTCGCCGTCGACCGCGAGGACGCGGGCGGTGACCTGCTCGACGGCCCCCTGCGGGCCGACGCCCACCGCGACCAGCCGGCCGGTGTTGCGCCGCCAGTGCCGCTCCTCGGTGAGCGGCCGGTCGACCCCGGGGCTGGTCACCTCCAGCACGTAGGGCGCGCTGCCGAACTCGCCGTCGTGCTGGTCGAGGGCCTCCGAGACCGCCCGGCTCACCTCGGCGATGTCATCGAGGGTGATCCCCTCGTCGCGGTCGACCACGACCCGGACGACGCTGCGCCGTCCGGCGGGGGTGACCACCAGCTCCTCCAGGTCGTACCCGGCGGCGTCGACGACCGGCCCGATCAGCCCGGCCAGCCGCGTGGCGACGGGGGTCGTGCGGGAAGCGGCGGACACGGGCTCCCTCCCTCTCCTGGCTCGGTCGGCGCACCGGCGCGGCCGACCCGCCTCCCGGTGGGGTGCTCGCGCGGGCGGCGGCGGGCACGCCGTCGAAGCCCGGTACCGGGCGAAGGGCCAGGTTACCGCCCGGCGGCAGACCCCGAGACCCGGCGCCGGGCGGGACCCGCCCACCGGTGCTGCCGCGGCCACCTCCCCCGCCCTGAGAGGATGGAGCCGATGTCCCCGTCGCCTCCCCCCGCCCCCCTGGGCCTCTCCCGGCGCGCCTTCCTGGTGGGCTCGGCGGGCCTGGCGCTGGCCGCCGCGGGGTGCACCGGCGGGTCGGACGACCCTGCGGTGGACCGCCGGCAGGCCGACCGGCTCGCCGCGCAGGTCGCCGTCCAGGAGGCGGTCGTCGCCGCCTACGCCGCGGCCGGCGCCGCGGACACGGCGCTCGCCGGCGAGGTGGGTGAGCTCGCCGCGCAGGCCGGCCAGCAGCTGGACCGGCTGCGTGCCGCGGCGCCGTCGTCGACGTCCTCGGCCGCCGCCTCGTCCTCCTCCCCCGCTGCCGGCGCCACGCCGCCGCCGGGCGCCGACGTCCGGGGCTGGCTGCGCGAGCAGGTGGCCGCCGCGGCCGGCTCGCACGCCGACGCGAGCGTCGACCAGAGCGGTGCGCCGGCGGCGCTGCTGGGCTCGATCGCCGCCGGGCTGCGGGGCCACGAGGCGGCCCTGGCGTGACCGGCGTCCACCCGAGGGGGACGACACATGGCTGACGACGGCGTCCTCGACGAGGGCACCGAGACCACCGCGCTGCGCGAGGCGCTGGCCGCCGAGCACGCCGCCGTGTGGGGGTACGGCACGGTCGGTGCGGGCCTGGCTCCGGAGTCGCGGGGTCAGGCGGCCGACTCGGAGAACGCCCACCGCGACGTCCGCGACCGGCTGGCGGCGCTGCTGGAGGACCGCGGGGACGAGCCCGTCCCCGCGCAGGGGGGCTACGCGCTGCCGTTCCCGGTCCTGTCCGAGGTCGACGCCGCGGCGCTCGCGGTCGTCCTCGAGGACGGCGTCGCCCGGGCCTGGGTGCGGGTGCTGGACCAGGCCGTGCAGTCCTCGGTGCGGCGGATGGCCGCCGACGAGCTCGGGGCCGCGGAGGTGCGGGCGGTCGGCTGGCGCGGCCCGGCCGGCCGGACGCCGCTGACCTCCCCCTTCCCGGGGCTGCCCGAGGGCTGACCGGCCGGACCTAGCCGAGCCCGCCCAGGAAGGCGTCGGTCACGCCGACGGCGGCGCTGCTGGACTGGCCGCCCTCCACCAGGACGGCGAAGGCGATGTCGCCCTGCGGTCCGCCGAGCTGGTAGCCCATGAACCAGCCGTGCGCGTCCGGCGGGGTGTTGCTGCCGAACTCGGCGGTGCCGGTCTTGCCGTACACGTCGCCGCGGTCGCCCAGGGCGGTGGCGGTCCCGGACAGCACGACCTCGCGCATCATCGGGCGCAGCGCGTCGAGCACCGCGGCGTCGGGGCCGGCCGGGGCGGGACCGGCCGGTTCGGCGCCGACGACCTCCACGGGCACCGCCGGGGTGCCGCTCGCCACGCCCGCGGCGACCAGGGCCAGCTGCGCGGGGCTCATGAGCACCTGGCCCTGACCGATCGCGTCGGCCGCCTTCGTCGTCCCGGTGCTGTCGGCCGGGACGCTGCCGCTGAAGACGTCGACCGGCAGCTGCCAGTCGGTGCCCACCCCGTACGAGGCGGCCGCGGTGGCCAGGGCGTCGTCGGGCAGCTGCAGGGCCTGCTCCATGAAGGTGGTGTTGCAGGACTTCGCGAACGCCTGGGTGAACGGCACCGTGCCCAGGTCGAACTGGTCCTGGTTCTCGAACTCCCGGCCGTCGACGACGAACGTCCCCGGGCAGGCCACCGGCGTCTGCGGAGTCAGCTGCCCGGTCGACAGCAGCGCGGTGGCGGTGATCGTCTTCATGCTCGACCCGGGCGGGAACTGCCCGGCCAGCGCGTTGCCCGCGGCGGCCGCCTCGTTGGAGGAGACGGCCAGGATCTCGCCGGTGCCCGGCCGGACGACGACCAGGTGGGTGGGCAGGGGCTGCCCCGCGACGGCGGCGTCCGCGGCGGTCTGGACCGCCGGCACCAGCGGCGTCTGCACCGGCCGGCCGGGGACGGGGTCGACCGAGTCGATCTCCCGCCCGGCGTCGCCGGTGCTCTCGTCGGTGCTGGCCACGGTGACGGTGAAGCCCGGCGTGCCGGTCAGCTGCTCCTGGAAGGCCCGCTGCAGGCCGGAGAGCCCCAGCTGGTCCCCCGCCGCGTAGGCCGGGACGCCGTCCTGCGCCGTCTCCTCCAGCACCTCGGCGGTCGCCGGGCCGACCCGCCCCAGCAGCGCGGCCGCGAACCGCGAGCTGGGGGCCAGCAGCCGGGTCTCGGTCGGGAACACCGCACCGGGGAGGTCGAAGACCTGGCCGCGGATGGCCTCGAAGTCCGGGCGGCGCAGGGTGATCACCGGGACGAACTGGCCCGGCTGCGCGGCCTGGACGTCGGCGGTGATCTCCTCGGCGGCGATGCCCGTGGCCGCCGACAGCGCCGCGGCCAGGGCGGGCAGGTCGGTGACCTGCGCCGGGTCGACCCCGACGTTGACCACCTCGGTCGGGGTGAACAGCGGCCGGCCGTCCGCGTCGGTGATCGCCGCCCGCTCGGGCAGCTCGCGCTGGAGGACCAGGTGCTGCCCCTCGGCCAGCTCCGGGTGGACCAGCGCCGGCTCGGCGACGACGTCCCAGCCCTCGTCGGCCTCGCGCAGCGTGAGGGTCGCCGGGTAGCTCCAGTCGGGGGCGGCGGCGAGGTCCCAGGTGGCCGTCCAGTCGACCGTGGCGGTGCCGTCCTCGACGGTGACCGCACCCAGCTCAGGGGTGAGGGTGGCGTCGGGCAGGTCCGCGGCGGTCTGCTCGAGCAGGGCGCCGGCCGCGTCGGGGTCGGTGGTGGCGCCGGCGGCGGCCGCGGCGTCCCCGCCGGCCCAGTCCTCGAGAAAGGCCTCGGCGGCGGCCCGGACGTCGTCCTCGGCGTTCCCCGAGCAGGCCGCCAGCACCGGCACGGCCAGCAGCGTCAGCGTGGTTCCCAGGACGGCTCCGCGACGAGTACGCACGGGAGGACAGCGTTCCAGATGGCACCGCCGACACCTGTCAGCGGCACGGCGGCTCAGAACAGGACGCTGGCGTACTGCCCGACCTCGCGGAACCCCACCCGCGCGTACGCCGCGCGGGCCGGCGCGTTGTAGTCGTTGACGTAGAGGCTGACCACCGGGGCGATCGCGGTGCGGGCGTAGTCCACGACCGCGGCGGTGCCCGCGGTGCCGATGCCGCGCCCCCGGTGGGCGGGGGCCACCCAGACGCCCTGGATCTGGCAGACCGTCCGCGAGACGGCGCCGATCTCGGCCTTGAACCAGACCTCGCCGTCCTCGATCCAGGCCAGCGACTGCCCGGCGCGGACCAGGTCGGCGACCCGAGCGCGGTACCCGGCGCCGCCGTCGACCCGGAGCGGGCTGACCCCGACCTCCTCGGTGAACATCGCCACGGCGGCCGGCAGCAGCACCTCCAGCTCCGCGGGGCGCACCGGCCGCACCCGGGGCTCGGGTGCCACCGCGGGCGGCCCCTCGATGGCCAGGAGCGGCTGCCGGGGCCGGTGGTCGCGGGCCGGCCCCCAGGAGGGCTCCAGCAGCTCCCACAGCGGGTCGACGGAGGCGGCCGGCCCGACGATCGTCGAGCAGCGCCGGCCGGCCCGCCGGGCGCGCTCGGCGAAGGCGGCCGCCGCGGCGCGCTCGGCGCCGGGCAGCGCGAAGGGGATGAGGTTGGCCCCGGCGAGGCAGACGGCGTCCAGGGAGCGCCCCGAGCCGAAGCCCCACAGCGGAGCACCCAGCGCCCGGGCCGCGGTGCCGGCGACCTCCACCCGCCCGGCGATGACGCACGCGGCCACCGGCTCGGTCGCCAGCAGGCGGCGGACGGCCGGCTCGTCGGTCTCGTCGAGGACCCGGGCGGTCGGGGTGCGCAGCACCTGCGTCGGTCAGCCGACGGTGACGACGGGGCCCGCGGGGACGCCGCCGTCGGCCTGCTCGCCGGCCGGCATCTCGGCGGCCAGGCGCATGGCCTCCTCGATGAGCGTCTCGACGATCTGCGACTCGGGCACGGTCTTGATGACCTCGCCCTTGACGAAGATCTGCCCCTTGCCGTTGCCGGAGGCGACCCCGAGGTCGGCCTCGCGGGCCTCCCCCGGACCGTTGACGACGCAGCCCATGACGGCCACCCGCAGCGGCACCTCCAGCCCGTCGAGGCCGGCGGTGACCTCGTTGGCCAGCCGGTAGACGTCGACCTGGGCCCGGCCGCAGGACGGGCAGCTGACGATCTCCAGCCCCCGCTGGCGCAGGTTGAGCGACTCGAGGATCTGGGTGCCGACCTTGACCTCCTCCACCGGCGGGGCCGACAGGGAGACGCGGATGGTGTCGCCGATGCCCTTGCTGAGCAGGGCGCCGAAGGCGACGGCGGACTTGATGGTGCCCTGGAAGGCGGGCCCGGCCTCGGTGACCCCCAGGTGCAGCGGGTAGTCGCAGCGGGCGGCCAGCAGCTCGTAGGCCCGGACCATGACCACCGGGTCGTTGTGCTTGACCGAGATCTTGATGTCGCGGAAGTCGTGCTCCTCGAACAGCGAGCACTCCCACAGCGCCGACTCGACCAGCGCCTCCGGGGTGGCCTTGCCGTACTTGGCCAGCAGCCGCTTGTCGAGGGAGCCGGCGTTGACCCCGATGCGGATGGGGATGCCGGCGTCCTTGGCCGCCTTGGCGATCTCGCCGACCCGGTCGTCGAACTTCTTGATGTTGCCCGGGTTCACCCGCACGGCGGCGCAGCCGGCGTCGATCGCGGCGAAGACGTAGCGCGGCTGGAAGTGGATGTCGGCGATGACCGGGATCTGCGACTTCGCGGCGATCGCCGGCAGCGCCTCGGCGTCGTCGGTGTCCGGCACGGCGACCCGCACGATCTGGCACCCGGCGGCGGTGAGCTCGGCGATCTGCTGGAGCGTCGCGTTGATGTCGGCGGTCTTGGTCGTCGTCATCGACTGCACGCTGACGGGGAAGTCGCTGCCGACGCCCACGCCGCCGACGTCGAGCTGGCGGGTCCTCCGCCGGGGGGCCAGGACGGGCGGGGGCGCTGCGGGCATGCCGAGACTGACGGGGGTCGCCATGACACCCAGTATCGCCCGCTGCGCAGCGCGGTGCCGTCGGCCGAGGCTGTGACCTACTGCAGGGTGATCGGGTTGACGATGTCGGCGACGAGCAGCAGCCCCGACAGCACGATGAACAGCCCCGCCACGACGTAGGCCACCGGCATGAGCCGGGCGATGTCGAACGGCCCCGGGTCGGGGCGGCCGCGCAGCCGGGCGACGCCCGCGCGGGCCCGCTCGTAGAGGGCTCCGGCGATGTGCCCGCCGTCCAGGGGGTAGATCGGCAGCAGGTTGAACAGGAACAGCACCAGGTTGACGCTGGCCAGCAGGCTGAGGAAGAAGCTGACCTTCTCCGCGCCGGAGAACTCCTGGATGGCGAAGACCTCGCCGGAGATCCGGCCGACGCCGACGACGCCGATCGGCCCGTTCTCGTCCCGCTCCTCGCCGAGGAAGGCCGCCCGGAACAGCTGCGGGACCTTCTCGGGGATCTCGACCAGCCGCTCCACCGAGTTCACGACGATCTGGCCGAAGTAGCCGGGGACCTCGGTCCAGGACTGGCGGGCCAGCTCCACGGTCGGCGAGACCCCGAGGTAACCGGCGGTCGTGGTGTCGTCGCTGCCGGCCTCGACGTAGACCGTGTTGGCGATCGGCGTGACGGTGAGGTCGCGCTGCTGCCCGTCCCGCTGGATGGTCAGCGCGAGCTCCTGGCCGGGGTGGCTGCGGATCGCCTCCTGCACCGCCGTCCAGCTGTCGTAGGCGGTGCTGTCCAGCCGCTGCCCGCCGATCGCGACGATCGTGTCGCCCGGCCGCAGGCCCGCGGCGGCCGCGGGGCTCTGCTGGGGCACCGCGCACCCGGCCGCGCCGGCCTCGCACAGCTGCCCGTCGGCGGTGATCGGCACCGAGCAGGGGTCCTCGGCGGTGGCGCTGGCCGCGCCCGCGGGCAGCACGCAGGCCGGCACGTCGCGCACCGTCGTCGTCAGCACGCTGGTGCCGACGGCGGTCAGCGTGATGGTGAAGAAGACCACCGCCAGGACCAGGTTGTGGAACGGGCCGGCGAACATGACGATCACCCGCTGCCACCACGGCTTGGCGTAGAACACCCGCCCGGCATCGCTGGGCAGGACGTCGTTGAGCGCCTGGCCGCGGACCTCGGCGATGAAGCTGCGCATCCGGGTGGCGCGCTTGCTCTCGCCCTCCTCGGCCGGCGGGATCATCCCGACGATCCGGATGTAGCCGCCGAGCGGGACGGCCTTGATGCCGTACTCGGTCTCCCCGCGGCGCCGCGAGAACACCGTCGGACCGAAGCCGACCATGAACTGCGGCACCCGCATGCCGAACCGGCGGGCCCAGAAGAAGTGGCCGAACTCGTGGAAGCCGATGGAGAACAGCAGGCCGATCGCGAACGCGACGATCCCGAGGACGGTCAGGAGGAACCCGCTCAGCTCAGCCTCCGGCGATGACGCCCCGGGCGTGCTCCCGGGCCCACTTCTCCGCCGCCAGGACGTCGTCGACGGTGGTGGGGGCGCCGAGGTCCGGCGCGTCGTCGAGGGTACGCGCGACGAGGTCGACGATGCCCCGGAACGACAGCCGACCCGCCAGGAACGCCGCGACCGCCTCCTCGTTCGCCGCGTTGTACAGCGCCGGGACCACGCCCCCCGCCTCCCCCGCCGACCGGGCCAGCGCCACGGCGGGGAACGCCTCGTCGTCCAGGGGGGCGAACTCCCAGGTGCTGGCCGTCGACCAGTCCAGGGCCGGCTGGACGTGCCGCAGCCGGTCGGGCCAGGCGAGCGCGAGCGCGATGGGCAGGCGCATGTCCGGCGGGCTGGCCTGCGCGATGGTCGCGCCGTCCGCGAAGGTCACCATCGAGTGCACGATCGACTGCGGGTGCACGACCACGTCGACGTCGGCGTAGGGGACGTCGAACAGCAGGTGCGCCTCGATCAGCTCGAGGCCCTTGTTGACCAGGGTCGCGGAGTTGATCGTGACGACCGGGCCCATGGTCCACGTCGGGTGCGCCAGCGCCTGCTCAGGCGTGACGCCGTCCAGCTCGGCGGCGCTGCGGCCGCGGAACGGCCCGCCGCTGGCGGTGAGCACCAGGCGGGCCACCTCGCTCCTGTGCCCGCCACGCAGGCACTGCGCGAGCGCCGAGTGCTCGGAGTCGACCGGCACCAGCTGGCCCGGGGCCGCGGCCGCGGTCACCAGCGCACCGCCGGCCACCAGCGACTCCTTGTTGGCCAGCGCGACGGTGCGCCCGGCGCCGAGCGCGGCGAGCGTGGGCCCGAGGCCGATGGAGCCGGTGATCCCGTTGAGCACGACGTCGGCGGGGCGGGCGGCGAGCTCCTCGGCCGCGCGCGGCCCGGCGAGGATCTCCGGCAGGGCGAACCGGCCGGTCGACCAGCCGCGCTTCGAGGCGGCGGCGTAGAAGGCCAGCTGCAGGTCCTGGGCGGCCGTCGCGCGGGCGACCGCGACGGTCCGGACGCCGAGGGCCAGGGCCTGCTCGGCCAGCAGGCCGACGTCCCCGCCCCCGGCGGCCAGCCCGGTGATCCGCAGCCGGTCGGGGTTCTGCTCGGCCACGGCGATCGCCTGCCGGCCGATCGAGCCGGTGGACCCGAGCACGGTCACCTCGCGCAGGTCGCTCATCGCGCTCCCCGTTCGCTCCCGCCCGGCGGAGCCGGCAGGACGGCACAGTCACTCACGGGTGCATCCTCCCCGAGGTCGGCGCGCCGCCCTCCCTCGGGCGGTGGGCGCGGGAGCCTCCTGCCAGAATGGGCCCGTGAGTGAGCAGACCCACCGCGAGCGGATCACGACGGACCACCCCGCGACCGAGCGGGTCAACCAACCCGGTCGCGAGGAGGCGGTCGTCCGTCGCGGCGAGCACCCGGTCGAGCACGAGCGGCCCGAGGAGTGGGGCTGGCACGGCGAGACCGGCCGGGCGGGCCGGATCGCCTCCTGGGTCGCGATCCTCTTCCTGGCGGCCTACCTGATCGGCAACCACGAGGGCCGGATGGAGGACTACTGGCTCGTCGCGCTGGTCGTGATCATGATCCTCATCAAGGTGATGGACTACTTCCGGCGGAAGAACGCCTGGCGCAGCCAGTAGAAGGACCCCGTCCTCCTCACGCCTCGCACGCTCGGCGCGAGCCACTCGGGACGGGGCCGACTCAGGAGACGCTGACGCCGATCGCCAGGCCGATCGCATAGGTGACCCCGGCGGCGAGGGCCCCGAAGAGGAACTGGCGGGCGGCAGCGAACCACCACGGCCTCGGGGTGAAGCGCGACGACAGTGCCCCGGCGGCGGCCAGCCCGACCCCGCCGCACAGCAGCGCCACCCACAGCAGCGAGGCGCCGAACAGGTACGGCAGCAGCGGCACCACCGCGCCGGTGGCGAACGTGAGGAACGACGAGACCGCCGCCGTCGTCGGCGAGGGCTTCTCCTCGGGGTTGAGGCCGAGCTCGGCGACGACGTGCAGCCGCAGCGCCACGGCGGGGTCCCGGTGCAGCTGGACGGCGACGCGCTCCGCGAGGTCGGCGTCGACGCCGCGCACGCGCAGCATCTGCACCAGCTCGGCGAGCTCCCCGCGGGGGTTGCGCTCCATCTCGCGGCGCTCCTTGGCCACCTCGAGGTCGAGCTGCTCGTTCTGGGTCTTCACCGACGTGTACTCGCCGAGCGCCATGGAGATGGCGCCGGCCACCAGGCTGGCCATCCCGGCCAGGACGATGGCCCGCGGCTCCGCCCCGCCGCCGCCGACGCCGGCGACCAGCGCGGTGTTGGTCACCAGGCCGTCCATGGCGCCGAAGACGGCCGCCCGGAGCCAGCCGCCGGAGACGTCGGCGTGGGTGTGCTCGTGGGCCTCCGCCGGTGGCGCTGTGGACTCGGCCCGGTCACTCACTCGTCGGCCTCGGCGCCGAGCTCCACCGGGGGCTCCAGCGACGGCTGCGGCACCGCGACGGCGGGGACGCCCTCCACCCGGTCCGCGGCGGCCAACTGGCCGCAGGCGCCGTCGATGTCCTGCCCGCGGGTGTCGCGGACCGTCGTCGGCACGCCGGCGGCGCGCAGCCGCCGGACGAACTCGCGCTGCGCGGGCAGGGGGCTGGCGTCCCACGGGCTGCCCGGCGTCGGGTTGAGCGGGATGAGGTTGACGTGCGCCCGGCGCGCGGCGAGCAGCCGGCCCAGCAGGTCGGCCCGGAACGGCTGGTCGTTGACGTCGCGGATCAGGGCGTACTCGATCGAGTACCGGCGGCCGGTGCGCTCGGCGTAGGCGTCCGCGGCGGCGACCACCTCCTCGACCTTCCAGCGGGTGTTGATCGGCACCAGGGTGTCGCGCAGCTCGTCGTCGGGGGCGTGCAGGCTGACCGCGAGGGTGGTGTGCAGCCCCTCCTCGGTGAGCCGCCGGATCGCCGGGACGACGCCGACCGTGGAGACGGTGACCGAGCGCTGGGACAGGCCCAGCCCGTGCGGCGCCGGCGTCACCAGGGCGTCGATCGTCTTGCGGACCCGCGCGTAGTTGGCCAGCGGCTCGCCCATGCCCATGAAGACGACGTTGGACAGCCGGCCCGGCCCGCCGGGGATCTCGCCGTTCGCCATGGCCGCGGCGGCCGCGACGGCCTGGCCGATGATCTCCGCGGCCGACAGGTTGCGGGTGAGCCCGCCCTGGCCGGTCGCGCAGAAGGGGCAGGCCATGCCGCAGCCGGCCTGGCTGGAGATGCAGACGGTGGCGCGGTCCGGGTAGCGCATCAGCACGCTCTCGACCAGCGCGCCGTCGTGCAGCCGCCACAGCGTCTTGCGGGTGCGGCCGCCGTCGGCGGACTGGTGGCGCACGGGCGTGAGCAGGCCGGGCAGCAGCGCGCCGGTGAGCGTCTCGCGCACCGCGGCCGGCAGGTCGGTCATCTGCGCGGGGTCGGTGACCCCCCGGTAGAAGTGCCGGGCCAGCTGGTCGGCGCGGAACGCCGGCTGGCCGAGCTCGGCCACCGCTGCGCGCGCCTCCTCGCGGGTGAGGTCGGCGAGGTGGCGGGGCGGCTTGCCCCGGCGGGGGGCGTCGAAGACCAGGGGCAGGGCAGTCATGGCGACCTCCATGCTCCCACTAGCGTCGGCCGGGTGACCGAGGCCGAGAGGGAACTCACCCCCGCCGACGGCGTGGGGGTCGGCCCCTGGGAGGGGCCGTGGCCCGACGACCCGCGCTACGACCCCGAGCTGCTCGCCGGCGGCGACCGGCGCAACGTCGTCGACCGGTACCGGTACTGGACCGTCGAGGCGATCGTCGCCGACCTCGACCCGCGCCGGCACCCCTTCCACGTGGCGATCGAGAACTGGAAGCACGACCTCAACATCGGGACCGTCGTCCGGACGGCGAACGCCTTCCTCGCCGAGGCCGTGCACGTGGTCGGACGGCGCCGCTGGAACCGCCGCGGGGCCATGGTCACCGACCGGTACCAGCACGTGCGGCACCACCCCGACGTCGCGGCGCTGGCCGCCTGGGCGCGGGCCGAGGGGCTGCCGCTGCTCGCGGTCGACAACCTGCCCGGGGCCCGGCCGCTGGAGACCGAACCGCTCCCCCGCGCCTGCGTGCTGCTGTTCGGCCAGGAGGGCAGCGGCCTGACCGAGGAGGCGCGCGCGGCCGCCGACGGGGTGCTGTCGATCGCCCAGTTCGGTTCCACCCGGTCGATCAACGCCGGCGTCGCCGCCGGGATCGCGATGCACGCCTGGGTCCGCCAGCACGGGATCACCACGTCGTCCTCCGGATGACCCCGCGACGCGTCCGCCGCGGCACGGCACCACCTGAGGCCGTGCCGCGGCGGGTCGTCAGCAGCCGAGCGGCGGCGGTGGGCCGGTGGTGATGCTCCAGGCCGTCCGGACCGTGCCCGACGGCGGGGCCGGGACCTTCGTGGCCGACCAGGTGAACGTGCGCCCCGCGGCCCAGGGGCCGGCGGCGAGCCAGACCTCGTGGGCGGCGAGGACCGCGCCGCGCGTGTCGTAGCTGGTCCGCACAGGGGTCGGGAAGCACAGCCGGGAGGAGCTGCCATTGGTCCAGGTCCCCGTGACGCTGGTGCTCGTGGTCCGGGTGATCGCGACCGACACCTTCGGGGAGGTCCCGGAGGTCCACTCGGCGTCCACGGCGACCCGGGAGCTGCTCGTCGGCGCCCCCGTCGCGGTGAACGTGGTCCGCCCGCGGGCCGGGATGTAGACGTCCCGCCCCCACCCGCCGCTGCACGAGCCGGACAGCACCGGGTCGCAGGGCGTGGTCGGGGTGAACCACCAGCGCAGGGTCCTGACCGGACGAGAGGTGTTGTTCAGGACCTCGACGTCGACCACCCGGGCGGCTCCCGACCCGCGCACACGCTGCGACAGCAGGACCAGCCCGGAGTCCAGGCTCGTGAACCTGAGGGCGTAGGCGCTGGCCGAGACCTTGCCGTGCGGTGCGTCGACGGCCACGTAGTACTTCCCCGCCGGCAGCGCGCGGTAGATCTCCTCGTTGGCCAGCCCGCCGCGGTCGGACGTGGCCAGGACGCGGCCCGCGGAGTCCAGCAGGCGCATCCGGTAGTCCGCGCGCAGGTCGCCGAGCAGGATGCGGGCGGAACGCGCCGTCGTGGTCGTGAACCGGTAGGTGTCGACGTCCTTGACCGACGACATCGTGCCCGGCGTCCAGGTGTTCTGGGTGGTGGTCGTGGTGACGCTGCGGTACGAGCCGGGAGCGTCGGGGGTCGCGGCCTGCGCCGAGGTGGCGGTCAGACCGAGGGAGAGCGCCGCGGCCGCCGTTCCGGCGACGAGGCGTCTCCAGGTTCGCCCTGGTCGGGCCATGGAAACCTCCTGGGTTGGTCTCCCGGGGGTTCGGCCCGGCCGCTGCGGGCCTTGATCAACTGGACCGGTGTCCTCCTCCCATCGGGCGAGGTCGCGCACACCGTCCGGCGTCCTGCCAGGCTGCACGGCATGAGTCGTCTGTCGGACGTCGACCTGTCGGCGCGCCTGTCCAAGGGCGAGGCCAGGGAGCAGCTCGACCAGGCCCAGAAGCGACTGGTGCACCTGCGCCTGCTGCTCGGCGGGCAGATCGGTCTCGGGGACCTCGGCCCCCCGCTCTGCGTGCTCTTCGAGGGCTGGGACGCCTCCGGCAAGGGCGGCGCGATCAAGCGGCTGGTGGAGCCGCTCGACCCCCGGCACGTCCGGGTGGCGCAGTTCGCGGCTCCCACCCACGACGAGAAGCGGCACCACTTCCTGTGGCGGTTCTGGCCGGTGCTGCCCGGCTGGGGCGGCATGGCCGTCCTGGACCGCACCTGGTACGGCCGGGTCCTCGTCGAGCGGGTGGAGGGGTTCGCCACCGAGGAGCAGTGGCGCCGGGCGTACGCCGAGATCGTCGACCTGGAGACCACGCTGGCCGCCGAGGGCATGGTCCTGGTCAAGTTCTGGATGCACGTCTCCCCCGAGGAGCAGCTGCGCCGCTTCGAGTCGCGCCGCGACGACCCGTACCGCGCCTGGAAGCTCACCGACGAGGACTGGCGCAACCGCGAGAAGCGGCCGGCCTACGAGGCCGCCGTCGAGGAGATGCTGGAGCGCACCGACCACCCCGGCGGCCCCTGGCACGTGGTCGCCGCCGACGACAAGCGCACCGCGCGGGTGGCGGTGGTCCGCACCGTGTGCGAGGCGATCGAGGCGGCCCTGGCCCAGCACGGCATCGACCCCGACCCGCCGCTCGACGGCCCCGGCTGGTGACGGTCCTCCTCCACCTGACCGAGGCCACGGCGTGGCGCGCCGCCCTGGACACCGGGGCGCTGCGCCCGCCGTCGCTGGCCGACGCCGGCTTCGTCCACCTGTCCACGCCCGAGCAGGTGCACCTGCCCGCGGGGCGGCTGTTCCCGGGGCGCCGCGACCTCGTCCTGCTCGTCGTCGACCCCGCGCGCCCGCCCGACCCGCTGCGCTGGGAACCGGGCCACCCCGAGGACCCGCCGGGCACCCGCTTCCCCCACCTGTACGGACCGCTGCCGACCTCGGCCGTGGTCGCGGTCGTCCCGTGGCGGCCGCCGACCGAGCCCCTGCTGCCCACCCCGGACGACGCACTCGGCCGGGCCGTGGCGCTGCTGACGTCCCTCGCCGTCCGCCGGTCACCGGTGGTGCGCGACGTCCCCGAGGGCGTGCTGGTCGCCGATCCGCGCTTCGCGCACTCGCGCGACGACAACGCGCTGCTGCTCACCCGCCCGGTGGACGCCGCGACCGTCGAGCGGACGGCGCTCGACTCCGGCCTGCCCTCCCCCACCGCCGTCCTGCGCTGGCCCGGCGCCGGGACGGTCGCCGCCGAGCTGGCCGGGCGTGGCTGGGAGGTCTCGGAGCTGGTGGTCATGGGGCGTCCGGCCACCCCGGTGGACGGCGGTGAGCGCGCGGAGGTGGTGGAGCAGCGGGAGCTGCACGGGCTCTGGGAGCGCTCCTGGCGGCGCGACCTCCCGGCACTGCCCGAGCTCGACGAGGTCGTCGCCCAGCTCGTCGGCCGCGAGCACCGGACCGGCGAGGTCGTGGCCGTCACCGACGTCGCCGTCCGCGAGGAGGGCCGCCCGGTCGCCGCCGGTCAGCTGCGGGTCGACGGCGCGACCGCCGCGATCGAGTCGGTGATGACCGAGCCGCACGCGCGGGGTCGCGGCCACGGCGACGCCGTCCTGGCCCGGCTGGTCACCCTCGCCGCGGAGGCCGGCTGCGACCTCGTCGTCCTCGAGGCGCACGCCGGGGACTGGCCGCGGCACTGGTACGCCCGCCGCGGGTTCCGGGTGCTGGGCTCCGCCTGGGACGTCGGCCGCGGGAACTGACCGCGGCCCCGTCCTCAGGCCGGCGCGACCCAGGACAGCAGCAGGTAGGCGACCGCGGCCGAGGGCAGCAGCGAGTCCAGCCGGTCCATGATCCCGCCGTGGCCGGGCAGCAGCGTGCCCATGTCCTTGATGCCGAGGTCCCGCTTGATCAGGGACTCCCCCAGGTCGCCGACCGTGGCGGTGACCGCGAGCGCGGCGCCGAACAGCACCCCGCCCCACCACGGGCCGTCCAGGGCGAGGGTGACGATCGGTGTGGCGATCAGCACGCAGGCGAGGATGGAGCCCGCCATCCCCTCCCACGACTTCTTCGGGCTGACCGACGGGGCCATGGGGTGCTTGCCGACCAGCACGCCCGCCGCGAAGCCGCCGACGTCGTTGCCCACGACGGTGGCGATGAACGCCAGCACCCGCGCCGCGCCGTCGTCGGGCACCAGCAGCAGGACGGCGAACCCGGCAAGCAGCGGCACGTAGGCGGTGACCAGGACGCCGGCCGAGGCGTCGCGGAGGTAGTCCTCGGGGCCGTCACCGAGCCGCCACAGCAGGACGGCGAGGACGGTCAGCAGGAAGCCGACGACCAGGCCCGAGGCCCCGCGGGTCCAGGCCAGGCCGAGCATCGCCACCGCACCGACCAGGACGGGCACCAGGGGCGGACGGGCCCCGCCGGCCTCGACGGCTCGGGTGAGCTCGACGATCCCGATCAGGATCGCCGCGACGAGGACCAGCAGGAACGCCGGCCGGTAGATCAGCAGCGAGGCGATGATGACCGCGCCCAGGCCCAGGCCGACGCCGATGGCGGCGACCATGTCGCGGCCGGCCCGGCCGGGCTTGCGCGCCGGGGGCTCCGCCGGCGCGGCGACGTCAGCCGGGCCGTCCGGGCGTGGGTCGTCGGAGGGAGAGCCGTCGGGGGCCGAGCCGCCCCGGACCGGGTCCGGGGCACCCGCGGCCGGGGCCTCCACGGTCACCGGCTCGGCCACGGGCAGGTGCGCCGTCCGGGTCTCGCGTGCCGGCCGGGGCTGGGGCGGTGCGGGGCGCCGGCCGGAGGGCGGGATCGGCCCGGTGTCGGGGTCGGGTGTCATGTGCGGGAGGAGCCGGGAGCGCTCAGACCTCGAGCAGCTCGCTCTCCTTGTGCTTGACCGCCTCGTCGATGGAGTGCACGTGCTTGGCGGTGAGGTCGTCGAGTTCCTTCTCCGCGCGGCGCACCTCGTCCTCGCCCGCTTCGCCGTCCTTGGCGATGCGGTCGAGCTCCTCCTTGCTGCGCCGCCGGATGTTGCGGATGGCGACCTTGGCGTCCTCGCCCTTGGACCGCGCCATCTTGACCAGGTCGCGGCGGCGCTCCTCGGTCAGCTGCGGGAAGACCACGCGGATGATCTGGCCGTCGTTGGTCGGGTTGACGCCGAGGTCGCTGTCGCGGATGGCCTTCTCGATGCTCGACAGCTGGCCGTTGTCGTAGGGCTTGATGACGGCCATCCGTGCCTCGGGCACGGTGATCGACGACATCTGCGGCACCGGCGTGGGGCTGCCGTAGTAGTCGACCAGGATCTTGTTGAACATCGCCGGCGCGGCCCGCCCCGTGCGCACCGAGCCGAGGTCCTCCCGTGCGACCGACAGGGCCTTGTCCATCCGCTCCTCGGCATCGAGCAGGGTGTCGTCGATCACGGGTCTCTCCTCCTGGGGCGGCGGGGACTCCACCGCCGGTGTCGCGGGTCTGCTTGCTCGGACCGGCCGCTCAGGCCGGGTCGCTGATCAGCGTCCCGATCTTCTCACCTGCGACGGCACGCGCGATGTTGCCGTCGCGCAGCAGGTTGAAGACGACGATCGGCATGCGGTTGTCCATGCACAGGCTGATGGCCGTCGCGTCGGCCACCTTCAGCTGCTTGGCCAGCACCGTGGCGTAGTCGAGGTGGTGGTACATGACCGCGTCGGGGTTGGTGCGCGGGTCGTCGTCGTAGACGCCGTCCACCCCGTTCTTGGCCATCAGCAGCACCTGGCAGCCGATCTCGAGCGCCCGCTGGGCCGCGACCGTGTCGGTCGAGAAGTACGGCATGCCGGCACCGGCGCCGAAGATGACCAGCCGGCCCTTCTCCAGGTGCCGGACCGCCTTGCGCGGGATGTAGGGCTCGGCGACCTGCCCCATGGTGATCGCGGTCTGGACGCGCGTCTCCAGGCCCACCTGCTCGCAGAACGCCTGCAACGCCAGACAGTTCATGACCGTGCCGAGCATGCCCATGTAGTCGGCGTGCCGGCGGTCCATGCCCGCCTGCGACAGCTCGGCGCCGCGGAAGAAGTTGCCGCCGCCCATGACGACGGCGACCTGGGTGCCGCCGTGGACGACCTTGGCGAGCTGCTCGGCGATGCTCTGCACGGTGGCCGAGTCGACGCCCACCTTGCCGTTGCCCATGGCCTCACCCGAGAGCTTCAGCAGGACCCGCTTGTAGCCCGTGTCATCGGCGGGCTCGAAGGCGGAGGGGGCGGACAGCGGCACGGTGTCCTCCGGCGCGGCGGTGTCGGTCAACGGTTCTTCCCTCGCTCGGCGACGTTCCCCTGATCCTGCCGCATGGGCTCCGCGGCCTGTCGCGGGCAGGGGTACCCGCGGTCGGACCCCGGACAGACCACCGGCCCCGTCCCGGGATCGGGACGGGGCCGGTGGGAGAGGACTCTCCTGCTTCCCGCCGCTCGCACGCTCACGGCGGGACCCTGCAGGAGGGCCGACTAGGCCTGGCCGACCTCGAAGCGGGCGAACCGCTCCACGGTCAGGCCGGCGTCGTCGAGGATCTGCTTCACCGTGCGCTTGGGCTCGGTGATCGACGGCTGCTCGAGCAGGACGAAGTCCTTGTAGAAGGCGTTGACGCGGCCCTCGACGATCTTGACGATCGCCTGCTCGGGCTTGCCCTCCTCCTTGGCGGTCTGCTCGGCCACGCGGCGCTCGGTCTCGACGGTCTCGGCCGGCACCTCGTCGCGGGTGAGGAAGCGCGGGCGCGCGGCGGCGATGTGCATCGCCAGGCTGCGCGCGGCGTCCTCACTGCCACCGGAGTACTGCACGGCCACGCCGATGGCCGGCGGCAGGTCGGTGGCCCGCTTGTGCAGGTAGGTGGCGGTGGTGCCCTCGAAGACGGCGAAGCGGCTCAGGACCAGCTTCTCGCCGATGCGGGCGGACTCGGCCTCGACCAGCGCGGCGACGGTCTGGCCGTCGACCTCGGTGGCCAGCAGCGCCTCGATGTCGGCCGGCTTGCGCTCCAGGACGATGTCGAGCAGCCGCTCGGCCAGCTTGACGAAGTCGGCGTTCTTGGCGACGAAGTCGGTCTCGCAGTCGAGCTCGAGCAGCGCGCCGTCCTTGCTGACGACGACACCGTTGGTCGTGGAGCGCTCGAGGCGCTTGCCGACGTCCTTGGCGCCCTTGATCCGGAGCAGCTCGACGGCCTTGTCGTAGTCGCCCTCGGCCTCGGTCAGCGCCTTCTTGCAGTCCATCATCCCGGCGCCGGTCGCGTCGCGGAGACGCTTGACGTCGGCAGCGGTGAAGTCAGCCATGTCACTTCCCTCTGGGGTCTGGGTGGCGGTGGTGCGAAGTCAGGTGTCCCGGACCGAGTGGTCCGGACGTGCCACGGCGCCGTCCCCGCGTCGCGCGGGGACGGCGCCGGCGCGGGTCAGCCGTTCTGGGCGCCCTGGGTGCCGGTGGCCGTGTCGCCGGTGGCGGGCACGCCCTCGACCGGGGCGACCTCCTCGGCGGTCACCGCGGGCGGGGCGGCCGGGGTCTCGGGCAGCTCGGTGGCGCCGGCGGCGTCACCCTGCTGGCCGGTCAGCAGCTCGCGCTCCCAGTCGGCCAGCGGCTCGTCGCCGCCGATGACCTGCTCGCCGCCGTCCTCACGGCCGGCGTTGGCCTGCGCGGCCGAGCGGGCCATGAGGCCCTCGGCGACGGCGTCGGCGACGACGCGGGTCAGCACGGTGATGCTGCGGATGGCGTCGTCGTTGCCCGGGATCTTGTAGTCGACCTCGTCGGGGTCGCAGTTGGTGTCGAGGATCGCGACGACCGGGATGTTGAGCTTGCGGGCCTCGCCGACGGCGATGTGCTCCTTCTTGGTGTCCACGATCCAGATGGCGCTGGGCACCTTCTGCATGTCGCGGATACCGCCGAGGCTGCGCTCGAGCTTGGCCTTCTCGCGGGTCAGGCCGAGCTGCTCCTTCTTGGACAGGCCGGCCATCACGCCGGTCTGCTCCATGTCCTCGAGCTCCTTGAGCCGCTGCAGCCGCTTGTGGACGGTCGAGAAGTTGGTGAGCATGCCGCCCAGCCAGCGCTGGTTGACGTAGGGCATGCCGACGCGCTGCGCCTGCTCGGCGACGACCTCCTGGGCCTGCCGCTTGGTGCCGACGAACAGGATCGTCCCGCCGTGAGCGACCGTCTGCTTGACGAACTCGTAGGCGTTGTCGATGTACCCGAGCGTCTGCTGCAGGTCGATGATGTAGATGCCGTTGCGCTCGGTGAAGATGAACCGCTTCATCTTCGGGTTCCACCGGCGGGTCTGGTGCCCGAAGTGGACGCCGCTGTCGAGCAGCTGCTTCATGCTGACGACTGCCATGGTCGCAGCCCTCCTGTCGCGGGGGGGGGGGGGGGGGGGGGGGGGGGGGGGGGGGGGGGGGGGGGGGGGGGGGGGGGGGGGGGGGGGGGGGGGGGGGGGGGGGGGGGGGGCGGGGGGCGC
>NZ_JBJGYS010000040.1:0-39998 GCF_054050115.1 Geodermatophilus sp. SYSU D00708 | reverse complement strand
CCCCCCCCCCCCCCCCCCCCCCCCCCCCCCCCCCCCCCCCCCCCCCCCCCCGCCCCCCCCCCCCCCCCCCCCCCCCCCCCCCCCCCCCCCCCCCCCCCCCGCGTCAGGGACGTCGAGGACGCAGCGCCTGGGCGGCCCCCACGGCGCCGGCGGCGAGCACCACGCCTGCGGCGACGCCGACCAGCACGCTCTGCCGCAGCGACCCGTTGGCCCGCTCCTCGGGCAGCTCGGCGGCCTCGCTCACGTAGGCCAGCGCCTGCGAGTCCTCGAGCACGCGCAGGTCGACCTCCAGGCCGGAGATCTGGGTGTTGAGCTGCCGGATCTGGGCCTCGAGCGGGTCGAGCTCACCGGACAGGCTGCGCTGGATGGCCAGCCGCTGGTTGAGCAGCCGGGACAGCTCCACCGGGTCTGTCTCGGTGGCCACCGCCTCGTCGAGAGCGGCGACCGGCGCCAGGATCTCGGTGCGCCGGGCGTTGAGGCCGTCGCGGTCACCGGTGAGCAGGTCGCGCAGTCGGGTGGTCTGGGCGACGTCGGCGTCGTGCCGCGCGCTCACGTAGGTCTCCGCCCAGGCCTGCGCGGTCTCCTGCGCCTCCTCCGCGTCCCCGGACTCGGCGACGAAGAGGAGCGCGCTGGAGTCCAGCTCGGTGCGCACGTCCACCTCGACGTCGTTGCCGGCGGCCTCCCGGGCCTGGTCCTGGAACGCGTCGCTCTGCACGTACTCCAGCTCGGCCTGCGGCGTGCGGGTCAGCACGCCGGCCGTCGTCCCGCTGGTGCGGGGGAACAGCTGGCGGCTGTCCTCGGTGCGCACCAGGACCTCGGCCTCGGACCGGTAGACGGGGTCGATGACGTAGAGCGAGCCGATCGAGACGGCGAGCACGACGAGGAACGTGAGCAGCGCCAGCCACCACCACCGGCCCAGGGCGGTCAGGTGATCGCGCAGGCCGGTGCCCGGGTCCTCGTGCCGCCTGGCACGGGGCACGCCGTCGCCCGGGTCGGGGGCCGTGCGCGCGGTGTCGTCAGCAGCGGTGTCCAGCACGGCGGGAAAGGTACCGGGTGGACCCCGTGGTCCGTCTGCTATCGAGTCACGTGTTCCATGCATCGAGTGACCGACCGAGCACCCCGGCGAGCTCGGCGTTGGGCGCGCGGAACCGCTCCCGCAGGCGGGCGGCCGTGTCCGGGTCCATCGGCGGGAAGGAGGCCGGTCCGGCGTTGAGCCGGTCGACGACGTCGCGTACGCGGTACTTGACCCGGCTGGGCACCCGGGCGAGCAGGGTGCGCAGCGGACTCCCCGGCTGCTGGCCGGCGAGGACCGCTCGCGCCAGTCTCGCCGACCGCGCGGTCCGGGCCTCGTTGTGGCCGCGGGTGACGTCGGGTGCGAAGGGTGGCAGGCCCGCGAGCTCGAACACCTCCGCACACACCCGCCCCGCGTCGGCGCGCAGGTCCTGGGACAGGTAGACGCGCCGTCGCTCCGGGGGCAGGACGGCGAACAGCTCGCGCACGTGCGGCGCGTACACCCCGTCACCGGCGTAACGCATGTCCCGCGCCCGCGGCGGCGTGCTCGCCGGGCGGCCGGCCTCCCGCTCCAGCCCCTCCTCGAAGGTCGCGGCGTCCTCCCAGCCGCGCAACCGGGCGTAGTGGAAGTGCGAGTAGGCCCGGGCGACCGGGTCCCGGAGGACGGCGACGACCACGGCCGAGGTGCTCTCGGCGATCCGGCGGACCGCGACCGGGTCGTACATGGCCATGGTGTGCTTGGCGACGAGGGGCGCCGACCCCACCGAGGGCGGGAAGTACTTCTGCACGGCCGCGTCCCACCCGCCGGCGAACTCGTCGTCCCGCCCGAAGAACGGCATCTCCGGGTGCACGTGCGCCCGGACCTGGGGGTGGTCGGCGAGGTACCGGAACAGCGCGGTCGAGCCGCTCTTCGGGGCGCCGACGATCATGAGACGGGGGCCTTCACACACCGGCGGGATGTTAGGGCAGAAAGCCCGGGATCACGCGGATCCTGCGTTACCCTGCCCACTCCGTCACCGATCGGGGGGACGGTGAGGGCCGGCGGACGGCGGTGCGTCCGGCGCAGGACGGGGGGCGGTCGTGGTCGTGCCGGTCGTGGCCGTCGTGGCCTCGTTCCTCCTGTGGGCCTGGGTCTACCGGTCGCTCGTGCGCCATCCGCTGGACTTCATGGCGCTGACGCTGTACTACCTCGCGCTCCAGCTGCTGTGGCGTCCGATCCAGCTGGTGGTCGGCCTGGACACGCCCTTCCCGACCGAGCTGTTCCTCGACCGGGACGTCGCGGGGCTGATCGTCCACGGCCAGGCCGCCGTCGCGGTCTTCCTGCTCGCGCTGTGGGTGGGCGCCCGCCACCTGACCTTCCTCGTCGGCCCGGCCGAACTGCTGTTCCCCCGGACGAGGGGCCCGCTGTCACCGCGGGTGCTGCTGCTCCTCGCCCTGGGAGTGGGCGCCCTGGCGTTCGCCGTGACCGCACTGCTGTGGATCCGGTACGGCGGGCCGGCCGGGCTGCTGAACGCCTCGAAGGTCGAGCACGACGTCGCCGAGAGCCGGGCGCTGCGCTCGATCCCGATGCTGGCCGCCCTCTTCGCGGTGGCCGCCTTCTTCGCCCCGGCTCGGGGGGCTTGGCTCCAGCGGCTCGTGGCCCTCGGGCTGATCGCGCTCAACGCCTACCTGAGCTGGACGTGGGGGGCCCGGGACATCCCGGTGATCTCCGCCATCGCGCTGCTGGCGGGATCGCTGGTCTTCAGCAGGACGGGGCACGAGGTGGAGGGCCGCAGCGGCTGGCAGTGGCTGCGCGACCCGCGCTGGCGACGGCGGTTCTTCCTGGTGCCGGTCGTGGCCCTGCTGCTGGCCTTCTCGCTGCGCACGGCCCGGGACACGGTCCTGTGGGGGGAGCTCGCGCCCACCCTCGAGGACCAGACCACCGTGCGCCAGGTGGCCGTGGCCACCAACAACACCTTCTACGACTCCCTGCTGCTGATCCTCGACGACTGGCCCGACGAGTTCGACTTCCGCGGGGGCGAGGACTTCGTCGAGGGCACCGTCGCGGCGGTGCCGTCGTCCATCGCCGGGGAGCAGGAGCCGTTCCTGACCCCCGCCGTGCGGCTGGCGCAAACCTACATCGACCGCAACAACGGCTTCCCGTCCACACCCGTCGGCGACTGGTACCTCAACCTGGGCTGGCTCGGTGTCGCGCTCGGCGGACTGCTGAGCGGGGTGATCGTCCGCGCCGGTCAGCTCGCGTTGCGGCGGTTCTCCCGGGACCCGCTGGTGTGGGGCTTCAGCCTCGTGTTCGCCGTCCGGGTCTTCCCCGGCGGCCTGTGGGCGGTCTCCATGCCCAAGTGGGTGGCCATCGGGGTGCCGATCATCGCCGTCGCCGTGGTGATCAACCTCTTCCTCCGCCGCTCCTCCCCCGACGGGCCGGACTCCCCGTCCCCCCTGCCCGCACCGCCGCGCTCCGGCGAGACGCCCGCGCCCGGGTCTGCCCGCCCTTGACCGCGCCGACGTCCCGCCGACCCGGGCCGGCCTCACCGCGCAGCAGCCTGCGGCGCGATGCCGGGCTGGTCGCCGTCGGTCAGCTGGCGGCCGTCGTCAGCGGGTTCCTGCTCACGCTGTTCGGCGCCCGGACGCTGCCGCCGGACGAGTTCTCCGCGCTGTCGTGGGGGCTCGCCTGGCTGGGCTACCTGGCCGTGCTCGCCCAGTTCGGCCTGACCCGGGTGGCCACGATCGCCTTCGCCGGCCCGGGCGCGCCGGAGCAGGTGCGGACCCTGCGGCACCTGCTCGTGGCCCAGACCGTCGGCGCAGTCGCCGTGGTGGCGGTGTGGTGGGCCGGGATCGGCCCCCTGGCGGCCGGCGCCGGGACTCCTCCCGAGGTCTACCGGCCGCTGGTGCCGGTCATCGCCCTGTGGCTCCCGGCGGCGGCCTTCGGCCCCGTCGTGGTGAACGCCCTCCGGGCCCGCGGACGGTTCGGGCTGGCCCTCACCTTCGGTGAGCACGTCCGCCGCGTGGTCCTGATCGGCCTGCTGCTCGCCCTGGCCGCCGCGGTGACGTGGCTGCCCTCGCTGGAGGCGGTCCTCTGGTGGGCGGTCGCGATCGAGACCGGGGCCTACCTCGTCGGCGTGCTGGTGCTCCGCCGGGCCCTCGGCGACGCGCCCGCCCGAAGCGGGGAGCCCGCGGAGTCCCCCTGGCGGATGCTGCGCGGCGGCAGCGCCTTCGTCCTCGCCACGCTGGCCGCGGTGACCGTCCCGCAGGCCGGCGTCTGGTTGCTCGCGGCCATCGCACCGGTGGAGGAGGTGGCCCTCTTCTCCGTCGCCGTCCGGATCGCGCTGCTGGTCGCGGTCCCGGTCGCGATCGGTCTGCGGACCCTGGCACCGCGCTTCGCCGCCGCGTCGGCCGCGGGCCGCCTGGCGTCCCTGGAGGAGCCCGTCCGGCGCTTCGCCGTCTGGTCGACCGTGGCCATCGGGGTCGCCGTGGTCGGCCTGGCCGTCACCGGGCCGGTCGTGGTGCCGGCCGTCTTCGGTGCCCTCTACGCGGACGCGGTGGTCCCCGCGCTCGTCATGTGCGTCGGTGTCCTGGCCAACGCCTGGACGGGCCCGTGCGCCGGGGTGCTGTCCCACACCGGCCACGAGCGCACGGTCGCCGTCAGCGCCCTGGTCTCCTCGGCGGCGTTCTTCGCGTGCGGCGCCTGGTGGGGGTCGGAGTGGGGCGCGACCGGGGTGGCGGCCGCGGCAGCCGTCGCGATGAGCGGGCACAACCTGCGCCTGGCGCGGGTGGCCCGCCGGAGGACGGGGATCCGTACGACCGCCCGTCCGGCACGGAGAGGGACGTGATGCTCGGACCGCAGTTCCTGGTCATCGGCGCGGCGCGGTCGGGGACGACCGCGTTGTACGAGTACCTCGAGGAGCACCCCGGGCTGTTCCTCACCGATCCGAAGGAGCCCCACTACTACGCCCTCGCCGGCGCTCGGCCCACGTTCACGGGCCCGGGCGACCGGGAGACCATCAACCGACTCGCCGTCACCGATCGCGCCGCGTACGGCCAGCTGTACCGGGGTGCCCGGCCCGGCCAGCTCCGCGGCGAGGCGTCGGTGTCGACCCTCTACTACCCGGCGGCGGTCACGCGGCTCCGCGACGAGGTGCCCGACGCGCGGCTGATCTGCGTGCTGCGCGATCCCGCGGACCGGGCCTTCTCGGCCTACACATTCATGCGCACCCGCGGCTGGGAGCCGTGCGACACGTTCGAGGCGGCCCTCGCCGACGAGGCCCGCCGCATCGGCCACGGCTGGCACCACATCTGGCACTACACCGGGATGAGCCGGTACGGCGAGCAGGTGCAGCACGTGCTCGACGTGTTCCCGCGCGACCAGGTGCTGGCGCTGCGCCACGAGGACCTCGTCGCCGACCCGGACGACGTCCTGCGGCGGGTCTACGCGTTCCTCGGGGTGCCCGCCGTGGAGCGCACCGTCGAGCCGGACCCGCACCGGTCGGGTGAACCACGCAGCCGTTTCCTCAGCCGGGTCGTGTCCCGTCACCACCCGCTGAAGAAGCTGGTCCGGCCGCTGCTCCCGGTGCCGCTGCAGCGTCGGCTCCGGCGGCAGATCGTCTCCCGCAACATCGTGCGCAGCACCTACCGCGACGAGACCCGCGCCGAGCTGGTCGAGACCTTCCGGCCCGACGTCGAGCTGACCGAGCGGCTCACCGGGCTGGACCTGTCCGCGTGGCGGGACCCCGCGGGGCGGCCGGAGCGCCCGGCGTGACCGCCGTGCACATGACGCTCCGGCTGCCCGACCGCACCGGGGCGGCCAAGATGGCGCTCGGCTTCGCCCGGGCGCTGGTGGACGACGGCTGCACCCTCACCCTGCTGCACGGAGCGCCGCCCGCGGCGGGGCCGAGCATCCTCCCCGACTTCGCCGCTCTCGGCGCGCGCACGGTGCCCGAGCCGCGGCTGGAGCGCCCCTGGGACCCGCGGCTGGTGCCGGCCCTGGCCGCGCAGGTGCGTCGCGACGGCGGGGGGTGCGTCATCGGCGTCAACCAGCGGGACCGCGTGCCGGCGCTGCTGGCCGCCGCGCAGGCGGGGGTGCCCGGCGTGCTCATGGTGCAGAACCAGCACCACTTCTGGGGCCCGGCCCCGGTCGCGGCGCTCAAGCGGCGCAGCTACCGGACCGTGGTGGCCCGCCGGACGACGCTGGCGGTGTGCACGTCCACCGTCGTCCGCGACGAGATGACCGGGTTCGGCGTGCCCGTCGAGCGGACCGTCGTCCTGCCCAACGGCATCGAGGTGCCGCCGCCGGTCGAGCTGACCGCGCAGGAGCGGGCCCGGCTGCGCGCGGAGATGGGCGCCCGCGAGGGCGAGCTGCTGCTGCTCAACGTCGGCCGGCTGGACCCGCAGAAGGGCCAGGACCTGCTGCTCGCCGCGCTCGGCCGGCCCTCGGTTCTCCCGGTGCACGTCGCACTCGTCGGCGCCGGCGGCAGCTCCGGCGCGGCCCGGCGCACCGGCGGCTACGAGGCGGGGCTGCAGCGGCTGGTCGGCGAGCTCGACCTCGGCGACGCGGTCACCTTCCTCGGCTGGCGGGACGACGTCGCCCGACTGCTGGCCGCCGCCGACGGGTACGTGCACACCGCCCGCTGGGAGGGCCCGGCGCTTCCGCTGGCGGTGATGGAGGCGATGGCCGCCGGCTGCCCGACCGTGTTCACCGACTGCTCGGGTGAGCCGCCGGTGTTCGAGCAACCCCGGGACGGGCTCATCGCCCGCAGCGGCGACCCGGCGGCCATCCGCGCCCGGATCGCCGAGCTGGCCGAGCTGCCGGCCCGGGACCGGGCCGCGATGGGCGCGGCGGGGGCGGCGCTCGTCCGCGAGCACTACCGCGTGCAGGACCTCGGCCGGACGTTCGCGGGCCTCATCCGTGGCGTCCTCGCCGCCTCCTGAGGAGCCGTCCCCGGCCCCGAGGGGGCGCGAGGAGCAGGTGGTCGTAGAGCTCGACGTGCGCCCGGACCATCTCCTCGGGGGCGAACCGCTCGACGAAGCGGCGCCGCCCGGCCGCGCCGAGGCGAGCGGCCAGGTCGGGGTCGGTGAGCACCCGGACCAGGTCCCGGGCCAGCCCGTCCTCGTCGCCGGCCGCGGACAGCAGCCCGGTCTCGCCGTGGACGACGACCTCCGGGACGCCCTCGACGGCGAAGCCGACCACCGGCTTGGCCGCGGCCATCGCCTCGAGGTTGACGATGCCGAAGGCCTCCCAGCGGGAGGGCAGCGCGAGGACGTCGATCCCTCGCATGACCTCGGTGAGGTCGTGCCGCCACCCGGTGAAGTGCACCCGGCCGGTCAGGCCCAGGTCGGCGGTCAGCCGCTCCACCTCCGCCCGGCGCGTGCCGTCGCCGACCACGACGACGTGTGCGGCGGGCACCTGCGCGGTCACCGTGCGGGCGGCCCGGACGAGGTGGTCGACGCCCTTCTGGTCCTCCACCCGGCCCACCAGCGCGACGAGGAGTGCGTCCTCGGGGAGGCCGAGGCCCGCGCGCAGGCGGGCGCGGTCGGCCGGGGTCGCGTCGCCGACCTGCTGTCGGCTGGAGTAGTGGATGACCGTGGTGCGTGACGCCGGGACGACGCGGTTGCGGACGCCGACGTCCCGGATGAACGCCGACCCCGCGACGTAGTGGGTGGTGAACAGCCCGAGCAGCCGCTCCACCGCCCGGAACAGCGACCGCCTCGGCTGGGGCACGGCGGCGTGCCCGGCGTAGGCGTGCAGCATGTGCACCCGCACCGGCGTCCCGGCCGACCAGGCCGCCACCCGGCCCATCGCGCCGGCGATCGACGTGTGGGTGTGCACGACGTCGTAGCGCTGCCGGCGGATGTCGGCGCGGATCCGGAGGAACTGGCGGACCAGCTCGACGGGGCCGTCGGGCGTGGCCTGCTTGAAGTGGCCGGTGCCGTGGGACGGCGCGTAGTCGACCACCCGCAGCCCGGTGGCGCGGATCTCGTCGTCCAGCGGGCCGCCGCCGGACAGCGCGACCGACACGTCGAAGCGGTCGGGAGGCAGCAGGGTGGCGAGCTGGAGCAGGTGCTCGGCCGAGCCGCCCACGGTGATGCCGGTCAGCTGCAGCACGCGGACCCGGTGCCCGCTCACCGCACCCCCTCCGCACTGGGCCAGGGCAGGCGGCGGCCCAGCACGTCCTGCAGCTCCCGTAGGTCGCCGGCGAGGGATGCCGCGAGCCGGCGCCGGGTCCCCGGGTCGACCGTCTCCCGCCGCAGGTTGGCCGAGCGGATGCGCTCCCGGTGTCGCTCGGGCACCACCCGCTTCACCAGCCGCCGGGCGGCCGGGGAGCGGCGCACCACGTTCAGCGCTCCGGCCACCCCGCGACTGCGCGGCAGCCCGCCCTCGTTGACCCGGCGATCGGTGTGGACGTCGACGTCCGGGTCCACGCCGAGGAACGCGAACACCCGCCGCAGCTCCCCCGCCGGGTCGGCCGCGAGCTCCTCCTGCGTGAGCACCAGCAACCGGTCCCCGAACGCATCCGCGAACGGGGCGAGCTGCTCGGCGTAGCGGCTGAGCCGGGCGAAGTGCCACATGTGGCTCCACCCGGCCGCGATCCGATCCTCCTCGGCGGCCAGCCCCTCCTCGAAGCTGCCCGCGTCGTGCCCGCGGCTGCGCAGGTACTGCCAGCTGGAGAACGCCCGCTCCACCGGGTCGCGCAGCACGGCCACGACCCGGCAGCCGGGCGCGCAGTACCGCGCGATCGCGGGTACGGACGCGGCCGGGTACGCCAGCGTGGTCACCGACCCCTCTCCCCGGCGCGCCTCGGGGCGCCCGGCGAACAGCCGCAGCCAGGCCTGCGGGTCGCGGACGGCGACCCGGTTGACCAGGTCGTCGTCGCCCGGGCCGGTGAACCGCGGTGCGCCCTCCGGGAAGGCGAGGAAGTGCGGCTCCTTGGGGGTGGAGAAGAAGACGTCCGGGTGCTCGCCGAGGAAGGAGGCCAGCGCGGTCGTCCCGCTGCGGGCGGCCCCGATGACCAGGAAGTCGGGGGCGTCGGTCACCGCGCGGATGCTACCGGCGGTCCGCCCCCGCACCCCGGTATTGGGGATGCGTCGGCACCTCGTGCGGGAGTGTGCCCCGGCGCTCCGGCCGACGACCCTGGACCCACTCAAGCAGCGGGGGTGGCCATGATCGACGTCGGCGGGGGGCCGGTCCGGGACGTGCTGGACCCGGAGCCCGTCCTGGAGGTGCCGGACGGGCGGGTGCGCTCGGCCGGAGCCGCGCGCCCGGACGCCGCACCGCTCCTGATCGGGGCCGAGCCCCGCGAGCAGCGCGCCGCGATCCGTGCCCTGCTGGTCACCGTGGACACCGCCGCGCTGGCGCTGCCCGCGGGGTGGCTGGGCGGGTCCGCCGTGGTGACCGCCGCCCTCGTCGTCCTGACGCTGGCCGCGCTGGCCGCCGCGGGCGCCCACCGGCCCCGGATCTCGCTGTCCGCCCTGGACGAGGCGCCCCGCCACCTGCCCCGGCTGGCCGTCGGGCTGCTGCTGGCCACCCCCGTCGGGTACGTGGCCGGCGCCGACCTGGGCCTGGCGGTGCACGCGCTGTGCGCCGTGCCGTGCTTCGTCCTCGGCCGCAGCCTCTCCTACGCCGCGATCCGCCGCGCCCGGCGCTCCCTGGCGGTCGGCTCGGCCACGCTGGTGCTCGGGGGCGGCCGGCTGGGCATGGACCTGCTGACCACCCTCGACGAGCACCCCGAGTACGGGCTGCGCGGCGTGGGCTTCCTCAGCGACGGCTCCCCGCTGGACGGGCGCGAGCCGCTGGGCCACCTGGAGGACCTCGACCTGGTCCTCGACACCTACGGCGTCCGCACGGTCGTCGTCGCCTACGGGCCCACCCGCGAGGCCGACCTGGTCGACCTGGTGCGCAGCGCCGCCCTCCGCGGCGTCGAGGTCTACATCGTCCCGCGCTTCTTCGACGTGGGGCTGTCGCCCAACGGCGCCGACGTCGAGGACCTCTGGGGCATCCCGCTGCACCGGGTCCGGCGGGCCGCGCTGCGCCGCGGGGTGTGGCGGGTCAAGCGCCTCGTCGACGTCGCCGTCGCGGGCACGGCGCTGACCGTCCTCGCCCCCGTGCTCGCCGTCCTGGCCCTCGCCGTGCGGGTGAGCAGCCCCGGCCCGATCCTGTTCCGCCAGGTGCGGGTGGGGCACGCCGGCGAGGAGATCGCGATCCTCAAGTTCCGCACCCTGCGCGTGGCCGCACCCGAGCCGGTCGGCGAGCCGGTGCACGCCTCGACCCGCAGCACCATGCACGCCCGGCAGATCGACGTCGAGCGCCGGCAGACAGCGATCGGCACGGCGCTGCGCCGCACCAGCCTCGACGAGCTGCCGCAGCTGTGGAACATCCTCCGCGGCGACATGTCCCTGGTGGGCCCCCGCCCCGAGGAGCGGCGCTACGCCGCCCAGTTCGCCGACTCCGTGTACGGCTACCGCGACCGGCACCGGCTGGCCGTGGGCCTCACCGGCTGGGCCCAGATCCACGGGCTGCGGGGCGAGACCTCCATCGAGGAGCGCGCCCGCTTCGACAACTCCTACATCGAGCACTGGTCGCTGTGGCGGGACCTGGTCATCCTGGTCCGCACCGTCGCGGCGGTGCACCGGCAGGCCTTCACGGCGGTGCGGTCCGCCACCCGGTGAGCGGAGCCCGCCACCACTCCCCCGCGCCGGCCCCGGAAGCGCGGTGCGCTCTCACGGACGGAGACCCGCATGGAGCACCTCTCCCCTCCTCCCGGCACGACGGGCGACTCTCGTCGCTCTGCCGACGGTCGGCTGACCAGGCGTGGGTTGCTGGTCCTGGGCGCGACCGGGCTGGGCGCCGCCGGGCTGTCCTCCATCCCGGCGCTCGGCCGTGACGGGGCCGCTCTCACGCACCCGGAGGGGCCGGCGGCGGTCTCGCTGGCCGCGGGAGAGACCCTCCGGGCCGGCACCTTCGGCGCCGTGGGCGACGGGCGCGCCGACGACACCGCCGCGGTGCAGGCGATGCTCGACGAGTCGGCGACCACGGGGCTGGTCGGCGTGCTGCGGCGCGGCACCTACCGGTGCACCGCGAGCCTCCTCGTGCGGCCGGGCACCCAGCTGCACCTCGAGCGCGGCGCCCGGCTGCAGAAGGACTGGGCGGCCCAGCCCGGCCTGGTCAACGCGTTCCTCCGCAACGCCGACTTCGCCGAGCGCGTGGACGGGGTGCGGATCACCGGCCCCGGGTCGATCGGGGCCGTGGACCACGGCCGGACGGGGGTGATCCTGGCGCTCTACGGCAACGACGTCCTGCTGCGCGACGTCACCATCGACACCTACGCCGGCGGCCAGGCGATCATGTACGGCGGTGACCGGGGCCGGGCCGAGCGCGTGCGGATCCGCAACAGCGCCGCCGACACCGGCACCGGAGGCATCCGGGTCTTCGCCGGGAACGACTTCCGCGGCATCGGCTGCCACGTCGAGTCGGGCGACGACTGCCTGCAGTTCGTGCCGATCGGCGACCCGACCGGGCTGTTCTACGGGATGGACATCGCCCGCGGCAGCTACGTCGGCTGCACCGGCGTCAGCTCGGTGAGCCGCTTCATGGTGGCCCTGCTCGAGCACACCAAGGGCGAGGAGGTGATGGACGCCTCCATCCGTGACTGCTCGTTCGTCGAGTGCCGGGGCGCGGGCGCCAACCGGGGCATCGTCGTGAAGAACACCCACAGCACCGGGGTGATCGAGCGGGTGTCGTTCACCGACTGCTCGGTGGACATGGCCGCCGCCGCGGACGCCGGCACCCAGGAGATCCGCATCCAGACGGACCCGGCGACCTCGGGCGCGATCCGGGACGTCACCTTCACGCGCACCTCGATCATCCGCCCGGTGAACGGTCCGCTGCGGGTCGGCGGCCCGAACATCAGCGGCCTGACGTTCGACGGCTGTACGTTCACCGCCCCGTCGGGCGTCTCGGACCTGTCCGTGGTCGTCAACGAGGCCTCGCAGGTCCGGTTGCGCCGGTGCACCTTCACCGGGGCGCCGGGCAAGCGGCAGCTCGTCGCCGGTCCCCAGGGCCCGGTGACCGACCTGACGGTGGAGGAGTGCCGGTTCACCGGCATCCCCGACGGCGGGTGGGCGGTCGAACTGGTCGGCGCCAACGGGGCCCGGGTGGCCGCCTCCACGTTCCAGCAGGCGCCGGGGGCCACGACCGCCCGCGCGATCCGGGTGATGCCGGGGGCCGGCGGCGTCGTCATCGAGGGCAACGACTTCACGGGCATCAGCCACCCCGAGCCGATCCTCGACCGTGCAGCGGGGACCACGCTGAGCGGCAACCGCGGCCTCTAGAGCCCGCACCCGCGACCGGTACCCGGGCGATCCGTCGCCCGGGTACCGGTCGCTGCCGTGTGAACGGCGCACGTCCACTCCGGCACCACCCATGAGGCTGGTTCGGCCAGGGGTGTGCACCCCCCCACCACGACCGGGCGGGGGCCAGGGGGCGCGCTCCCGTAGCGCCCGTCACCCGCCACACCCGGCACGTCCGTCGGCCGATCCCCGACCGCCGCGGAATGGTCGCCCGATCTGGGCAGAGAAATGCGGTCGTCCATTTCTCGTCGTCAGAGAAATGCGCAGGACGCCAGATTTCCTGTCACGCTCCGTCACGTCGTGTGTGCATGTGCGCAGGTGCTCCGTACGCAGGAGCAGTGGATCCTCACCCACAGTGATGGTTCTGCGGTTGCCGCCGTCCACTCCCCCCACTTTTCGGGATCACCGCTCCCCCCTCGCCGCGGCTGTGAGAACTGCGATCTGACCTGCAGTCTCTTCCTCAATCAGCCCGGGGATCTGCTCGAGGAGCCATTCAGATGGAGACGCCCAACCTCAACCGACGCGACGTGCTGAAGCTGTCGGCGGCCGGCACGGCAGCACTGGCGCTGCCCGTGACGGGGGTCCTCTCGGCGGCAGCGGCGTCCGCACTGCCGGCCAGCAAGATGCCGGTGCCGTACGCGGCCGCCTTCAAGGCCCCGCCGGTGCTGGAGCCGACCGTCACCGACGACGTCCGGAGCAACGTCTTCGGCCACGTGCCCGACGACTACGTCCCGCCGACCACTGGTGGCCACCAGCCGGGCGAGCCGATCACGGGGTCGGAGTACCTGGGCACGGACTACTACCGGATCACCGAGACGAACACGCAGGTCCAGTTGATCCCGGGCATCTGGACCAAGATGTGGTGCTACGCCGGTCAGAAGCCGGATGGCTCCCTGCTGCGGTCGGTCCCCGGGCCGACGATCCGGAGCTACCTGCAGCCCGACCCCGACAACCCCGGCAGGAAGATCCCGCGCAGGACGGTCATGCAGGTGATCAACAGCCTGCCGAAGCGCCACCCCACCCTGGGCTACCTCCCCTGGACCTCGTTGCACCTGCACGGCTCGCCGTCCAAGCCGCAGTACGACGGGTACGCCGGCGACCTGACCAACCCGGGCGAGTGGAAGAGCTACCAGTACCCGAACAACTGCACGCCGCGGACGCTCTGGTACCACGACCACGGGGTGCACCACACCGCGCAGAACGTCTACATGGGCCTGGCCGCCCAGTACCACCTGGTGGACGAGGAGCTGGAGATCGGCCTCCAGATCCCCCGCTGGGACCGGCAGAAGGCCGCCGAGGGCAAGCCCCAGTACGAGTTCCCGCTGGTCCTGAGCGACGTCATCTTCGCCGCCGACGGCCAGCTGCTGTGGAACGACGACAACGAGTCCGGGGTCTACGGCGACGTCATCCTGGTCAACGGCGTGCCGTGGCCGAACATGAAGGTCGAGCCCCGCAAGTACCGGTTCCGCGTCCTCAACGGGTCCCTCGCGCGCGGCTACCGGCTCCGGCTGAGCAACAACATGCCGTTCAAGGTGATCGCCACCGACGGGGGGTTCATGCAGAACTCCCAGGAGGTGACCACCTTCACGATCGGGATGGCCGAGCGCTACGAGATCATCATCGACTTCAAGGACCTCAAGGGCACCAAGGTCCAGCTGGTCAACGACGGCGTCCCGAACGCCCGCGACTTCGACCACACCGGCAAGGTGATGCAGTTCGAGGTGGGCAAGGGCGTCACCAGCTTCGACGGCAACCAGTGGCCCAGCGCCCTGGGTGCTCCGCACCCCGTGATGACGCTCAAGGCGGCCGAGCGGTCAGCGGTCCGGCACATGCGCCTCCACAAGAGCAACAGCCTGTGGAAGATCAACGACACGACGTGGGACGACGTCGTCAAGTCGAAGTACGAGTACGTCTTCGCCAACCCCGCTCGCGACGCCGTCGAGATCTGGGACGTCGAGAACTCGTCAGGCGGCTGGTTCCACCCGCTGCACATCCACCTGATCGACTTCCGGGTGCTCAGCCGGACCGTGAGCGGGGTGGTCCAGCCGCCGCGCCCCGAGGAACGCGGCCCCAAGGACGTCGTCTACGTCGGCGAGAACGAGACCGTGCGCCTGCTCATGCGTTTCGAGCACGAGGACGGGCGCTACATGATCCACTGCCACAACCTGTCGCACGAGGACCACGACATGATGTTCCAGTACCAGGTGGGGCATCACGACATCGACTGCGACTCGATCAACAGCGACCCGCCGAGGCCGCTGCCGGCCCCGGACCTCGTGCCCCAGCAGCCGCCGGCTGCCGAGGCCCCGGCTCCTGAGGCCCCGACCGCCGAGTCGAGCACGGATGCCTCCGCGCCGGCCACGGACTCCCCGGCACCCGGCACGGACTCCACCGCGACGGACCAGTCGGCCGGCGCGCCGGCGTCCGAGACCCCGGCGGGGACCGCCGCGGGGGCCTGAACCACCGGCCTCGGCCCCGGAGCAGCCACCGGCCGTTCCGGGGCCGAGGCGTGCGTGCCGGGGACCCCCGGGGACGTCGCAGCCGGGCATCCGCGCAGGTGGTCCCCCGGGTTGGGGGTCGGGCCGCCCCCACGGAGCGGCTGTCCGCGCACGGTCGCGGTGACCAGTGTCCTTCGATGACGAGCCGTTTCACATGGGGAGGAACGACGAGATGAGAACCCGACAGCACGAACCCGGGAGTCCGCGCGGGCGGACACTCCGGGGCTGGGCGCGCCGGCTGGTGGTGCCCGCCGCCGCGGTCGCCCTGCTCCCGCTGGCCCTGGCGCCCACGTCGCAGGCGGCGACGGTGATCACGGTGCCGAACCCGGGTGGGCTGGCCCAGGCCGGCCCGGTGGACCCCGCCTACGGGTACCCGAGCTGGTACGAGGACAACAAGGGTCTGCGGCTGGAGGCCTGCGTCGACCACCTGAACGCGCTGTGCAACATCCCGGTGGCCGAGGTCCCCAACCCGTCGGCGCCGGTGTCCTTCCCGAACAACTGGCCCGCGGAGTTCTTCTACCAGCTGGTCGAGGCCGACGTGGCCCTGCGCGGCGGCGGCACGGCGACCCTCGTCCTCGGCCTGGAGGGCGCCTGGCTCAACGAGGTGGTCAACCCCGGCGACCAGACCGTCTTCGCCCGCGTGCGGGTGGACGTCGACGGCGGCGTGGCCAACACGACCTACCGGTTCAAGCACCCGTTCGGCGAGCTGACCGTCGACACCGACGAGCGTGGCCGGGGCCGGTTCGTGCAGGACGTCTCGCCGGCGCTGGGCAACTTCGAGACCCCGCTCGCCGGGAACTTCGGACCCTTCCTGCGCTGGCGGCCCGGCGTGCTGCCCAACCCACCGGCGGGCTACGTCGGCGACCCGAACGTGCCGCACCAGGTGTCCGGCAGCCCGTTCAACTTCAACCGGTTCACCGCCTGGCAGGGCACCCTGCAGGAGGGCACCACCGACCTGTTCAGCATCTCCGGCAAGATCGCGACCAACACGGGGCTCACCGTCGACCGGGCCGGCGTCAACGGCGGGTTCCTCGACGTGTTCGCCACCAGCAAGGGCACCACGCTGGAGGTCGCCGGACAGGACGGGCGCTTCGCCACCACGCCGATGGCCAAGGACCCCGGCAGCGGCCGGTTCTACGCCCGCATCCCGCTCCAGGCCGGTGCCGCGCTGCCCACCGAGGTCACCGTGCGCAACACCGGTGACAACCCGGTCAGCAGCAAGGTCTACAAGATCAGCGGGGTCACGGTGAACCAGGCCGGCTACGACGGCACGAACCTCACCGTGGCGGCCACGGCCATCGCCCCGGCCACCTACCCGCTGGAGGTCGTCGGCTACAAGGACGCCACCGGCGCGGCCTTGAAGCTGACCTCGGCCGACCCGGTGACCATCCCGAGCCTCGCGCCGCCGGCGACCGTGACGGTCAAGGACGCCGCCGGCACCACGGCCACGCTCCCGGTGACCATCGTGGGTGGCCCGGCCACCCCGACCGGTCCGCCGACCGGCGGCGGCACCACCCCCGACCCCGCCGCGCTGCCCGGCGCCCCGACGGGCGTCCAGGCCACGGCCGGGGACGCGCAGGCGAGCGTCACCTGGGTCGCGCCCGCCAGCACCGGGACCTCGCCCCTGACCCGGTACCTGGTGACGGCGACCGACGCGGCCGGCGTCGTCTACCGGGCGTTCGCCACGCCGGACACCACCTCCGCGGTCGTCGAGGGCCTGGTGAACGGGGACCGCTACACCGTGCGGGTCCGGGCGGTGAACGGCTCCGGGGTCGGACCGTCGTCCGCGCCGGTGACCGTCACGCCGGCAGCGCCGTGAGTCATCGTTCCCGGCCGGGAGACGCCGGCGGGGAGTGAGACCGACCGAGGGCCCGTCACCAGCCGGTGGCGGGCCCTCGCGGCGTCAACGGGCGTGCGCGAGCCGCCGGCCCACGGACGGCTCCTGGGCGGGCCACCGGGAGGTCGGGCCACCGGGAGGGCGGCAGGTCAGGAGGGCGGTGTCGTCCGCGCGAGGACGGCCGGCTCGGGCGCCGGCGCGGAGTCCTCGCCGCCCGCTGCGGCGTCGCGACCGGAGGTGGTGACCGCGACGGCGTTGGCGAGCACGACCACCGCGATCCCGAGCCACTCGTGCCCGGCGGGCACCTGGCCGAGCAGGACCGTGCCGGCCAGCGCGGCGAGCACCGGGTGGACGCTCATGAACACGCCGAAGAAGCGCTGCGGGACGACGCGCAGGGCGGTCAGGTCCGCGGCGTACGGGACCACCGACGACAGCACCCCGGCCGCCACCGCGTAGGCCAACGGCGCCCCGGTCAGCCGTCCGGACCCCGCCAGCAGGACGAGCACCGGGAGGTACGCGAGCGCGCACAGGGCCGTGGCCACCGCGGGGGCCTGCAGGCCCGGCAGCCGCGCGCCGGCGACCCGGTTGAGCACGATGTAGGCCGCCCAGCACGCGGCGGCAGCGACCCCCAGCCCCAGCCCCGCGTAGTCGCTCGACGGGCCGGGCAGGACCAGCACGTAGACGCCGGCGCCGGCCGCCGCGGCGATCAGCAGGTCCCGCCGCGAGCGCGAGACGGCCAGGGCGACCGCCAGCGGGCCGAGGAACTCCAGGGTCACCGCCAGCCCCAGCCCGATCCGGTCGATCGCGGTGTACAGCGACAGGTTCATGCAGCCGAACACGACCGCCAGCAGCAGCACCGGCCACCACTGCCCCCAGGTCATCCGCCGCCACGGGGGCCGGGCCACCGGCAGCAGCACGACCGCCGCGACCACCTGCCGGGTCGCCACCACCCCGACCGGGCCCAGGGAGCCGAACGCGTGCGCCCCCAGCGCCGCCCCCACCTGGTTGCTCACCGCGCTGCCGAGCATCGTCCCGACGCCGCGCAGCAGGGTGCCGCCGCGGTTTCCCTCTCTGGTCACCTGCCCGAGTGTGGGCACGGCCGGCTCATGAGGGAAATGCCTTATCCGCTGCTGGCGATACGCTACGCGCATGGATCCGGAGGTCCGGCACCTGCGGGCGCTGCTCGCCGTGGTTGACGCCGGCACCTTCACCGGGGCGGCCGACACGCTCGGCACCTCGCAGGCCTCCGTGTCGCGCACGATCGCCGCGCTGGAGCGCGCGCTGGGCGCGCGGGTCCTGCAGCGGACCACCCGCGAGGTGTCGCTGACCCCGCTCGGCGCCCGGGTCGTCGGGCACGCGCGCCGCGTGCTGGAGGAGGTCGCCGCGATCCGGCGGGCCGCCGACCAGGGCGGCGGGGACCTCCGGGTCGGCTACGCCTGGTCCGCGCTCGGCCGGCACACCACGGCGGTCGCGCGCCGGTGGTCCGAGGACCACCCGGGTGCCGCGCTGGAGTTCGTCCACGCCAACACCCCGACCGCCGGCCTGGCCGAGGGCATCGCCGACGTCAGCGTCCTGCGCCGTCCGGTCGACGACGCGCGGCTGCGCACCTCCCTGGTCGGCACCGAGCGGCGCTACGCCGCGGTGGCCGCCGACGACCCGCTGGCCCGCCGCCGCAGCCTGAGCCTCAACGACTTCGCCGGCCGTACCATCGCCGTCGACCCCCTGACCGGGACCACCAGCGAGCAGCTGTGGTCGTCCCCGGCGGCACCGGCCGCCACCCGGACCGTCCGCGGGATCGAGGACTGGCTCACCGTCATCGCCGCCGGCCAGGCCGTGGGCATCTCCGCCGAGGCGACCGCGGCCCAGCACCGGCGGCCCGGCGTGGCCTACCGGCTCGTCCGCGACGCCCCGCCCGTGCCGGTGTGGCTGGCCTGGTGGGCCGACAGCCCGCCGCCGCACGTCGACGCCTTCGTCCACCTCGTCTGCGAGCAGTACGCCCGCCGCTGACCCGGGTGTGGCGCGCGTGCGCCGCCCCGGGGTGCCCGCGGTCGGCGAGCCGAGGACGGGGTGCCGGGCTGTCGAGCGGTACCGTGCGCCCACCATGCTCCGCAGCACGCCCGGGCGGGTCGCCGCTGTCGTCGCCGTCGTCCTCCTCGCGGTCGCGGCCGTGCTGGCGGTGCTCGCCGCGCAGGTGAACGCCCGCGCCGAGACCGACGCCCTGGAGCGGGAGGTCGCCCAGGCCGGCACCGTGCTCACCACGCAGATCGCCGTCCTGACCACGCAGCTGGCCGACGCCGGGCAGGTCGCCACCGCCACCAACGCCAACCCCGGCGCCTTCCAGCGGTTCGCCGCCGCCCGGATCTCCGGGTCCAGCGGCATGGCGCTGTCGTTGTGGCGGGCCGGCGGCGGATCGGCCGAGCAGCTGGCGGCGCAGGGCCCGGACCCCGTCGGTCCCGACGGCGAGGGGTTCGCCGCGTTCCTCGCCGGCGTCCCCGGCGACGGCACGCTCGCGGTCAGCGGCATCCTGCCCGGCGACCCGGCCCGCCTCGGCTACGCGCTGCGCCCGGCCGGCGACACCGCCGGGCTGGTGGTCTACGCCGAGTCGGCGCTCCCGCCCGGCCGGCGCGTGCAGGTGCCGCCCGACGAGGCGTTCGGCGGCCTGGACTTCGCCGTCTACCTGGGCGGCAGCGCGGCCGACGAGCAGCTGCTGTACTCCACCGGCCCGGTGCCGATCGCCGGGGAGACCGCGCGCACGACGGTGCCCTTCGGCGACGACTCGATCACCGTCGTGGGCGCCTCCCCGACGAGCCTCGTCGGGGGCCTGTCCTCGGCGCTGCCCTGGATCGTCGTCGCCGTGGGGCTGCTCCTCGCCGCGGGCGCGGCCACCCCAGCGGCCGCGATGTCCCGGCGGCGGTCCGAGGCCGAGCGGCTGGCCGCGGACAACGAGCGGCTCTACCGGCAGCAGCGCAGCATCGCTGGCACCCTGCAGCACGCGCTGCTGCCCGAGGTGCCGACGGTGGACGGCGTCGAGGTCGCCGCGCGCTACGTCGCCGGCGTCGACGAGCTCGAGGTCGGCGGCGACTGGTACGACGTCGTCCCGCGCGGGCCCGGGCGCTGCGTGTTCGTCGTCGGCGACATCTCCGGCCGCGGCCTGCCGGCGGCCACCACGATGGCCGAGCTGCGCTTCGCGGTGCGCGCGTACCTCAGCCAGGGCGACGACATCGACGCCGTGCTGGCCAAGCTGCGCCGGCTGCTCGACGTGGCGGCCGACCACCGGTTCGCCACCGTGCTGCTCGGCGAGCTGGACGCGGGCGCCGGCCGGCTGCGCGCGGTCTGCGCCGGCCACTTCCCGCCGGTGCTGCTCACCGACGGCGGCGCCCGGTCGCTCGAGGTGCCCGTCACGCCGCCGATCGGCGTGGAGGACCCGGCCCCGCTCCCGGCCACCGAGTTCGTCGTCCCGGCCTCCGGCACCCTGCTGGCGTTCACCGACGGCCTGGTCGAACGTCGCGGCGAGGTCATCGACGCCGGCCTGGACCGGCTGCGGGCCGCGGGGGCGGCGGTCGTCGACGGGCAGCCCCTGCCGCAGGCGCTGGACGCCCTGATGGGTGCGCTCACCGGCGAGGGCGGACACGACGACACGGTGCTGCTGGGGATGCGGTGGACGAGGTGACCGGCCGGCCCTGACCCCCGGCTGGACGTGGTGGAGCGCGGGTCAGGGGCGCCCGGGGAAGGTGGTCAGGCGGACGGTCTCGGGCAGCGCCGTCAGCGCGGCCAGCAGGGCCGGCGGCAGGTCGCCGTTGACGTCGGTCACGACGTAGCCGAGCTCGCCGCGGGTGGCCAGCACCTGCCCGTCGACGTTGAGCCCGTGCTCGCCGACCAGCGCGTCGGCCCGGGCCAGGACGCCGGGCACGTTGCGGTGCAGCAGCGCGAAGCGGGCCGCCGAGGAGCCGTGCAGCGCCACCGCGGGCAGGTTGACGCTCAGCGTCGTCGTCCCCGTGCGGGTGTAGTCGGCCAGCTTGCCGGCGACGAACCGCCCGATGTCGTACTGCGCCTCCTGGGTGGACCCGCCGACGTGCGGGGTGAGGATGACGTTGGGCAGCCCGCGCAGCACCGAGTCGAACGGGTCGCCCTGCTCCTTGGGCTCGTCGGGGAACACGTCGATCGCCGCGCCGGCGATGTGGCCGCTCTCGATGTGCTCGCGCAGCGCCTCGTGGTCGACGACGAACCCGCGGGAGAGGTTGAGGAACAGGCTGCGCCGGCGCATCCTGGCGAACTGCTCGGCGCCGAACAGGCCCGCGTTGCCGGCCCGCCCGTCGACGTGCAGCGTCACCGTCTCGGCGCGCTCGAGCAGCTCGTCCAGGCTGCCGCAGGCTTGCGCGTTGCCCAGCGCGAGCTTGTCCTCCAGGTCGTAGAACAGCACCCGCATGCCCAGCGCCTCGGCCAGCACCGACAGCTGGCTGCCGATGTTGCCGTAGCCGACGATGCCCAGCGTCCGCCCGCGGATCTCGTGGCTGCCGGTGGCCGACTTGTCCCAGGTCCCGGCGTGCAGCGCGCGGTCCCGGTCGCTGAGCCGCCGGGCCAGGCTGATGATCTCCGCGATCGCCAGCTCAACGACGCTGCGGGTGTTGGAGTACGGCGCGTTGAACACCGCGACGCCGGCCGCGGCCGCCGCGGCCAGGTCGATCTGGTTGGTGCCGATGCAGAACGCGCCGATCGCCGCCAGGTCGGGGTGCTGCTTGACGACGGCCGCGGTCACCTGCGTCTTCGACCGGATGCCGAGCAGGTCGACGCCATCGAGCGCGGCGGTCAGGTCGGCCTCGTCCAGCGCTCCCCGCTGGGACTCGACCTCGTAGCCGGCGGTGGACAGCAGCTCCACCGCCACCGGGTCGATGTTCTCCAGCAGCAGGGCTCTGGGCATGTCGGGCAGTCCTCCTCGAGAAACGGGTCGCCGCCGATCCTCGCAGCAACGTTCGCGGAGGACCCGGCCGCCACCGAGGATGGGCGCAGAGGTGTCGACCACCCGGCCTCCCACGCCGCCGGCCCTCCCCCACGATCGAGAGGAACTCCCGCCCATGCGAGGAACCGTCCTGTACGCCCCCGGCGACGTCCGCGTCGAGGAGCGCGAGATGCCGCGGATCGAGCAGCCCACCGACGCGGTCATCCGCCTGGCCGCCGCCTGTGTGTGCGGCTCGGACCTGTGGCCCTACCGCGGCATCGAGCCGGTGAGCGGGCCGTCCCCGATGGGGCACGAGTACGTCGGCATCGTGGAGGAGGTCGGCAGCGACGTCCGCACCGTGGCGCCGGGGCAGTTCGTCGTCGGCTCCTTCTTCGCCTCCGACAACACCTGCGAGATCTGCCGGGCCGGCTACCAGACCCACTGCGTCAACCGGCAGCCCGGCGCCGCCACCGGCGCGCAGGCCGAGTACACCCGCGTCCCGCTGGCCGACGGCACCCTCGTCGCCACCCCGGGGATGCCGTCGGACGACCTGGTGCCCGGCCTGCTGGCCGCCTCGGACGTGCTGGGCACCGGCTGGTTCGCCGCCGTCGCCGCCGAGGCCGGGCCGGGCCGGACCGTCGCCGTCGTCGGCGACGGCGCGGTGGGCCTGCTCGGCGTGCTCGCCGCCCGGCAGCTGGGCGCCGAACGGGTCATCGCGATGAGCCGCCACGAGGCCCGGCAGCAGCTGGCCCGGGAGTTCGGCGCCACCGACGTCGTCACCGAGCGCGGTGACGAGGGCGTGGCGCGCATCAAGGAGCTCACCGACGGCCTGGGCGCGCACTCGGTCATCGAGGCCGTGGGCACCCAGCAGTCGATGATGCAGGCCATCCGCGCCACCCGCCCCGGCGGGCACGTCGGCTACGTCGGCGTCTCCCACGACGTCGCGCTGCCCGGCGAGGAGCTGTTCTTCTCCGGCGTGCACCTGCACGGCGGCCCCGCCCCGGTGCGCCGGTTCCTGCCCGAGCTGATCGACCTGATCTGCACCCGCGAGATCGACCCGGGCAGGGTCTTCGACCTCGAGCTGCCCCTCGACCAGGCCGCCGAGGGCTACCGGGCCATGGACGAGCGCCGCGCGATCAAGGCCCTCCTGCGTCCCTGACCCCCCACCGGACGGGGCAGCCGTGGCTGCCCCGCGCGGCAACGCCCCGGGACGGTCCCCGGGGCGTTCGCGGGGGTGTCAGGTCACCGGCGCGGTTCGGGAATCGACGGCTGGCGCAGCGGGCGGAACGCCGCCCGGACCTCGGTGGCGAACAGCTCGGGTTCCTCCCAGGCGGCGAAGTGCCCGCCGCGCTCGACCTCGTTGAAGTAGCTGAGGGCGGGGTAGGACCTCTCGACCCAGCTGCGCGGAGCCCGCCAGATCTCGCCGGGGAACGTGGTGAAGCCGGTCGGTATCGAGACCTCCGGAGGGACCTGGCCGGCGGCGGCCGCGGCCGCGGGAGCGTCGGCGCCGTAGCTCTCCCAGTACGACCGGGCCGCGGACGCCCCGGTACCGGTCAGCCAGTACAGGGTGACGTTGTCCAGGACGTGGTCCCGGGTGAGGTTGCCGGCGGGCTGCCCGTCGACGAAGGCGCGGGAGATCTTGTAGTACGCGTCGGTGTCGTGGTCGATCATCCAGGCGGCCAGTGCCACGGGGCTGTCGAGCAGGGCGTAGCCGATCGTCTGCGGCCGGGTGGCCTGCTCCTGGAAGTAGGCGCTCCCGGTGCGCTGGAAGGTGGCGACCGCGTCGGCCGCCGCGCGCTCCTGCTCGGTGTCGGTCGGCTGGGGGCCGGCCAGCGCCGTCACCAGCAGGTTGAGGTGGATGCCCAGCAGCCCCTCGGGCGCCTGGCGGCCCATCGCGTCGGTGACGCCGGCGCCGACGTCGCCGCCCTGGGCGACGTAGCCCTCGTAGCCGAGGCGGCGCATCAGCTCCGCCCAGGCCCGCCCGACCCGGCCGACGTCCCAGCCGAGCTCGGTCGGTTCGGCGGAGAAGCCGTAGCCGGGCAGCGACGGCAACACCAGGTCGAAGGCGTCCTCGGCGGACCCGCCGTGCGCGGGCGGGTCGGTCAGCGGGCCGATCGAGTCCAGCAGCTCGACCACCGACCCCGGCCAGCCGTGCGTCATGACCAGCGGCAGCGCGTCGGGGTGCGGCGACCGGACGTGGAGGAAGTGGACGTCGACGCCGTCGATCTCGGTGAGGAACTGCGGCAGCGCGTTGAGCCGCGCCGCGACCCGGCCCATGTCGTACTCGTCGGCCCAGTAGCGGCACAGCTCCTGCACCGTCGCCAGCTGCACGCCCTGCGACCGGTCGTCGACCAGCTCCCGGCTCGGCCAGCGGGTCGCGGCCAGGCGGCGGCGCAGGTCGGCGAGCGCCTCGTCCGGGACGTCGACCCGGAACGGACGGATGGCGCTGCGGGCCTGCTGCTCGACTGCGGTCATGGCGTGTTCCCTCGGGATCGGCTGCGAGGAAGTCGCCGAGATCGGGAGGTGCGTGCCGACGCAGACCCGGCACGGTCGGCGCTTCCGGGACGCGAGCCACCCTGGCCCGCGCTGTGAGGGCGGCACAGGGTCCAAGAGCCTCGTCGGGCCTGTCGGGACACCCGGTGACGGCTCGGATCCGGATGGCCGGGCCGACCGCCGGCCCCGGGTGGTCGGTGCGGAGCCCGGTCACGGCAGTGGGCTCCGCCGGGCAGGGGTGACACCGCCGCCGGACCGTCGGATCATGGGCGGGCCACTCGCGACACGGGGCGGACCGCAGGCGGTGGCGAGGGTCGACCGCGTCGAGGAGACGGTGTCATGGCGACCGACCGACAGCCCCCCACCGGCGGCCACCGCACGGGCGGGTTCCTCCAGCGGTGGCGCGGCCGGTCCGGCCAGGAGCCCGAGCGCCCAGGACCGTGGCGGGTGGAGGGCATGCCCGGCGACGCGTCGCCGACGCCGGGCCGGCGGCCGCGCCGCAGCGGGGGCGTCTGGTGGCTGGTGGCCGCCTTCCTGGTGGTCAACTGGGTGGTCATGTCGGTGGTGACGGGGCCACCGGAGCGGACCGACGTGTCCTACACGTTCTTCACCCAGCAACTGGACGCCGGCAACGTCCAGACCGTCACGTCGACGGAGGACACCATCCAGGGCGAGTTCGCCAAGGAGGTGTCCTACCCGCCGGGGTCGAAGGACTCCGCCGAGGTCGATCTCTTCACCACCCAGCGGCCGTCGTTCGCGACCGACGACCTGCTCGGGACGCTGGAGGCGAAGGGGGTCACGGTCAACGCCAACCCACCGGACGCCGCCGCTCCGCTGTGGCAACGGCTGCTCCTCGGGTTCGCCCCGACCCTGCTGCTGGTCGGCCTGCTGCTGTGGATCGCCCGGCGCAGCGCCTCGGGCGCGGGCGCGCTGGGCGCCTTCGGCCGGTCCCGGGCCACCCGCTACCAGCCCGACGCCGGACCGCGGACGACGTTCGCCGACGTGGCCGGCGTCGACGAGGTCGAGCACGAGGTCCGGGAGGTCGTCGACTTCCTCCGCGACCCCGGGCGCTACACCCGGCTGGGGGCGCGCATCCCGCGCGGCGTGCTGCTGTCCGGCCCGCCCGGCACCGGCAAGACGCTGCTGGCCCGGGCGGTGGCCGGGGAGGCGGGGGTGCCGTTCTTCTCCATCTCGGCGTCGGAGTTCATCGAGGCGATCGTGGGCGTCGGCGCCAGCCGGGTCCGCGACCTGTTCGACCAGGCCAAGCAGGTGGCGCCGTCGATCGTCTTCATCGACGAGCTGGACGCCATCGGCCGGGCGCGCGGCGGCTCCTTCGCGGCGGGCGGCGTCGACGAGCGGGAGCAGACGCTCAACCAGATCCTCACCGAGATGGACGGCTTCGAGGGCAACGAGGGCGTCGTCGTGCTGGCCGCCACCAACCGCCCGGAGATCCTCGACCCGGCGCTGCTGCGGCCCGGGCGCTTCGACCGCCGGGTGAGCGTCAGCCCGCCGGACCTGGCCGGGCGGCTGGCCATCCTGCGGGTGCACACCCGGCACGTGCCGCTGGCGCCGGAGGTGGACCTGGCCGCCGTGGCCGCCGCGACACCGGGCCTGGTGGGGGCCGACCTCGCCAACGTGGTCAACGAGGCGGCGCTGGCGGCCGCCGAGCACCGGCACGAGCGGGTCACCGGCACCGACTTCGGCGAGGCACTGGAGAAGACCCTGCTCGGCAGCGTGCGCGGCATCGTGCTCTCCCCCGAGGAGAAGCTGAGCACCGCCTACCACGAGTCCGGGCACGCCCTGCTCGGCATGCTGACCCCCGGGGCCGACCCGGTCCGCCGGGTGACGATCATCCCGCGGGGGCAGGCGCTCGGGGTGACCGTGCAGACCCCGCCGGTGGACCGCTACGGCTACACCCAGCGGTACCTGCGGGGCCGGATCGTCGGGGCCCTCGGCGGCCGCGCCGCCGAGCAGATCGTCTACGGCGAGGTGACCACCGGCGCCGAGAGCGACCTGGCGCAGGCCACCGCGCTGGCCCGGCAGATGGTCGGCCGCTGGGGCATGTCGGCCGCGATCGGGCCGGTCAGCGTCCTCCCGCCACCGGGGCAGGAGCAGCCCTTCGGCCTGGACGGCGTGGCGCCGAGCACCCGGGCGCTGGTGGACGAGGAGGTCCGGCGGCTGGCCGAGGACTGCTTCCGGGAGGCGGTCGAGACGCTGCGGGGCAACCGGGAGCGGCTCGACCGGCTGGCCCACACGCTGCTGGAGCGGGAGACCCTGGGCGAGGACGAGGCCTACGCGGCCGCCGGCGTGACCCGCGAGAGCGCGCCGGCCGCCGTCGCGCGCGGCGAGGTCCCCGGGGCCGGGCGCGCGCCCGGTCTCCCGCCGACGGGCACCACGGCCGGGGTGCCGTGACCCGGTGTCCCCGGTGGGCGCGGCTCCCGCCGGTGGAGCCCACCCGGGCTGCAGGTGCTCGAGAGTGCGCCGGGCTCAGGCGGCGTCCGGGCCGCCGCCGGTCTCCGTCCTCCCGGCGGACAGCTACCGCCCCGCCGCGCGCCGGGAGCTCCAGGTCAGCAGGCGTTCCAGCGGCCCCCTGCCGAGGACCAGCCGCCAGACCGTGGCCGCGGCCATGGTGACCAGGATGTAGAGCAGCCACGGCCCGTTGGTGTCGTAGTCGAGGGTGCCGGTGAGCCACACGGCGACGATGCCGCCGGCGTACGCGGTGAGCGCCATCGACCCGACGGCCGCCAGCGGGAACACGACCCTGGGCAGGCGGTCGGCGAGCAGGAGGCACACGGCGATGACGACGAGCGCGACACCGACCGAACCGGCGAGCTCGAAGGTGGTGCCGCTGTGCGGCGCCGCGCCGGTCAGCCAGACCGGGTCCCACATGTCGGGTCGCTCGGAGAAGCCGTCCGGACCCTCCACCGGCCGGCCACCCGCCCACCACTGGGTGGTCAGCCAACCGCCGCCGTAGCCGAGGAAGGCCAGCGAGGCGCCTGCGGCACCGAGCCACAGCCGCACCCGCGTCGAGGTGAGGTCGCAGCGCCCCACGGCGAGCCCGACGAGGATGAAGGTCCACCAGATCAGGGCCGGGTAGGCGCCGGTCACCGCCAGCGCGGAGAACGGGGTGTCGTAGGCGCCGTTGTCCTCGGCGAACTGCGCGAGGAGCAGGTCGGCCGGCGGGGTCACCACGGCGAGCACCCCGGCCGCGACGAGCAGCCGCCGCGGCGGCCACCGCAGGAACGGCAGGGCGAGGACGAACAGGAGTGCGTACACGCCGAGGATGACGTCGATCTCGGTGCCGAGCGCCTCGAGGACGCCGCCGATGACGAACAGCCAGGCCGCCCGGATCAGGATCCGGATCCGGGCACGGACCAGCTCGTCGCCGGTCACCGGTTCGGTGCGCCCGGACAGCAGCGCCATCGAGACCCCGGCGAGGACGGCGAACAGGATCGACGACCGCCCGTTGACCACGCCGAGCCATCCCCAGGGCGTCGTCCGCACGTCACCGGGCACGGCTCCGACGTGGGCACCCAGCATCCCGAACACCGCGAGCGCGCGGGCGACGTCGAGCCCGGCGATCCGGCCGAACCGGGCCGTGGCGCCGCCGGGCGTCGGCGACGGTCTGGTCGTGCAGTCGGGGCCGACGGCAGGACTCATGGCTCGCACGCTAAGCGGAACCGCTTCGGATCGTAACCCCGCCCCACGATGCTTTGCCAACTGCTTGCCAAGCCCACAGGCGACTGCCAGCTCGCCCCGTCCGGGAGCGCTGTGCTCAGGGCGCCGGGGCCGCGCGGATCTCCGCGGTCGCCCGCTCGATCTCGCGGCGTAGCTCACGGCGACGCCCGGCGGCCTCGTGCCGACGGCGATCCTCGGCGGTCCGCGGCCGCCACGGAGGGACCTCCACCGGGCGCCCGTCCGGCCCGATCGCCACCAGCGTGAAGCAGCAGCTGTTGGTGTGCGCACCGCCCTCTGTTCGCCGATCCGAAGGCGCTGGCCGCCGTGGAGCGCGCCCTCGCCGACCTCGGCCGGCGCCGGCAGCGGGGCCTGGGCGACGCGGAGCCCGGCGGGGGGCCTGATCGTCGGACGCGCCGAGGGGCCGCGGTCGGCGTGGCGGCGCCCGGCGAGGCGTAGGTTCGCCTCGGACAGAGGAGATCCCATCACGACACACCGTGGACTGTGCGCCGACGCTCATCTCGGGTGCCCCTGCCGAGGGGACGCGAGCATCCACGAGGAGCGGGCCCGCGAGATCACCGAGGCTCGCGCCCGTTCCGGTGAGCCCGTCGACTGCCCGGAGTGCGGCTCCCCCACGACACCGCTGGCCCTCGTCACGTGGGGCAACTGCCGGGCGTGCCGCACGGCGCAGTCGCGGGTGGTCGATCCGCTCCGCTGGTGACCGGCGTCGCCGCCGGCCGCGATCCAGCGTCGGCCCTCGGGTGAGGGCCGCCTCACAGAGGGGCCCCAGATCCGTCATCGGGCCCGTACAGTGGGCTCCGGTCGCTGTTGTGCCTCTGCTTCGTTCTCGAACGTCCGCAGTCGTCTCTGCCTGACGTTCCTCTCGGTCCTGCCGGTCGGTGCGGCGACCCAGGACCGGCACCGGTCGGTCCTGACGCGACAGCACGGAGAGAGAAGCGACATGACCCAGGGCACTGTGAAGTGGTTCAACGCGGAGAAGGGCTTCGGCTTCATCGAGCAGGACGGCGGCGGCCCCGACGTCTTCTGCCACTTCTCGGCGATCACCGGGAGCGGCTACCGCTCGCTGGACGAGGCGCAGCGCGTCGAGTTCGACGTCACCCAGGGCCAGAAGGGCCCGCAGGCGGAGAACGTCCGCGCGATCTGAGCACCGAGAGAGGGGCACGGCGACGACTCGCCGTGCCCCTCTCTCGTGCGCGGGTGCCGGCGGCTCCGGCCGCACGCCACCGCCCCGCGTCTGCGGAGGGGGTCAGCCGGCCGGTCCTACCGAGGGTGCATGACGCACCCGGCACCCCGCCGGGAGGTCACCCCGCCCACCGAGCAGCCGGTGCCCGAGCGTGCGCGCCCCCGGCCTCGAGGCAGCGCTCCTCGGCCCGCGCGGTCGCCCGGCGTCGCACCGCGTCGTCCTCCTTCGCGACCAGCGCGCCGCCGGCCGCGCCCACCGCCAGGCCGGCCGCCCCGGCTCCGGCGCCGAGCAGGAAGCCTCGTCTCGTGGTCATGGACGAGGTCCTGGACCTGGCGCCGGGCCCGGGGAAGCCATCCGCGCCCGAGCGGCTCAGACGCGGTGGCGGCCAGGATGTGTCGTGACAACGCCGCTCCCGCCTGCGCGGGTGCGGCACTCGGGTGTCGTCGCCGAGCGCGCGTCACCGAGCGGAACGACCCCCGACGGAGCAGGAGCCCACGGTGACCACCGAGCACACGTCCGCCGGCGCTGCCGAGCTGGTCGACAGCCACCACCACATCTGGCGCGCGGCCGACCTGCCCTGGCTCAGCGGCGAGCCGGTACCGCGCATCTTCGGCCCCTACGAGCCCATCCGGCGCGACTACCTGGCCGAGGAGTACGTCGCCGAGGCCACCGCGGTCGGCATCACCTCGTCGGTCTACGTGCAGGCCAACTGGCCTCTGGAGCGGTCGCTCGACGAGATCCGGTGGCTGGCCGACGTCCACGCCGCGACCGGCTGGCCGATGGCGTTCGTCGGCTCGGCGGACCTGTTCGACCCGGGTGCGGTGGAGGTGATGCGCCGGCAGGCGGCGCTCACTCCCCTGGTCCGGGGCACCCGGCTGCAGCTGCACTGGCACGAGCGCCCGGAGTACCGGTTCGCCTCGGCTCCCGACCGCGTGAGCGATCCCGTGTTCCGCCGGAGCATCGCCGCGCTGGCCGACCTCGGGTGGCTGTTCGAGCTGCAGGTGTTCAGCCCCCAGATGGCCCTGGCCGCGCAACTGGTCGCCGACTTCCCCGAGACCACGTTCGTCCTGGTGCACGCCGGGATGCTGGAGGACACCGACCCGGCGACCGTCGACGCCTGGCGCCGGGGCATGGCACTCCTCGCCGAGCAGCCCAACGTGGTGGTCAAGCTCACCGGCCAGGGCACCTTCGTCCACCGCGTCGACCAGGGCCTCATCGACCTCGTCACCGGCACCTGCCTGCAGCTGTTCGGCGCGCATCGGTGCATGTGGGGCAGCAACTTCCCGATCGAGAAGATCTGGACCGAGCTGCCGCCCCTGGTCGCCGCCTGGCGACGGGCCCTCGCCGACCAGCCGGCCGACGTCCAGGACGACGTCTTCGCCGGCACGGCCCGCCGGGTGTACTCGTTGGCCCCGGCTCGCTGACCCGGGAACGTCGCTGAACGGGTCCGGGGTCAGACGATGCGCATCTGCAGGTGCACGTCCTGCGGGGCGGTGTGGGTCATCGCGATGACCAGATCGACGGCCATCTCCTCGAGGTCGTCGACGCTGTCGGCCTGAGTGGTGCCGACACCGGGGACGTCGATCACCCAGTGGTCACCCTCGCAGACCGCCGTCGCGGTGAAGTCGGCCATCCGTCCTCCCGGGTCAGCTCGCCGGCGTGGAGACGTACCGCCTCCGTGGATCACAGCCCCATGTCGGCCAACATCGCCGGCCACCTGTCCTTCCAGGGAGCGGCGGCCTCGAACGCCGCTGCGGCACGCATCACGGCGGGGTCGTCGAGATGGCGTCCGATGATCTGCAGGCCCACAGGGAGGCCGTCCTCGGTCCAGCCGGCGGGCACGGTGGCCGCCGGCTGCCCGGTGAAGTTGAGGGGATAGGTGAAGTGGAGCCACTCGAAGGGTTCCACCTCTCGCCCGTCGATGACGGTCGGTCCCTGGATACCCACCTCGAAGGGCGGGACGGCGAGGGTGGGAGTGAGGAGCAGGTCGAAGTCGCGCATGAGCCGCCACATCGTGTTGGTGACCGCCTTGCGCACCATCAGGGCGTCGGTGAACTCCTCCGCCGTCCACCGGCGTCGCAGGAAGTCGACCACGTGAGGGGTCATGTTCTCCTCGCCGAGCCGGTCCAGTTCCCGGCGCAGGCTGGTCAGGTCGGTCTCGTTGGCGACGATGGCCCAGAACGCCTCGTACGGGTGCGGCCACCCGGGAGCGACCTCCTCCACGACGCACCCGAGGTCCTGCTCGAAGACCCGGACGGCGTTCCCGACGATGCGGCGCACCGCCGGATCGACAGCGGCGTAGCCCCAGTCGGGGCTGTAGGCCACTCGCCGGCCTCGGAGGTCGCCGTGCAGCACCTCCATCCAGTCGAACTCGGGGCCGGGCAGGGAGAACCGGTCGCGGTCGTCGGGGCCCGAGATGACCGAGAGCACGAGGGCGGCGTCGGCGACGGTTCGGCTCATGGGGCCGATGTGTTCCAGGGACTCCCAGCTGGACACCCCGGGGTAGCGCTCGTCCTTGGTCCCCGGGTACAGCGGGACGCGACCCATGGACGCCTTCATGCCGAACAGCCCGCAGAAGCTGCTGGGGATCCGGATCGATCCACCGCCGTCGCTGCCGATGGCGATCGGGCCCATGCCGGTGGCCACGGCCGCGCCCGACCCGGCGCTGGACCCGCCGGAGGTCTTCGTGGTGTCCCAGGGGTTGCGCGTGGCCGGGAAGACCGGGTTGTGCCCGACCCCGCTGTAGCCGAACTCGGGGACGTTGGTCTTGCCGATCACGATGGCGTCGGCGTTCTTCAGTCGCTCCACGACGACGTCGTCCTCGTCGGGGACGAAGTCGGCGTAGAGACGGGACCCGGAGACGGTCCGCAGCCCCTTGGTGCAGACGAGGTCCTTGATGCCGACCGGCACGCCCGCCAGCACCCCGAGGTCCTCGCCGCTCAGCAGGGCCTTCTCGACCCGCTGCGCATCGGCGCGGGCCTGCTCGGGCGCGGGGGTGCAGAAGGCGTGCAGGGTCGGTTCCAGGCGGTCCATCCGGTCCAGGACGGCGTCGACCACCTCGGTCGGCGAGATCCGCCTGCCGCGGATCTCGCGCGCCACGGTGACCGCATCCATGCGACAGATGTCCTGCGCCGTCGTCTGCTCAGCCGTCACTGGCCTCGCTCCTCTCCGGGGCGTCCTCGTCGACCTCGGGCACGGACCTGTGATCCCGCCCGGGCCTGATCGCCGGGACGGCGGGTCGCGGCGGTGACCACGGCGTGGACCAGCGCTGCGCACACCTGCGCCGGCTTCGGCGGGATCATCGCCGCACTGCTGGGCTTCCCGCGTGGAGTCCTGGCGATCGTCCTCCGCCGACGTGCTCCACGTCCGCCTGAGACACGGCCCACCTCCGAGCCACCGAGGTGGGCGGACGCTAGTCCTGCGGCATTCACGGGGTCAAGGAAGCCGGGTTCGGTCAGCGGGCCGCGCGGCACCGGTCGAGCTCCACACCGTGGAGGGCCCGTCGACCACCCCCCGTGGGATGGGGTGGACCCCCGCTCGAGAACGGGGGCGGAGGACGACGTTGCCGGGGGGTGGCTCGATGTCGCGACGGTCCCCGCGCGCCGATCCTCGTATCGGGAGGACGGAACCGAACAGCGGCCCCGCCTCCCGGACGAAGAACTCGACCTCCGCGACCGCACCCCGGTGGCCCTGGCCCGGCTGGCCGGCTGAGAGACGTCAGCCAGCCGGATGACCCGGTGACCGGCACGGTCCAGATCCCGAGGAGCCCCCCGTGACCACCCTCAGCGCGCACCAGTCGATCACCGACAGCCTCTCCGCCATCACCGGGCTGTTCGACGACCTGCAGTCCGACTTCGCGCAGGCCTGCACGGAGTACGCCGAGGCCCGCCGGCACCAGCAGGCCAAGGACACGCCGGCGCACCGCGACGCCGTCCTCGAGAGCCGCGCCCGGGTCGACGCGATCCTCGACGTCTACCTGGAGACGGCGCGCCGCTGACCCGACAGCGATCCTGGCGGCCGCTGGGGAACGGGGAGCGCGGGGCGATCCCGGGCGACGGGGACGGCCGGTTGTTGCCGGTCCCGCAGCTCGGCGGCACGCCACCCCCGCAGCGAACTGAGCACGGCCACCCCCTCCGCCCGATCGAGGTCGGCGACGCGGAGCACCCGCTCGCGCAGCACCCCGAGGTCGAGCAGCCGCCCCCGCTCGACACCCGGGAGGCACCCGGAGTCCAGGGGCGGCGTCCACCACGACCCGTCGAGCTCCACCGCGAGGGAGGCCCGGGTGGTCTCGGTGAGTTCTCCTCGCGTGTTGACCATGACCACGTCGTCGACGTCGGGCCGCCGGTTCCGGCGCCGGTCGTACGGCCCCCGCGAGCTCGTCTTGTGGCGGAGCCAGGTCTCCCCGGGATCGACCGGCTCGTCGTCGAGCGCGAGCAGCACCGGGCCGGCAGCGGGTGGAGGGAGCGCCGCCACGTCGACGGCGAGACCCCCGTCGCGGCGCAGCCGCAGGCGGACGCGCGCCGCCGGCTCCCCGGCCAGCCGCGCGTCCAGCACGCGCCGCGCCGCTGACGGGTCGAACCGGAAACCCAGGTGCTCGGCCGAGGCCGCCAGCCGCTGCAGGTGCCGGTCCTGGTTGCGCAGGCCGCGCGGAGGGTCGTGCCGCATCGTCTCCAGCAGCTCGAACTCCCGGGGCCGGGCGGCCAGGACGGCGGCCTTGGCGAGGACCTCGGCGTGCTCGGCCGACTCGTCCGACCCCCAGGTGATGCCGCTCCCGGTGCCGTACACGGCCTGTCCCGAGGACGTGTCGACCACCGCGGTGCGGATGGCCACGCTGAAGCGGGCCCGCACCGGCGCGTCCGGTGGGCCGACCAGGCCGATGGCCCCGCAGTAGACGCCGCGGGGGTCCGGTTCCTGGACCCGGATGATCTCCATCGAGCTCGCCTTCGGGGCCCCGGTGACCGAGCCGCAGGGGAACAGCGCCCGGAACAGCTCGACCAGGCCGGTCCCGGGGCGGAGGCGGGCGGTGACGTCGGAGGTCAGCTGGAGCACGGTCTCGTAGCGCTCGACGGTGAACAGCGCGGGCACGTCGACGCTGCCGATCTCCGCGACCCGGCCCACGTCGTTGCGCATCAAGTCGACGATCATGACGTTCTCCGCCCGCTCCTTGGGGCTGGAACGGAGCCGGTCGGCCAGCCGCCGGTCCTCGTCCCGGTCCCGCCCCCGCCGCGCCGTCCCCTTCATCGGGCGGAGCAGCACGTCGTCGCCGCGGCGCTCGAAGAACAACTCGGGGCTGGCGCTGGCCACGACGAAGCGGCCGAGGTCGAGGTGGGCGTTGTAGGCCCCGCGCTGGCCCAGTGCCAGGTCCCGGTACAGCCCGGCGGGGTCCCCGGCCACGCGGCCGGACAGCCGCACGGTCAGGTTGCACTGGAAGGTGTCCCCGGCGGCGATCCGGTCCCGGACCTCCTGGACGCCGCGGGCGTGCCCGGCCGGTGTCCACGTCGGTCGCCAGTGGGCCGCCGCGGCCGGGCCGGCCGCCTCCAGCGGGGGCACGGGCACCGGCTCGTCGCAGAGCCCGAACCACGCCAGCGGCTCGCCCAGGGGGGTGGCCGCGTGCACGGCCAGCCGCGGGTCCAGCCCCGCAGCGGCCTCGTAGGCGAGGTACCCGAACGCCCACGAGCCGGCGTCGGTGGCCCGCTCGACCTCGGTCAGGACGTCGAGGACCTCGTCGGGCCGCTCGGCGACCAGCACCCGGTGCGGCGGCGGGCAGCGGACGGCGGTCCCGGCGCGGAGGTCGTCGAACCGGGCCCACGGCGCCCCCGGCCTCACGGTGCCGTCGTCCCCGGGTGCACCGCGGCGAGCAGGGAGAACGAGCCGCTGACCACGACCGGCAGCCCGGGACCGGCGCGCTCCGCGGCACGGGCCACCGCGCACAGGGGGTCCTCCTCCACCACGGCCCCGACCCCGCACTCCCCGGCGGCCCTCGCGATCTGCTCGGCGGCGATGGACGTGCCGGCCGGGTGGTCGCCGTCCCCGGTGCTGAACTGCGTGGCGACCACCAGCGATGCCGCGGGGGCGACGACCTGCAGGACGGCGCGGAGGTCCTTGTCCTGCTTGAGGGCGAGCACCCACGGGGACCGGGCGCCCGGGTACACCTCCCGGAGGGTCCCGACCAGCGCCGCGAGCTTCATCGGGTTGTGCGCCCCGTCGAGGACCGCGGGGCGGTTCCCGATCGCCCGGCGCTCGAACCGGCCCGGCAGCGTGGCGCTCCGCAACCCCTCCCACACGGCGTCCGCGTCGAGCGCCCACCCGTCGCGCGCGGCCAGCGCCTCGACGGCCCGCAGCGCGAGGTGGGCGTTGCCGGCCTGGTGCCGCCCGGTGAGCCCGAGGGACAGGGGTGGCTGGCCCCGCAGGCGCAGTTCGGTGCCGCCCACCCCGGTCCAGGCCCGCACCGCCGGCGGGCCCGGGTCCACCCACCGGAGAGCGCAGCCGCGGCGGGCCGCCTCGGCGGCGAGCACGTCCTCCACCTCGGGGCTGCCCTGGCGAACCGCGACCGCGCGCCCGCCGCAGGGCAGGATGCCGGCCTTCTGCGCCGCGATCTCCCCCAGCGTGGTCCCCAGCAGGTCCTGGTGGTCCAGGCCGATCGGGGTGATCACCGCGAGCTTGTCCGCCCGGGCGATGGTGTTGGTGGAGTCCAGCAGTCCCCCGACCCCGGTCTCGACGACCCCGTAGTCGACCCGATCGGCGAACAGGCCGAAGGCGACGGCGTTGGTGACCTCGAAGAACGACGGCCGGCCGTGCCCGGCACGCTCCACCGCCTCGACGGCCGGCCGGACCCGGTCCAGCTCCGCGTCGACGAGCTCGGCGGCAGCCGGCGCCCCGTCCAGCTGGAACCGCTCGAGCAGGCTGTACACGTGGGGTGAGACGTGGGCGCCGACCCGGAACCCGTGTGCCTGGAGCAGGCTCGCCACGACGGTGCTCACCGACCCCTTGCCGGCGGTCCCGGCGACGTGCACGGCGCGGAAGCGGTCCTGCGGGTCCCCCAGCGCCCCGAACAGCGCGCGGGCGCGGGCCAGGCCCGCGCCGGCCGGACCCCGCTGCGGCCCGAGCTCCTCCAGCAGGTACCGGAGGACCCGGTCGAGCGCTGCCGGGGACGGCGGAGCCGCGACGGGTGCCATCAGACCGGCCGGGTCAACGGAAGACGACGGTGCTGTGGCCGTTGAGCAGCACCCGCCGCTCGCCGTGCCACCGGACGGCCCGCGACAGGGCCAGCGCCTCGGCGTCCTGGCCGACGGTGGCCAGCGCGCGCGGGTCGTAGGTGTGGTCGATGCGGATGACCTCCTGCTCGATGATCGGGCCCTCGTCCAGGTCCGGGGTGACGTAGTGGGCGGTCGCGCCGACCAGCTTCACGCCGCGGTCGAAGGCCTGGTGGTAGGGCTTGGCGCCCTTGAAGCCCGGCAGGAACGAGTGGTGGATGTTGATCGCCCGGCCGTGCAGGGCGGCGCAGGTCTCGTCGGAGAGCACCTGCATGTACCGGGCGAGCACGACGAGGTCGGCGCGGTGCTCGTCGACCAGCTCGAGCAGGCGCACCTCGGCCTGCCGCTTGGTCGCCGGCGTCACGGGCAGGTGGTGGAACGGCAGCCCGGCCGCCTCCGCCATCGGGCGCAGGTCCTCGTGGTTGGAGACCACGGCGACGAGGTCGGCGCCGAGGCTGCCGGCGCGCCAGCGGAAGACGAGGTCGTTGAGGCAGTGGCCGAGCTTGGAGACCATGACGAGCACGCGCTGCGGCTGGTCACCCGTGACGGAGTAGCTCATGCCGAACTCGTCGGCCACCGTCTGGAAGTCCTCCGACAGGCGGCCGGCGTCGGTGTCCTGCGAGCAGACGAACGCCGTCCGCAGGAACAGCTGACCGCGGACGGCGTCGTCGAACTGCTGGTGCTCGACGATGTCGCAGCCGTGCTCGAACAGGAACGAGCTGACCGCGTGCACGATCCCCGGACGCTCCTGGCAGCTCAGCGTGAGGGTGAAGGGGTGGGACACGGGTGCCTCCTCAGCACTCGACGATGTTGAGCGCCAGCCCGCCACGGGCGGTCTCCTTGTACTTGTCCTTCATGTCCGCGCCGGTCTCGCGCATGGTCTTGATCGCCTTGTCCAGCGGGACGTGGTGCCGGCCGTCCCCGCGCACGGCCATGCGCGCCGCGGTGATGGCCTTGACCGAGCCGACGGCGTTGCGCTCGATGCACGGGATCTGCACCAGCCCGCCGACGGGGTCGCAGGTGAGCCCGAGGTTGTGCTCGATGCCGATCTCGGCGGCGTTCTCCACCTGCTCCGGGGTCCCGCCCAGGACCTCGGCGAGCCCGGCGGCCGCCATCGAGCAGGCCGAACCGACCTCGCCCTGGCAGCCCACCTCCGCGCCGGAGATGGAGGCGTTCTCCTTGAACAGCAGCCCGATCGCCGCGGCGGTGAGCAGGAACCGCACGACGCCGTCCTCGCCGTAGGAGTCGACGAAGTCGCGGTAGTAGTGCAGGACCGCGGGCACGATCCCGGCGGCGCCGTTGGTCGGCGCGGTGACCACCCGCCCCCCGGCGGCGTTCTCCTCGTTCACCGCCAGGGCGTAGAGGGTCACCCACTCCATCGCGCGCAGCGGGTCGGCCTCGTCGCGGGCGGCCTCGAGCTGGTCCCGCAGCGCGGCCGCGCGCCGCCGCACCTTGAGGCCGCCGGGCAGGACGCCGGTGGTCCGCGTGCCACGCTCCACGCACTCCTGCATGACCGCCCAGATCTGCAGCAGACCGGCGCGGACCTCCGCCTCGCTGCGCCAGGCCAGCTCGTTGGCCAGCATCACGTCGCTGATCCGCAGCCCGGTCTCCCGGGTGCGCGCCAGCAGCTCCTCGCCGGTGCGGAAGGGGTACCGCACCGGCGTGCTGTCCTCGACGACGACCGGGTTGCCGGCCTCGTCCTCGTCGAGGACGAACCCGCCGCCCACCGAGTAGTACTCGCGGCGGCACAGCTCCACCCCGTCGGCGTCGACGGCCGAGAAGAGCATCCCGTTGCTGTGGAACTCCAGCCGCTTCCGCCGGTGCAGCACGACGTCGTCGTCCACCGAGAAGGCGATCGGGTGCTCGCCGGCCAGCCGGAGCTTGCCCTCGCGGCGGATCGTCTCGACCCGCGGCTCGGCCGCGACGGGGTCGACGAGGTCGGGCCGCTCCCCCTCCAGGCCGAGGACGACGGCCTTCACGCTGCCGTGGCCGTGCCCGGTGGCGCCGAGCGACCCGAACAGCTCGCACCGGACGCCGGCCACCTGTCCGAGCAGCTCCTCCTCGGACAGGCGCGAGGCGAAGATGCAGGCCGCCCGCATGGGGCCGACCGTGTGGGAGCTGGACGGCCCGATACCGACCTTGAACAGGTCGAAGGCGCTGATCGTCACCCGGTGCCTCCCTCTCCCCGCGGGTCTGTGGACGCCAACCGTGAGAACAGGTACACAGTTGGTATATCAGATGTACTGTGAAGGTATGTCGATCCCCCTGAAGAGGCAAGGCCCTCCGGCCATCAACCTCTACGATCTGCTCGTGACCCTCGCACCGCTGGAGCTCGACCCGTCCGCCGCCACGTCGCTGGCGGACAAGGCCTACGTGGCGATCCGGGACCGACTGATCATGCTGGCCATCCGTCCGGGTGACCCGATCGACGACGACGAGCTGGCCAAGGACCTCGGCGTGGGCCGCACCCCCGTCCGCGAGGCGCTCAAGCGACTCGAGGGCGACCGGCTGGTCGTCTCCTATCCACGGCGCGGGACGTTCGCGACCGGCATGGACATCTCCGACCTGGCGCACATCTCCGAGATCCGCGCCCAGCTCGAACCGCTGGCCGCCCGTCGTGCCGCGGAGCGGGCCTCTCGCGTGGGCCACGCCGAGCTCGACGAGCTGGCCACGGGCATCGAGGAGCTCGACGTCACCGGGATCGACCGCACCGAGCTGATGCGCTGGGACCTCGCGGTGCACCGGGCCATCTACCGGGCCTCGGGGAACCCGCACCTCGAGGACGTCCTCATCCGCTACGACAACCTGGCCACGCGGATCTTCTGCCTGTTCCTCGACCGGCTGCCGACGGTGGACGAGCACGTCGGCGAGCACGTGGAGCTGCTGCGGGCGATCGCCGCCGGTGACGCCGACCGGGCCGACGACCTCGCCCGTGAGCACGTCCTCGGCTTCGAGCGGGCGATCCGCGCGGTCATCTGACGAAGGACCCCGTCCGCCCCACCCCTCGCATGCCCGGGACGGGGCCGCGAAGGCACCAGCCGTCGCACCGCCGGGACCTCCGATCGGGCGCTCTGCAGGCCGCGGGAGGTCGACGACCGCGCCCAGCCTGAGAGGGTGTCGCGGTGATCCTCCCGAAGGAGCGCGACCCCCGCTTCGTGACGATCCGCCGCGGGGGGACCCTCACCGACCCCGATCACCAGCTCCTGGCCCGGTGGGCGGCCTCGTGCGCCGAGCACGTCCTCGACCTGTTCGAGTCGGCCCGTCCCGGCGACCCGCGACCGCGTCAGGCGATCGAACACGCCCGCGCCTGGGCGCGGGGCGAGATCACGATGTCCCGGGCCCGCACCGCGGGCGGCCACGCGATGGGCGCGGCCAGAGACCTGCGTGGAGCAGCGCGCCATGCCGCGTACGCCGCCGGCCAGGCGGCAGTCGTCGCGCACGTCGCCGCCCACGAACTCGGCGCGGCCGCCTACGCGATCAAGGCCGCACGTGCTGCCGCGCCGGACGGCGAGGCGGAGAGCGCCGGGCGACGCGAGTGCCGGTGGCAGCGCGACCAGCTCCCGGAGGCCATCCGCGAGCTCGTGCTCGACGACCAGCGGTTGCGGAACGACATCTGCTGGTCGGTGTTCGACTGCTGACGCGCGGTCGGGGGGGGGGGGGGGGGGGGGGGGGGGGGGGGGGGGGGGGGGGGGGGGGGGGGGGGGGGGGGGGGGGGGGGGGGGGGGGCGGGGGGGGGGCGGGCGGCCCGCCCGCC
>NZ_JBJGYS010000039.1:0-40436 GCF_054050115.1 Geodermatophilus sp. SYSU D00708 | reverse complement strand
GGGGGCGCCCCGGGGTGTGAGCCTCCCGCGCGGGGGGGGGGGGGGCGGGTGGACGCCGGGGCGGCGCGGGGGCCCCCGCGGGTGGCCGGGGGGGCCCCAGGCCGCTCAGCCGGCGCCGCAGGCCACGTTGCTCAGCCCGCCGCCGGCGTCCCCGGCGTCGTTGTCGCACGTCACCGTCGTGGCGTTCCGGATCGCCCGCGGCCCGGCCACGTTGATCGCGTAGCCGGGGACGCCGCCGGCGGTGTTGCCGGCGAACACCGTGTCGCGGCCCCAGCCGTCGACGACCTCGTGCACCTGGAAGCCGTCCTCGGACGCCGACGTCCCGACGTTGCCCTCGATCGTCCAGCCGTTGCCCTTTACGTCGACCCAGGAGTCGGCCTCCACCATCGCAGCGCCGTCGAAGGTGTTGTTCCGCAGGACCCCGCCGGTCGTGCCCTCCTTGATGTCGACCGCCTCGGCCGTCGTCCCGGCGATGTCGTTGCCCTCGACGACGTTGCGGTCGCTGCGGTCGGGCTCGCACCCGGTGAGCTGGCACCAGTTGCTCTCGGCGCTGCCCACGTAGACCCCCTCGCCGAACTTCGGCTTGCGCAGCCCGGTGTCGCGGATCGTGTTGCCGACGACCACGTTGTCGGTGCTGTTGGTCCGCAGGTGGATCGCCTCGTCGCCCATCGACGTCACCAGCAGGCCCTCGAGACGGATGCCGACGCCGGCGTCGACCATCACGCCCTTCTGCCCGCCGGTGACGGTCAGCCCGCTGACGTGCCAGTACGCGGCGCCGGACAGGTGCAGGGTGTAGTCGCTGTCGATCTCGCCGCCGTCCAGCACCGCACCCCGGCCGCCGCACAGCCCGATCGGGGCGTCCGCGCTCCCCTTCGCCGTCGCGACGAAGTGGCCCTCGTACCGCCCGTCGGCCAGCCGGATCGTCTGCCCGGGCTGGGCGGCGTCCAGCGCCTGCTGCAGGTCCCGCGTGGTGCTGACGTCCACGACGTTCCCCTCGTCGCACCCGGCCGTGACGGCGGGGGCAGGAGCCGGCGCCGCGGACGGCGACGGGGGGGGGCCGGCGGACGACGACGGCGCGGCCGACGAGCTCTCCGCCGCCGTCCCCCCGTCGGACGACGGCTCGCTGGTGCACGCCGCGAGCAGCGCGGTGCCGACCAGGACGGGCAGGACGGCGGCTCGTCTCATCCGCCCACGGTAGGCGAGACCGGCTGTCCGGGCGGTGGCCTCCACGGGCCAAGGGCTGGTGTTCACGCGGGCCTCCCCGAGGCGGTAGCACGACGTCCGACGTCCACGCGCAGCGCCGGTGATCGCTCGCGGCGCAGGTCGTCCCCGTAGGGAGCCGTCCCCGGGGCCACCCGGTGCCGGCGGGCCCGCAGGGTCAGGCCCAGCGGCAGGCCTAGGACGACCACCCAGAGCAGCAGCATCGGGTGGTTCGGGATGAACGTCGACCAGTAGGTCCAGTTGTCGCGGTCGGTCTCCCAGCCCTCGACGTCGTTCTCCGTGACATCGACGGTCACGCTCTCGGGCACCCGGAAGGTGTCCAGGCCGCTGGGTCCCCGGCCGCCGATCGTGTTGTCCTGCACCGAGGTGCCCGCGGACCGGCCGACGACCGAGATGCCGTGGGCGGTGGCTGCGGCGACGGTGTTGCCGCTGACCTCGGCTGCGGCGTCCCGCACCCGGATCGCCGTCCCGCCGCCGGTCACCTCGTTGCCCTCGACCGTGGCCGCGCCGCCCTCGACGGAGATGCCGAAGCGGTGGTCGCCACGGAGGGTGACCCCTTCGACGGTGGTCGGCGCGGCGGTGTCCACCAGGACGATGCCGTCGCGGTTGTCCACGAGGTTGGTGTCACGGATGACGACGTGGTCCCCGTCGACGACCCGTGCACCGGCCTTGCCGTTCTCCCAGAGCTCCCCACCCTCGATCGTCACGTGGCCGTACCCCTCCAGCGACGCCCCGCCTGCGGACATCCCCTCGGCCAGCGGGGTGCCGCTGAAGAAGATGCCGTAGGCCCCGTTCCGGGCCGCGGTCGCCGACGTGTAGGTCACCGACTTCGAGGCGTGGTCGGTGGAGAAGCCGTGCCGGCCGTTGCCCCGGGCGGCCGAGGCCCGGATCGTCGTCTCCGCCGTGCTGCGGTGCAGGGACAGGCCGTCGACGGTGTTGTCGACGAACGTGGTCCGGGTGAACTCGAGGTCCTCGCCCTGGGAGGCGAAGGCGCCGTAGTGGCTGTCCCGGAAGGTCGCGTCGACCACCGACCCGGTGGCCACCGTGCTGGAGTTCCCCGTCCAGGCGACCCCGCCCGTCCGGCCGGCCCAGAACCCGAGGTGGGCGAAGCCGGCGTCGCGGATGGTCATGTCGCCGCTGACCTCACGGACGTAGGCGCGGCCGTCCTCGACCTCCTCGTCGGGGGCCTCGCTCTCCGGGTCCCAGCTGGTCACCCTGAGCCGGCCGGCGTCGTTCCCGGCGAGGAGCAGGTCGGCCTTCCACGACACCAGCGTCGCGAACCCGGACTCCTCGCTGCGCAGCCGCAGGGTCGTGCCGGGCGCGTCGATCACCAGTCGAGCGTCGGGTGCGACGAAGACGTGCTTGGTGAGCAGCACGGTGTCGTTCGACTCGACCTCCGCGGCCCCCAGCTCCACCAGGTCGTCCAGGTCGTAGGCCAGACCGCCCGCGGTCAGCACCAGCGTCTCCTCGTCGTCCAGGGTCACCGTGTACGGGGCCGACCCAGGGCGCACGGAGGCGACGAGGGTGAGCAGCCGCTGGTCCTCCGCGGCCAGGATCGCGCTCTGCCGTTCCGCGCTCGTCCGGTCGAAGTTCGTCAGCGCGGCAGCCGGCCGGGGGAGCGGCACCTCGGCGGTCACCCGCTGCCCGCCCAGCGGCCCCGTGAGCAGGGGGACGGCGAGCACAGTGGTGGTCAGCAGGAAGGCGGCGACCAGGCGCGGGCCGGTCACCAGCCGCCGGCGGGTCACGCCGTCACCGCCGCGGGGCTCAGGCTGGCCTCGTCCTGCCCCTCGCCGCCGGTGAGGTCGGTGCGGCGGGTGAGCCAGCCCTGCTTGTTCATCGTGAACAGCGCGTAGGTCTTGATCGGCAGCGCCACCATGGCGATCACCAGGGCGACCAGCGGCAGGATCAGCAGGTCCGACGGCCGGCGCCGCAGGTGGCTGACGCTGCGGATGGCCCGCCCGACGAAGACCCAGGCCAGGCCCAGCGCCAGTGCCAGCCAGCCGCGGTCGGAGAAGCCCGAGGCGACGACGTAGTAGACGGCGGCGAACATCGTCACCGGTGTGAACAGGATCTGCAGCACGGTCACCTGGCTGACCAGGGGGACCTTCCACAGCCAGCCCTTCCACGCCGCGGTCAGGTAGCAGCGGTAGGAGTTGCGGCTCCAGCGCACCCGCTGCTTGCAGAAGGCCCGGAAGGTGCTGGGGAACATCGACAGCGCCCGGGCGCCGTCCTGGTACACGGTCCGGTAGCCGCTGGCCAGCACGAGCCAGGTCAGCCGGCCGTCGTCGCCGGCGATGCAGCGCCGGCCGAGGAAGAACTCGTGCTCGAGGTGCTCGAGGACCGGCAGGACGGCGCTGCGCCGGTAGGCCGCCGTCCGTCCCGAGACGCAGACCACCGCCCCGGCGCGGCCGGTGGCCGGCACGTAGTCGAGGTAGCGCAGGTCGATGATCCAGTCGGCGACCCGCCGCCAGATGCTCGACGTCGGCAGGTAGACGTTCTGCCGGGTGCTGACCGCGCCCACTCCGGGGTCGGCGAACGGCATCTGCACGAAGCTCAGCAGGCCCGGCCGCCACTGGGTGTCGGAGTCGCACAGGACCAGGACCTCACCCGTGGCCGCGCGGATGCCGACGCCGAGCGCCGAGCGCTTCCCCTGGTGCGCGAACGAGATGACGGTCAGGCGGGTGTCGTCGCGGGCGGTGAGCCTCCGGAAGGCCTCGGTGTCCTCGACGTCGAGCACGACGATGACCTCGGTGGGGTCCTGGGCCAGCCAGGTGTCCAGGCACCGTTCGAGCACGTCGGGGTCCTCGCGGAACGACGGCACGATCACCGAGGTCGTCGTCCGGAAGTCGTTGATGGTCGGCCGGTAGCGGGCGGACAGGACCTTGCGGATCAGCCAGATGGACCAGGACAGCGCACCCACGACACCGATCGGCAGGAACAGGTGCCAGTCGCGGGCGATCACGGACAACAGGTCGGACACGGTGGTTTCCCCCATGAAGGCGTTGGCGGCGAGCGCGCAGCGCAGCACCGCCGGGATCGACCGCCGTTCAGAGGCGGCCGAGGGCAATGGCTCACGGCGGTGTGGAGTGCCGGGTTTCTGCGTCGGAAAATGCGCACGCCTCGGGTTCTCGGGCGCCTGCACATCGGCAGGTACCGAGACTCGACTCGGCGGCCGGACGGCCGTTCACAGACCCCCGGGAAGAATCCGCACAGTGCGGACGGGGGGCGTCCGCACGAGGGTGCGGACTCGGGCCCGACCCCCGCATCGGGACGGTCCCCCAGTTCAGCCGGTCGCGAGGCCTCGCGGCCCGGCCGACGTGATCATGCACATCTCGTCACTCTCTGCGCACCTCGAACTGCGTGAACAATCCGTGTCGTGACGATACTCATCCGTCCGATGACTCACGGTAATGGTGGTGATGCGCATTACCGGCGCTCTCCCACTGGCGTCGCGCACTTCTGCCGCCCTACGGTGCGCACCTGGCCGCACATTCCTCGCGGCATTTCCGGCGCGTCGCGTCGACGACATTCTCAGGACGGGGACGGCATGCAGATCGCGGTGATCGGTTGCGGCTACCTGGGCGCGGTGCACGCGGCGTCGATGGCGGAGTTGGGTCACGAGGTGGTCGGCATCGACGTCGACGGGCGCAAGATCGCGGCGCTGCGTGAGGCGCGGGCGCCGTTCTACGAGCCGGGGTTCGAGGAGTTGCTGGCGAAGACGCTGGCGACCGGCCGGCTGCGGTTCAGCACCGACATCGCCGAGGCCGCGGGGTCCGCGGTGCACTTCGTCTGCGTGGGGACGCCGCAGAAGCGCGGGGAGTACGCCGCGGACCTGCGGTTCGTGCAGGACGCCACGGAGACGCTGCTGGGCGTCCTGCGGCCCGGCGACCTCGTGGTGGGCAAGTCGACGGTGCCCGTGGGCACGGCCGGACGGCTGGCCGAGCTGGTGGCGAGCAAGGTGCCCGGTGCGTTGCTGGCGTGGAATCCGGAGTTCCTGCGGGAGGGGTTCGCCGTGCAGGACACCCTGCACCCCGACCGGCTGGTCTACGGCCTGCCCGACGGCCCGGACGGCGCGGCCGCCGAGCGGATGCTCGACGAGGTCTACGCGCCGATCGTGGAGCGCGGCACGCCGAAGGTGACCACCGACTACGCGACCGCGGAGATGGTGAAGACCGCGGCCAACAGCTTCCTGGCCACCAAGATCAGCTTCATCAACGCGATGGCCGAGCTGTGCGAGGCCACCGGGGCGGATGTGAAGCTGCTGGCCGACGCGATCGGCTACGACGACCGGATCGGGCGGAAGTTCCTCAACGCCGGGCTGGGTTTCGGCGGGGGCTGTCTGCCCAAGGACATCCGGGCGTTCATGGCCCGCGCCGGAGAGCTGGGCGCCGATCAGGCGCTGACGTTCCTGCGCGAGGTGGACAACATCAACATGCGCCGCCGGATCCGGATGGTGGAGCTGGCCCGGGAGGTCTGCGACGGATCGCTGCTGGGCAAGCGGGTGGCGGTGCTGGGCGCGGCGTTCAAGCCCGATTCCGACGACATCCGCGACAGCCCGGCGCTGAACGTCGCCGCGCAGCTGCAGCTGCAGGGCGCGGTGGTGCGGGTCACCGATCCGGCGGCGGTGGAGAACTCGATGCGGCAGTGGCCGCAGCTGGACTACGCGGCCACCGCCGAGGAGGCCGCCGAGCGCGCCGACGCCGTCCTGGTGCTCACCGAGTGGCGTGAGTACCGGGAGCTCGACCCGGTCGCGTTCGGCAAGGTCGTGGCGCAGAAGCGGGTGCTGGATGGCCGCAACGCCCTCGACCGCGAGGCCTGGACCGCCGCCGGCTGGACCTACCGCGCACTGGGCCGCCGCGCCGGTTGAGATCACCTCAGGACCATCCGCACCACGCGGCTCAGGTTTCGCATCGCGGTACCGGTGGGCAGGAGCCCTGCCGATACCGACGGCGTGGAGGCACTCGTGGGCGTACTGGTCATCTGGGCACTGCTCGCCCTGGCGCTGGCCGTGGTCGTCGGCCGCGGCATCCGGATCGCCGACGAGCGTTCCTCGACCCTGACCACCGCCGACCTGCCGGCCGGTTTCACGCCCGGGGTCGGCACCGCGCGTCGCTGACGCCTCCTCCGTCCCACCTCACCCTCTGGTGTGACCGCACGGTCACGAACCCCCGGTGACCTGCCGATGACCCCGGCGTGTGGATGTGGATCATCGGTGGGCTGCTCGCCTGGGTCCTGTTCGGGCTCGTCACTGCCGTCGTCATGGGTCGGGGCATCCGGCTCGCCGACCACCGGGCCGGTGCCGACCCGCTGACCCCCGCGGAGGCCCCCGCCGCCCTGCGGTCGCGCACGCGCCGTCGCCGCATCCCCCTCCCGCCCGTCGGGGTCGCCCTGGCCGCCACGGCGGTCCTGCTGGAGACGGTCGGCTACGTCGGCCGGCTGGCCGGCGCCTCCGGGCCCACCGCGCGCGCCCTCTCGATGGACGCCCCGTTCTCCGCGCCGCGCCTGTTCGTCGCGGCGCTGTTCGCCGTCGCGGCCGTGGCCGCGGTCACCGGTGCCGCCCGCACGCCGGGACGGCGCACCTGGTGGCTGGCCGTGGGCCTGGTCGCCGCGTTCATCGCGGTCGTGAAGGCCGGCAGCACCCTGCACGCCCAGGGCATGGCCGCGCTCACCGACCTGATCGGCGAGCCGGGGGCCGTCGTGGTCAGCGTGCTGCTCGTCTCCGCCGTCCTGGCCGCGCTCGCCTTCGTCAGCCGGGCCGAGCGCCGCGACCGGCGCCGCGTCCTGGGCTGCCTCGCCGCGTACGGGGTCGCCGCGGTCGGCCTGTCGGCGGTGTCGGCGTCGGCGACCGGACACTGGGCGATCACCGCCACCTACCTCGAGGAGTCCGGGGAGGCGCTGGCCGGTGTGGCGGTGCTCATCGCGGTACTCGTCGGTGTCGCCCCGCGGCTGGTGCTGCCCGCCTCGTGGGTCCTGCGTCGCGCCTCGGACGCCGAGTCGTGGGAGGCCGCGAGGACGCGGCCGGACACTGCTCGCGGCTGACCGCTCACTGAGCGTCTCAGCTCTGAGCGCGAGTCACCCGATCGCATGATCGACTTGCGGGAGCACCAGGGCCCAAGTATGGAATTCGGCGGTTTCGATGCTCTCCCGGCTCGCTTGGTGACTCTCCGTGATACAGCGCCGAAAGTTGCTGTGAGTCACACCCCAACTGGTTGACCGTCACACCGAAGAGTCGAACAGTCGCCTACGGGTGACTGCGGGCCGGATGCCTGCTCACCAGCCACATCGCCGCGTGCGTGGATGTGGAGCGGGGGGTTTGTCCGTGCTGAACGCAGGAACCAGTGAGGAAGGGACCGGTCACACCGGGTCACCTTCCGTCACCGGTACCGGCGCTCCGGACCGCCCCACGTGGCTCCGCAGGGTGCTCCTCGCCGTCGTGTTCGTCGTCGGCACGTGGGGGCTCCTGGCCGCCGCGGCAGGCTCCGCGCAGGCCAGCCCCGGGCACGGCCCGGACAGCTGGCACGAGCACGGCTCCGAGGGCTGGCACGAGCCCGGCTCCGACGACTGGTGGGACTGCCCCGACCCGGACGACCCCTGGTGGGACGACGTCGACTGGGACGCGGTCGACTGGGACGACCCCTGGTGGCAGGAGTGCGCACCGGAGTGGCCGTCGACGGACGACGAGGCCTTGGCTGCCGAGGACGACCTGCCGGCGCTGGCCGAGGGCGCGGTCGCCCAGGAGGTCGTCCCGGCTGCGGCGACGACCCCGGCCGCGGACACCGGCACGTCGGTCGTCGTCGACGCTCTCGCCGGTGACGAGCCGGCGCCTGCCCCCGCTCCCGTGCCGACTCCCGCTCCGGCACCTGCGCCTGCCCCCGCTCCGACTCCTGCGCCCGCTCCGGCACCTGCGCCCGAGCCGGCGCCGGCCCCCGCACCGGCACCCGACCCCGCTCCGGTCCAGCGGCCCGAGCCCGCGCCGCAGCCGGACCCCCTCCCGATCCCCGTCGAGGACTTCCCCGGCCCGATCGTCCCGGGCAGCGGTTCCGTCGGCGGGAGCGTCGGCGGCGGCACGGACACCGGTGCCCCGGCCGGTGACGGCTCCCAGGCCCCCGGCCACGGCTCCCAGGCCCCCGGCCACGGCTCCGGCGGCTCGGACGGCGCGTCGTCCGGCAACGGGTCCACCGGCGGGACGTCGGGCGACGGCGCGGCCGGGCCCACTCCGCCGACGACCTCGGACGGCACGACCACCGGCGGTTCGACGACCGCCGACCCGGCCGCGCCCGTCACCGACCCCGCGGCCACCCCGGTCACCGAGCCGGCCGCCACCCCCGTCACCGACCCCGTGGCCACGCCCGTCACCGAGCCGGCTGCTGCGCCGGTCACCGACCGGGTCACCGTCCCGGCGCCGACGGTCGTCCCCGTGGTCCCCGTCGTGACCGTCGGGCCGGTCCCCGCACCGGCGACCGGCCCCGAGGTCGTGGCGGTCACGGCGAGCCCCCCACTGCTCCAGGCCGGCACCCTGCCGACCGGTGACCACGTCGACATCCGCGGCAGCGCCGCGGTGACCGGCGGCGGCCTCGGCTCCTCGCCCCGCGCTGCCCGCGCGCCCGCGGCGACCGCGCCCGTGGTCGCGAGCGACGCCGACGAGGTCCCCGTCGCGCCTCCGGCGGCCCCGGCGCCGGTCCCGGTGTCGCCGGCCCCGCCCGCACCGGTCGCCCCGAGCGCGCCGTCCGCCGGTGCACACGGGTCGTCCTCGGCCTCCGGCTCCAGCGGCCAGGACGACCACGGCCTGCCCGCGGCCGTCCTGCCCGGCGGATCGTGGACCGCGCTGCCCGCCGGCCACGCCGTCCTGCTTCTCTCCGGCGTCGCCGGCCCGGTGGTGGCCGTCGCCGAGGACCCGGGTTCCAGGCCCGACTGACCCCCAGCTGACCGGCTGACCCGGCCCGCCCCGCGTTCGGGCGTGTCGACCAGCTGCCGGTCCTCCGCGCGTGTCCGCCGCATCCGGGCACGCACCCCTGGGCGTCCCGCCGCATCCGGGCGCGCCCTCCTGGGGCGTCGTCGTGTCCGCCGCATCCGGACACGACGCCCCACCCCCCTCCTCGCCCGCACGCACACGCATCGAGAACCGAGGACCATGAGGCGATCCACCCGCTCCGGGCCCCCTGCCCGCAGCACGACCACGACACCCGTCTTCGCCAACCCCTCCGGGCGGCGCTGGCGGCGCCTGCGCGCCGTCCTGCTCACGCTGCTCGTGCTCGCCGTGGGCTTCGGCGTCGTCGCCGTGCCCAAGGTGCTGACGCCCCCGGCGCTGGCCGGCGCGCCCACGCCCGACGGCCCCACGCCCGAGGAGGTCGGGGAGGACCTCCCCGTCATCGGCGAGGGTCCGCTGGTGCGCGTCGTCGACCTGCTGCGCACCGCCGGCACCGTGTACGCGCAGGAGCCGTTCACCGGTCAGGTGGTCTCCGAGGTCAGCGACGAGGACCGCGCGACCGCGGGCGACGCGGAGTACGCGCTGCAGCGCTACGGCTACGGCCCGACCGTCCACCGGACGATCTCGCTGACCTTCGACGACGGCCCCGACCCGGTCTGGACGCCGCGGCTGCTGGACCTCCTCAGCAAGTACGGCGTCCCGGCGACGTTCTTCGTGACCGGCGAGCAGACCGCCAAGAACCCCGAGATCATGCAGCGGATCGTCCGCGAGGGGCACGCGCTCGGGAACCACACGCTGACCCACATCGACGTCAGCGACACCACGGCCTTCCGCGAGCAGCTCGAGGTCTCGATGGCCGACCGCATCATGCGGGCGCAGGCCGGCCAGGCCGCCACGTTCTTCCGCCTGCCCTACGAGAGCGACGACGAGGAGGTCCTGCGCGAGGACACCACCGGGATCCTCCGCGCGCAGCAGCTGGGCTACGTCATCGCCTCGCACGACTTCGACACCCTCGACTGGGCACACGCCGCGGGCTTCATCGACGGCCCGATCCCGCTGCCGGACCTCGGCGAGCAGGACAACATCACGATGCTCCTGCACGACGCCGGTGGTGACCGGTCGATGACCCTCGCCTACGTCGAGGAGCTCGTCGCCGCCGCCCGGGACGCCGGCTACACGTTCACGACGATGCCGCAGTCCCAGCCGCAGGTCGACGAGTCGGCGGCGGGCCTGGTGACCCCCACGCTCTGGGACCACCTGGCCCTGTGGACGGCGGACGTCCTGTACGTGCTGCCGCCCGAGCTGCTCTACGGCCTGTTCATCCTCGCGATGGTCACGATGCTGGGCTTCGGCCTGTTCAACGCGATCCTCGCGGTGGCCCGCGCCAAGCGGAAGATCCGGCCGGTCAACATGCAGCGCCCGCCGGTCACGGTGCTCATCGCCGCGTACAACGAGGAGAAGGTCATCGCCCGGACCCTCGAGTACCTGCTGCGCTCGACCCATCCGATCGGCGAGATCATCGTGGTCGACGACGGCAGCACCGACGGCACGGCGGTCGCGGTGCGCGCGGTGGCCGACCGGGACGAGCGGGTGCGGCTGCTGCGGCAGCCCAACTCCGGCAAGTGGGCGGCGCTCAACAACGGGTTCGCCGCCAGCCGGCACGAGCTGGTGGTCACCCTCGACGCCGACACGCTGTTCACCCCGGACACCGTCGCCCGGCTCGTGGAGCAGTTCCACTCGCCGCAGGTCGGCGCCGTGGCCGGCGTCATCAAGGTCGGGAACTACTCGACCAACGTGGTCACCCGCTGGCAGGCGCTGGAGTACGTCACCCAGATCGGGCTGGAGCGGGCCGCCGGCGCGCTGCTGAACGCGGTGATGATCGTGCCCGGCGCGTGCGCGGCGTGGCGGCGCACGGCGGTCCTCGAGGCCGGCGGCTACACCAACGCCACGATGGCCGAGGACTGCGAGCTGACCCTCGCGCTGCACCGGCACGGCTGGCGGGTCGAGCAGGCCGACCGGGCGGTGGCCTGGACCGAGGCCCCGGAGACCGTCGACGCCCTGCTCAAGCAGCGGGTGCGCTGGATGTACGGGACGATCCAGGCCGTCTGGCGGCACCGGGCGATGCTGTTCCGCCCGCGCTACGGCTGGCTCGGCCTGCTGGTCATGCCGATGACGGTGCTGACCATCCTCGTCCCGCTGGTCTTCACCCCGCTGATCCTGCTGGGCATCCTCCAGACGCTGTTCTCGCAGGGCCCGCTCGCGCTCGGCCTGTACTTCGTCGTCTTCGCCGTGGTGTACGGGGTGCTGGCGGCGATCGCCGTCCGGCTGCTCGACGAGCGCGCCGAGCACCTGCTGATGGTGCCGCTCTACCGGCTGATCTACGAGCCGATGCGGATCTACCTGCTCTACGCCTCGCTGGGGACGGCGATCCGCGGCGTGCGGCTGGGGTGGAACAAGCTGGCCCGGACCGCGCGCATGGACGAGGTCGCCACGAGCAGTGGCACCCCGGCGGCGCAGACCGCGGGGGTGGGGTCGTGATGACCCGCCACCGCAAGGACCCGCTGCTCTGGCTCGGGGTCGCCGCCGCGGTGGTCGCGCTCGTCGTCGGCGCCCTGGTCCTGCGGCCCCGGCTGTTCCCGGCCACGCAGCCGCTGGTCACCGCCGCGTGGTTCCCGGTGTGGGACCAGCGGGCCCCCGCGTCGCTGCAGGCCGCGCTCGACGACGGCGGGGTCACCGAGATCAGCCCCACGTGGGCGGCGGTGGCCGTCGACGGGACGCTGACCCTCACCCCGCCGCCGGCGGAGGTCATCGACGCGCTGACCGGGGACGACGTCGACCTGCTGCCGACCGTGCAGAACTTCGCCGACGGGCAGTGGCAGGGCCAGGCCATGGCCGACCTGCTCGCCGACCCGAAGCGGGCCGCCGACCACCGCGCGCAGCTGGTCGAGCTCGCGACGCGCAACAGCTGGGAGGGGATCGACCTGGACTACGAGGCGCTGCCGCCGACGGCGGGCCCGCAGTACACCGAGTTCCTCGAGGCGCTGCGCGACGACCTGCACGCCCAGGGCCTGCGGCTCACCGTCGCGGTGCCCGCACGGGTCGGCGACGACGACCCCAACGGGCTGGCCTACAGCTACCAGCTGATCGGCCGGATCGTCGACGAGGTGCGGGTGATGGCCTACGACCACTCGTACAGCACCAGCGAGGCCGGGCCGGTCGCGCCGGTCGACTGGGTCCGCGACGTGGTCGACCACGCCGTCGCCGAGGTTCCCCGGGAGAAGCTGATGCTCGGGCTGCCCGCCTACGGCTACGACTGGGTCGGCAGCGAGGGGCGCAACCTGGGCGCCGCCGACGCGGTCGCGCTGGCCCAGGAGGTCGGCGTCGAGCCCCGGTGGGACGACGAGAGCGCGGCGTGGACCTTCACGTACAGCGCCGACGGCCAGCAGCACACCGTCTGGTACGAGGACGCGCGCTCGCTGGACCGCAAGCAGGAGATCGCTGCCGAGGAGCGGTTGCGCGGCGTGGCGATCTGGAGCCTCGGCGGGGAGGACCCGCGGGTGTGGACGACCGTGCAGACCGCAACGAGCAAGGGGGTGCAGTGATGAGACAGCGGGACCGGTACATCGACTTCCTCAGGGCCTTCGCGCTGATCCGCGTGATGACCTACCACACGTTCGACTGGGCGTGGTTGCCCCTGGCGTTCCCGTCCATGGGGATCATGTTCGCGCTGGGCGGCGGGCTGGTCGCGGCCTCGCTGGACCGCGCCGGCTCCGCGCGCACCTTCTGGCGCAAGCGGATCCGGCGGCTGCTGCCCCCGTTCTGGGTGTTCGGCGCGGTGGCGCTGGCGGCCATGTTCGCCCTCGGCTGGACGACGACCGGCGAGGCCGGCCAGCCGTGGAACTGGTCCACCGCGTGGCTGTGGCTGGTGCCGCTGTCGGACCCGCCGTACTCCGCCGACGCCCTCGACTGGGTCGTGCCGCTCTGGTACATCCGCGTGTACCTGTGGTTCATCCTGCTCAGCCCCGCGATGCTGTGGCTGTTCCGGCGGTGGCCGATGCGGATGCTGGCCATCCCGCCGATCGTGCTCATCACCGTCACGCTCGGCCTGGTGTCGCTCGGCGGTCGCAGCTACGACCTGGCGGTCCTGCTGTCGACCTACGCCTGCTGCTGGATGCTCGGGTTCGCCCACCACGACGGCACGCTGCGGCGGCTGCCGCTCAAGCGGACGCTGCTGGCCGGGGTCGCGCTGCTGGGGATCGGCCTCTGGTACGCGTTCTCGCACCAGGAGGTCTACGGCACCTACAACGTCGACGACATCCCGCTGGCGAACATGCCGTACTGCCTGGGCGCGGTGATCATCCTGCTGCGGATCTACCCGAAGTTCACCTGGCTGGACCGACTGCCCACGCTCGGCGCGATCGTCTCGCTGTTCAACAGCCGGGCGATGACGATCTACCTGTGGGGCAACCTGGCCATCTGGCTGGCCCCGGTGGTGCTCGGCGCCAGCCCGCTCGCGCGGTTCGACACCGATGACGCGTGGGGGCAGGCGCTCGAGTTCACGACGGCCTGGACGCTGATCTTCGTCGCCGTCCTGGCCGTGGGCTGGGTCGAGGACGTCGCGGCCGCGCGGCGCCCCCGGTTCCTGCCCTGGGACCGCGTCCGCCCGGTCCGCGCGGCGCTGCCGGAGCCGGCCCGCGAGGTCGTCTTCGCGGACAACGTGGTCGCGGAGCAGCCGGCCGCCGAGGTGGTCTTCCGGGACAACGTCGCCCTGGAGCAGCCGGGGCTCGAGCAGCCGGCGCTCGACCGGCCGGCCGCCGAGCACCCGTCGCACGACCGGCCGGCGGCCGAGCCGGTGCGCCAGCCGGCGGAGCTCGTCTGGCAGGTCGGTGAGGTGCCCCTGCCGCGGCTGGTCCGCGACTACGGGCGCCGCGTCCACCTGCCGGAGCCGGCGCTGCCCGAGCAGCGGTCGGGCGGCTGACCGGGCGGCTCAGCCGTCACGGGGCGGCTGAGCCACCGGTGCAGTCGCCAGCCCGTCAGCCGGCCGTCCAGTCGAGGAGCTGGACGGCCGGCCGGCTGTTGACCACCCGCTCGACCGGGACGCCGCACTCCACCGCCCGCTCGCAGCCGTTGCCCTGCCAGTCGAGCTGACCGGGCGCGTGCGCGTCGGTGTCGATCGCGAACTCGCAGTCCAGCTCGACGGCGAGGGCCAGCAGCCGCATCGGCGGGTCCAGCCGCTCGGGCCGGGAGTTGATCTCCACGGCGGTGCCGTGCTCGACGCACGCGGAGAACACCGCCTCGGCGTCGAACTCGCTCTCCGGGCGCGGCCGCTGGCGCCGTCCCTCCCGCTGCTCGCGGGGGATCAGCAGCCGGCCGGTGCAGTGCCCGAGGACGTCGGTGTGCGGGTTGGCGACGGCGGTCAGCATCCGCTCGGTCATCGCCGCGCGGTCGGCCCGCAGGTCGGAGTGCACGCTCGCGACGACGACGTCCAGCCGGCCCAGCAGCTCGTCGGTCTGGTCCAGCGAGCCGTCGACGTTGATGTCGCACTCGATGCCGGTGAGGATCCGGAAGGGCGCCAGCTCCTCGTTGAGCGCGGCGACGACGTCGAGCTGCCGCTCCAGCCGCTCCGGGGACAGGCCGTTGGCCACCGTCAGCCGGGGGGAGTGGTCGGTCAGCGCCAGGTACTCGTGGCCCAGGCCGATCGCGGCCTCGGCCATCTCCCGGATCGGGCTGCCGCCGTCGGACCAGTCCGAGTGCACGTGCAGGTCTCCGCGCAGCGCGGCGCGGAACTCGGCGACGTCGTCGGCCAGCGGCAGCAGCTCGCCGTGGGCCTCCTCGAGCCGGGCCAGGTACTCGGGCACCTCGCCGGCGTGCGCCTGCACGATCGCCGCCCCGGTCTTGGGGCCGATGCCGCGCAGGTCGGTGAGGGTCCTGGTGCGGATCCGCCGGTCGAGCTCCTCGGGCCCGAGGGTGTCGACGACCGCGGCGGCGGTGCGGAACGCCGCGACGCGGTGCGTGGGCTCGCGGGCGCGCTCCAGGAGGAAGGCGATCCTCCGGAGCGCGGCCGCGGGCGTCAGCGGAGCGGTCAGCGCGAGGCCTTCTTCAGCTTCTGCTGAGCCTTCAGCTTCCGCTCGGTCCTCTTCTGTGCCTTGGCGGCGCGCTTCTGCGCCCGCGCCACGTTCTTCTCCGTCGTGTCTGCGGCCCGCTTCGCCGCCCGGCGGGCCCGGTAGCCCACCGACGGCTTGCCCTCGGTGTCGACGGCGGCGATCAGCAGGCCGCCGAGCAGGCCGAGGTTCTTCAGGAAGTGGATCGTCTGCCCCGCCTTCTGCTGCGGGTCGTTGTGCTCCCAGAAGCGGTGCCCGGCCAGCGTGGTCGGCACGATGCTGACCGCGAGCGCCAGTGCCGACAGCCGCGGCAGCCGGCCGATCGACAGCAGCGTTCCGGCGGCCACCTTCACCCCGGCGTCGATCTTGACCCACTGCTCGACGTCCCGCGGCACCTGCACCGGCAACTGCTGGTCGGCGACCTCGGTGACCTTGTCGACCACCGGGCGCGCGCCGGCGACCCGGGGTTGCGGGTTGCGCAGGGTGTCGATGCCGCCGTAGACGAACGTCGAGGCGAGCAGCGGCCGGGCGATCCGGCGGACCAACATGGCGGGGACCTCTTCTCGTCGGGGACCTCGGGAACTCCTGTGCCCCGGACCGCGCCGGGACACCCCTTGATCACGACCGTAGTGAGGTCGCAGCCACTCCGCAGGGTCGATGACCGCGGCGCCCTCGACCGGGATGATCGTGCACGTGACAGAGGCGCGCCCGGTCCCGCGGCGCAGGGTGCTCGCCCTCGCCGCCGCCGCGGTCGGGCTGTTCGCCGCCGGCTTCGTGGTGCGGCTGGAGTGCCGGACCGGGGGCTGCGGCGAGTGGTCCTGGCTGCTCGGCCTCGACGCGGTCGGCGGCCTGCCACGGCTGTTCACGACGGCGCTGTTCGCCGCCGTGGCGTGGGCGGCGCTGCGGGCCGCCCGCGCGGCCTCCGGCGCCCCGGCGCGGTGGTGGACGGCGGTCGGCGCGGTGGGCCTGGCGCTGGCGGCGGCCAAGCTGGTCAGCGCCCACGGCACGCTCAAGGCGGGGGTTCCGCCGCTGGTGCAGTTCCTCGCCGGCGTCGTGCTCGTCGGGCCGGTGCTGGCCGCGCTGTGGACGGCCGGCCGCCGGGCGGGAGTGGCCGCGACCGGCCCGGTGGTGCTGGCGCTGGCCGGCTGCGCGGCCGCCGCGCTGGGCCTCGACGTCCTCACCCACCTCGCCGCGCTCGTCCAGGACCCGGTCGGCCCGCTGACCCGGGCGGCGGGCACGCTGGTCGAGGAGCTGGGGGAGGCGCTGACCGCGATGGCGCTGCTGGTCGTCGTCCGCGCTCAGTCGTCGCGGCAGCAGTAGACGGTCAGCCCTGCCCGCTTGCCGAAGGCGAACGCGGTGGTCTCCTCGCCGGTCTCGCCGTCGAAGGCGACCTGCTGCGGGCCCGAGCGGGAGACCACCCGCACTGAGCGGGCCTGGAACTCCGCGTAGCCGGAGCTGCGGTCGCTGATGCCGAGCAGCGAACCGAGGACGGCGCGGGTCCGGCTGAAGCGGACGTCGGCGCGCAGGTACTGGACGTCGAGCAGCCCGTCCTCGAGCCGCGGCCGCCAGGCGGGGGCCAGCCCGCGCGGGGTGTAGCGGCAGTTGCCGACGAAGAGGATCCAGACCAGCACCGGCCGGCCGTCGAGCAGCAGGGACACCGGCGTCCCGGAGCGCAGGGTGCGGGCGACGGCGACCGTCATCGCCGCCCACTTGCCCAGCCGGCCGGCCAGCGCGTCGCGGCGGCGCACCATCTCCGGGTAGCTGCCGATGCTGGCCGTGTTGAGGAACGGCGTCCCGTTGACGTCGGCGACGTCCACCTCGACCGCCTGGCCGGCCTCGACCGCCGCGGCGGCGTGCTCCACCGTGTGGACGCCGACGTCGCGGGCGAAGTGGTTGAGCGTGCCGGCCGGCAGCACGGCCAGCGGCAGGTCGTGCTCGAGCGCCACCGCGGCCGCGGCCGCCACGCTGCCGTCGCCACCGGCCACGCCCAGCGCCCGCGCCCGCCCCGACCGCGCGGGCTCGTCCAGCAGGTCCGCCACAGAGGTGTCGGGGTCCAGCTCGCGGACCTCGGCGCGGGGGAGCAGCCGGCGGACCTCCTCGGCGGGGTCGTACCCCTCGGGGCCCGAGCCGGGGTTGACCACGACGACCAGCCCTTCACCACCGGGGAGGGCCGGGGCCGACCGCGCCGTCCGCACCCGGGCCGGCGTCGTCGGGCGGACCGCCCACCAGCGCCGGCTGCCCGCGGCGACCGCCGCGCCCACGGCCAGGCCCGCGACGACGTCCCCGGGGTAGTGCACGCCCACGTGCACGCGCGAGTAGCCGACCGCCAGGCCCACCGGCGCCAGCGCCGCCCCGGCGAGCGGGCTCTCCAGCGCGACCCCGGTGACGAACGCCCCCGCCGACGCGGCGTGCCCGCTGGGGAAGGAGTGGGTGGTCAGCGGATGGCGCAGCAGCTTCTCCAGCGCGTGCCCGGCCAGGTCGGGACGGCGCCGGCCGAACACCTGCTTGAGGACGGCGTTGACCACCGTGCTCGAGACCGCCAGCGAACCCAGCCCGCGGATCGCCGCCCGCCGCAGCGCACCGCGGCGCAGGCCGAGCAGCAGGCCGACGGCCATCCAGAGCCGGCCGTGGTCGGCGGTGGTGGTGAGGCGGCGCAGCCACCGGTCGGCGGGGGAGTCGGGCAGGCCGCCGACCAGGGAGTGCAGCCGGGCGTCCCAGTGCCGGGCGCTGCGCATGCCGCCGGACGCTAGCGGGTGCGGAGTGGCACGGCGCGGTTTCCGCGCCCCTCCCACTCCGCTACGCCTTGCGGCGGGCCCGGTAGGCGGCGACCGTCGAGCGGCTGGCGCAGGTGTTGGAGCAGTAGCGGCGGCTGGCGTTGCGCGAGGTGTCGACGTACACGTTGTCGCAGCCCTCCGCGGTGCAGACGCCGATCCGCTGCCAACCGTGCTGGACCACCACCTGCGACAGGCCCATGGCCACCGTCGTCGTCAGCTGCTCGAGCACCGGTGCCTCCGGCCGGGCGTAGTGCAGGTGCAGCTCGCCGTCGTGGTCGGTGGCGTAGGGCTGCGGGGAGGCGAGCGCCAGCAGGGCGTTGAGCCGCTCGATCACCTCGGCCTGCGACCCGGCCACGGCCACCGCGCGGACCAGGTCGGCGGTCGTCGCGGCCTGCGCGTCCTGTTCCGCGGTGAGCTCGGTCGCGGTGCCCGGCTCGAACCACTCGTCGTGGGCGCGGAGGAACGCCGCCGCCCACTGCGGGTCGGTGCGGTCGGTGTTGGCCAGGTCGATGGCGAGCTCGACGGCGCTCGACCCGAAGGTGTCGTAGTCCATGGAGCTCCCTACCGGCGCGGCGATCCGTAGGTGGCGTACCTCATTTGACTCCCTACGGTCGCGTCCCTAGTCTGTAGGTGGTCAACGACGTTTGACCCCCTACTCTTCCCGTTCCGTGCTCGTGAAGTGAGTTCTGCCGTGCGTGCGTACCTGTCCGTCTGGCGTCTGCCGTCCGCTCCGGTGCTGCTCGTGGCCGGGTTCGCCGGCCGCCTCCCGTCGGCCATGGTCCCGCTGGCGCTGCTGCTCATGGTGCAGCAGCAGACCGGTTCCTACGCCGTCGCCGGCCTCGCGTCGGCCGTCCACGGGATCGCGATGGCCGCCATGGCCCCGGTCCTCGGGCGGCTGGCCGACCGGCGCACCCCGCGCCCGGTCCTGCTCGCCCAGGCCGCGGCTTACCCGCTGCTGCTCGCCCTGCTCGTCGCGGTGGTCCTGGGCGGCGCGCCGACCCCGGTGGTGGTCGCCGCCGCGGCGGTCGCCGGAGCCGGGACGCCGCTGGTGTCGGGCACGGTCCGCGCGCTGTGGTCCCGCGTCGACCCGCGGGTGCGCGGCACGGCCTTCGCGCTGGACGCCACCGCCACCGAGCTGGTGTTCGTCGCCGGTCCCACCGTGGTGGCGGCCCTGGCGGTGCTGGTCGGCGCCGCATGGGCCGTGGGCGTGGCCGGGACGCTCGCCGTCGGCGGCGCGCTCGGGATCGCGACGTCGCGGGCGATGCGCGGCTGGGTGCCGGCGCCGGCCGCGGAGCGGACCTCCCCGCTTGCCACCGTCCTGGCGCCGGGGATGCCGCGGGTGCTGGTGAGCGGCTCGGCGCTGATGCTCGGCTTCGGTGCGCTCGAGGTCGCCGTCCCGGCGTTCGCCGACGCGGCGGGCGCGCCCGGGATGTCCGGCGTCCTGCTGGCGCTGTGGTCGCTGGGGTCGGTGGCCGGCGGCCTGTGGTTCGGCGCCCGCGTGGTCAGCGTCTCCCTGCCCCGGCAGTACCGCTGGCTGCTGCTCGGCGTCACCATCGGCCTGGCCCCGCTGACCGCGGCGTCCGACCCCTGGGTGCTCGGCGCGCTGCTCTTCCTGGGCGGGACGGCGATCGCGCCGACCCTGACCGTGCAGAACAGCCTGGTGGGGGCGCTGGCGCCGGCGCACGCCACGACGGAGGCGTTCACCTGGCTGTCGACCATCGCCACCGGCGCCTCGGCGGTCGGCGCCGCGCTCGGCGGCGGGCTCATCGAGAGCTCGGCCGGTGTCAGCGGCAGCCTGGTGCTCGCCGTCGTCGGCGCGGCGCTCGCGGTGACCGCGACGCTGGTGCCCGGTCGCCGGGTCCGCCGTCCCGCCGCCGAGCCGGTGGCCGCCTGAGGTCCCGGCGTCGGCGGCGGGGGACCCCGGCGGAACGGCGCCGGCGGGCGCTGGTAGTCTCTCTTCTCGGTGGTTCCGGGGGGACTCGGACCCCGGGAGGCTTCGCCTAGTCCGGTCTATGGCGCCGCACTGCTAATGCGGTTTGGGTTAATCCCCATCCCGGGTTCAAATCCCGGAGCCTCCGCGCACGACAACTGAACACACGCACCCGTAGCTCAACGGATAGAGCATCTGACTACGGATCAGAAGGTTAGGGGTTCGAATCCCTTCGGGTGCACGTCTGGTTGAGACAGCAGTGCGGCCCCGTTCCCCTCGTGGGAGCGGGGCCGCAGTGTTCTCAGCGCCGGCGGGTCGGACCCCAGGGCTTCCAGATCGCCAGCACCGAGGCGACGACCAGTGCGGTCCCGGACACGAACGCCGGGAAGAGCAGGTTGAGCGGGCCGCGGCCGAGCCCGTCGGCCAGCACCGGGCCGGCCGAGCGGACGGCGGTCGCCACCTGGGCCACCTGCGGCTGCAGCAGGACGGGCACCAGCGCCACCAGCACCAGGTTGAGCACCAGTTTGACCAGCACCCACCGGGTGCGGACGACGCCCCAGCGGCTGCTCAGCCCGAGCACGATGCCGCTGGCCAGGCTGCCCAGGCCCAGGGTGAGCAGCACGGGGACGGCGAAGGTCTCCAGCGCCGTGTAGCTCGACGCCACCAGGAACGGGTCGTCGGAGGTGAACGCGGTCACCGCGAGCACGCCCAGCACGACGTCGGCACCCAGCCAGCCCAGCGAGCAGACCAGGTGCACCAGGAGGACCAGTCGGCGGGTGTCGCGGCCCAGGCGCAGCCGGACGGGGGGTGCGGTCACGGTCATCGCGGCACTCCTCGGCGGAGGGGGTCGGCCGGCTCCGACCGTACGCCTGATCGTTCGGTACCGAAAGATCAGGAACCAAACGGACTGCGGTAGGGTGGCCGCGTGCCCCGGCCTCCCGGCGGCCCGCCGATCGGGCTGCTCCTCGCCCGCGTCGCGCGGGAGGTCGGCCGCGCGTTCGACGCCCGGCTGGCGGCCGCGGGCGGGTCGCGCACCGTCTGGCTGGTCCTGCTCGCCCTGCGCGGCGGCCCGGTCGCCACCCAGCGGGAGCTGGGCGACGCCCTCGGGCTGCGCGCGGCCACGCTCACGCAGCAGCTCGACGCGATGGAGGCGGCCGGGCTGGTGGCCCGCGTCGCCGACCCCGGCAACCGCCGGGTGCGCCGGGTGGAGCTGACCGAGGCCGGCCTGCGGCTGTTCGACCGGCTGCGGGACGCCGCCCGTGCGCACGACGAGCAGCTGCGCGCCGGGCTGGACGGCGAGGAGCTGGCCCGCGTCGCCGCGGCGCTGGAGCGGATGCGCCACAACGTCGCCGGCGACTGACGCTCTCGGGCGGGCCGCCGCCGTCGTCAGGGCGGGGTGGAGCCGGCGGTCAGCGGGTCGGCGGGGAGCGGCACCTCCCACCGGACGACGGTCCCGGGGCCGTCCGTGCGGACGTCCACCGTCGCCTTGCCCCCGAGCCGCTCGGCCCGGGTGCGCAGGTTCGCCAGGCCGTTGCCGCGCGGGGCGCCGTCCGGGATGCCGCGCCCGTCGTCGGCGACGGTCAGGGCGACCCAGCCGTCGTCCACGGCGACGGTGACCGCGACCGTGCTCGCCGCGGCGTGCCGGGCGACGTTGCTGAGCGCCTCCCGCAGGACGGCGGTGAGCCCGTCGACGACCTCGTCCGCGGTCACCGTGTCCACCGGGCCGTCGAACTCCACTGCGGGGCTGAACCCCAGGATGCGCACGCCGGCCTCGGTGACGTCGAGGACCGACCGGCGCAGCGCCTGGTCCCCGTCCGGCGTCCGTCCGAGGTCGAAGATCACCGTCCGCAGCTCGCGGATGACCTCGTCGGTCTCCTCGACCAGCGGCTCGAGGACCGGGGCCAGCTCGGGGTGCCGCCGGGCGGTCGAGCTCAGCCGCAGGCCGAGGGCGAACACGCGCTGGATGGTGAGGTCGTGCAGGTCGGTGGCCATCCGGTCGTGCTCCTCGCGCAGCGTGAGCTGGCGCAGCGCGGCCAGCCGCTCGCGGGAGTGCCGGAGCACGCTCTGCCGCATCGTCTCCACCGACGCGGCGATCGTCACCAGCTCTCGAGCCCCCTGCGCGGCGATCGGGCGTTCGCGGTCGCCGGCGGCCACGGCCTGGACGTCGGTCAGCAGGCGCTCCAGCGGGCGGGTCAGCCGGTGGCGGAGCAGCGGGACGGTGAGCAGGGCCACGACCACCGCGACGGCGAGGGTGCCGACGGCGACGCCGTTGGCCACCGCCTCGGCGGTGGCGATGTGGTCGAGCTGCAGCCGGGTGAGCTGCGAGGTCCGGGCCACGAGCGCGTCGAGCCGGTCCCGCAGCGTGTCGAACAGGGCCTTGTCGGTCACGCCGAGGTCGCGCTGGAGCCCCTCCGGGAGGGGGCCCTGTGACCGGGCCGCGATCCGCGGCTGGGCGACCTGCGTGTCCCAGGCCTGGGCCGCCGCGGTGACCTGCTGCAGCAGGTCGAGGCCGGGGGCGTCGTCCCGCAGCAGCTCGGCCAGCCGGGGCCGGAGGGACTCGGCGGCGGCGCGGCCGCGGTCGTAGGGCTCGAGGAGGGACGGGTCGCCGGTGAGCAGGAAGCCCCGCTCACCCGTCTCCTGGTCCACGAAGGCGACCGTGAGGTCCCTGGCGGCCTCGCGGGCGGGCACGACCGTGCTCTCGAGGCGGTCCACCGACATGAGCACCGACAGGCGGGTGAGGGCCGTCGCCGCACCCCCGGTCAGCAGCAGCGCCACCATGACCACGACGACCAGGTGGACCGTGCCGCGCAGCGTGGAGACCCGGGGCAGGAGCTGGCGCCTCCCCGGGCGGGTGCGGCCGTTCCTCTGCGGTGCTCCTGCGGGCACCGGTCCATGGTGGGGCCAGGCGGCCCCGGAGGTCAGCCCCCTGGCCGAGAGTCGAGGGCCCGAGGAGGTGAGAGGCGGGGGGCCGGTCCTGACGGTCTGGCCGCGTTGGTCGGTCCACCCAGCAGTGGGTGGCCACTCGTTCCCGGCGCCCCCGCCCGAACCCCACTGTGACTCCGGTCACACGAGAGGGTCAAGTCCGGCCCGGCGTGTCGTCGCGTCGGCGCGTCAGCCGACGCGATGGCACGGGTCGGCTTCCGGTCTCCGTCCGCTCCTCGCTCGTTCCTCGCTGCGATGCTCCCTCGGCCGTCAGCCGACGCGGCGGAGCACGTCGGGCGAGAGCTGGCCGACCGCCGTGTGCCCGGTCAGCCCCATCGTCAGGTCGAACTCGCCGACCACGTCGGACACGACCTGGCGCACGCCCTCCTCGCCGGCCAGCCCCAGCCCCCACGCGAACGGCCGGCCCAGCAGGACGGCGCGGGCGCCCAGTGCCACCGCGGTGAACACGTCCGCCCCGGTGCGCACCCCGCTGTCGAGGAGCACCGGCGCCCGGTCGCCGACGGCCGCCACCACGTCCGGCAGCGCGTCGAGCGCCGCCACCGACCGGTCCACCTGGCGCCCGCCGTGCGTGCTCACCACGAGGCCGTCCACACCCTCGTCGAGCGCGCGCCGCGCGTCGTCCGGGTGCAGCACGCCCTTGAGCAGGATCGGCAGCCGGGTGCGGCCGCGCAGCCAGGCCAGGTCGGCCCAGGTGATGGACGGGCGGGAGTAGATCGACAGGAACGTCTCGACGGCGGCCCGTGGCAGCGGCGAGCGCAGGTTGTCCAGCAGCGGCCCCGGCCACGCCCGCGCCATCCCGACCAGCGCCCGCACCGCGGCCACCGTCGGCCGCGGCTGCCGGTCCCGCCGCGCCGCGGCCACGGGCTGGGCGGGGGCGGGCGCCGCCGCGCGCTCCTCGACCAGCCGCCGGAACACCGGGTCGGAGGTGTACTGCGCGATGCCCTTGCCGAGGGCGAACGGCAGGTGCCCCAGGTCCAGGTCGCGCGGCCGCCAGCCCAGCATCGTGGTGTCGAGGGTGACCACCAGCGCCTCGCAGCCGCTGGCCTCGGCCCGCCCGACCAGGCTCTCGACCAGCTCGTCGGACGTCGACCAGTACAGCTGGAACCAGCGCGGCGCGGCCCCCATCGCCGCGGCGCACTCCTCCATGGGCACCGACGCCTGGTTGGAGAACACCATCGGCACGCCCAGCCCGGCCGCGGCGCGCGCCACCGCGAGGTCGGCGTCCGGGTGCACCAGCTCCAGGGCGCCGACCGGGCCCAGCAGCACCGGCGCGGGCAGCCGCCGTCCGAACAGCTCCACGGAGGTGTCGCGGACGCTCACGTCGCGCAGCACCCGCGGGACGACCGCCCACCGGTCGAAGGCCGCCCGGTTGGCTTGCTGGGTGGCCTCGGTCCCGGCGCCCCCGGCCACGTAGCCGTAGGCGCGGGCGCTCAGGTGCTCGCGCGCCCGCCGCTGCAGGGCCCGCGCGGCGGTGGGCACCCGCGGCCGCCGCCCGTACACCCCGGCGCGGTACACCTCGTCCTGCCGACGCCGGCCGGTCCCCGCCGCAGAGTCCACCCGGTCACCGTAGTGAGGCCCCCGTCACAGGCCCCGTCCCGGCCCGGACCGGCTTTTCCCCGACACGCCGCCACGACACGCGCAACCGGGCCGAAAGCCCACTCCGCCGGGGCATCCCGCCGGTCATCATGGGAGCCGCGCACGGCGCATCACGGATGTGCCGGCGTGCAGGAACACCAGGGGGAAGTACACGTGCCGGTCCTCACACGGGCATGTCCGCGGGCCGGACGCAGCGCCTCGCTCCTCCCGGCCGCCGTGCGGATGCTCGGGCTGATGGCCGTCCTCGCGTGTGCCGGCATCGCCGCGGCGTCCCCCGCGGCCGCCGTCGACGACCCCAGCCGGCCCGACGCCCGGGTCACGCACGGCCCCAGCTGCCGTCCCGGCGGGGTCGTCGTCGAGGTCACCGGGGGCACCGTCGCCTACGCCGTCACCCTCGCCACGACCCGGCAGCCGGCCGGCGAGGCCGTCGCGCAGGTGGCTCCCGGCGCGGTCGTCGTGCTGAGCACCGGCGACGTCGACTGGGGCGAGACCATCGACCCCCTGCTGCGGTACGCGGCCCTCGACGGCTCGGGCACCGCCTACGTCGACGAGCTCGAGGGTTACAGCTTCACCCGGCCGGCCGCCGAGGACTGCGCCGCCATCGCCCCGCCGCCCGCCGCCGGGATCCCGCCGATCGCGCTCCCCGACGGCGGTCCGCTCGACGCCGGCGAGGTCGAGCCGGCCGCCGTGGACGCGGCTCCGCAGGAGGCGGCGGCGCGGTCGTCGCTCCCGGGGGACGACGGCGTCGCGTGGCCGGTGCTGGCCGGGTCGGTCGCCGTGCTGGTCGCGGGGGCGGGGCTGGCCGCCCGCTCCGGGCGCCGCGGCACCCGGCCGCCGGCCTCGCCGCCGGGCGGTCCGCCGCCTCCCGGGAGCGCCTGAGCGCTCCGTCGGTGACCATGGAGGGGTGCCGCGCCCCGAGGACGCCCTCGCGCAGGACCTCTCTCCCGACGACGTCCCGCCCGATGTCGCCCACCTGCCCGGAGCGGCTCCGCGCCCGGCCGAGACCTGGTTGCGGATCGTGCAGGTGCACGACCGCATCACGCGGCGCGTCGACTCCGCCCTCCACCTCAAGCACGACCTGTCCCTCACCGGCTTCGAGGCGTTGCGGCGGATCGCCGACGCCCCCGACGAGCGGGCCACCATGGGTGAGGTCGCCGAGGCGATCGGGCTCTCCCGCGCCGGGGTGACCAGCACGGTCAGCCGGCTGGTGGCCGACGGCCTCGTCGTCCGCGAGCGCACGGCCGGGGACCGGCGCCTGCTGCACGCCCGCCTCACGCCGGCCGGGCGGGCGAAGGTCGAGGAGGCGACGCCCACCCACGACGGGCTCGTCGCCCACCTGCTCACTCTCCTGGGTGACGACGCGGCCGTCGTCACCGATGCACTCGCCCGGGTGTCCTCGGCGGCGCGATCGCGTCGCTGACCTGCGCTTTCGCGCTCCGGACGACGACGGGCGCAGCCTGCGCTGAAATCACTTCAAGCCCGTAGTGTTTCCCGCGTCCTCGAGGCGGGCAGGACGCGATCATGCAGGTGGGGATCGAGGAGTGCTCCGTGGTCGTGCCGACGGTCGGCCGGCCGTCGCTCGACGTGCTGCTCGACGCCCTCGCGCAGGCCCCGGGTCCCCGCCCCGCCGAGCTCGTCCTGGTCGACGACCGCCCGCCCGGTGCACCGCTGCGGCCGGAGCGACCGGGGCTGCCACCGGTCCGGGTGGTCCGCACCGGGGGCGGCGGTCCGGCCCGTGCCCGCAACCTCGGCTGGCGCACCGCCCGCACCGAGTGGATCGCCTTCCTCGACGACGACGTGGTGCCCGACCCCGACTGGTACGAGCGGCTCGCCGCCGATCTCACCGCCCTCGGCCCGGACGTCGCCGGCAGCCAGGGCCGGGTCCGCGTGCCCCTGCCCGAGGGGCGCCGCCCCACCGACTGGGAGCGCGGCACCGCCGGCCTGGCCACCAGCTCCTGGATCACCGCCGACCTGGCCTACCGACGCAGCGCCCTCTCCGCCGTCGGCGGCTTCGACGAGCGCTTCCCGCGGGCCTTCCGCGAGGACTCCGACCTGGCCCTGCGGATCATGGACACCGGCGCCCGGCTCACCCGCGGGCAGCGATGGATCACCCACCCGGTGCGGCCGGTCGACCGCTGGGTGAGCCTGCGGGTGCAGGCGGGCAACGCCGACGACGTCCTCATGCGCCGCTTGCACGGGCGGGACTGGCGCGAGCGCGCCGACGCCCCGCTCGGCCGTCGTCCGCAGCACCTGGCGGTCACCGCCGCGGGGGTGGCCGCGCTCGGCCTGGCCGCCGCCCGCCGCCCGCGGGCCGCCGCCGCGGCGGCGCTGGCCTGGGCCGCCGGGACCGCCGAGTTCGCCTGGGCCCGCATCGCCCCGGGGCCGCGGGACCGGGCCGAGGTGACCACGATGCTGGCCACCAGCGCGCTCATCCCCGCGCTGGCCACGGGGCACTTCCTGCGCGGGCTGGTGCAGCACCGCCGGGTGCGGCCGTGGAAGGGGCTGCCCGACCTGGTGCTGTTCGACCGCGACGGCACGCTGGTGCGCGACTACCCCTACAACGGCGACCCGGAGCTGGTACGGCCGGTGCCGGGCGCGAAGGCGGCGGTCGACGCGCTGCGCGCCCGCGGCGTCCGGGTCGGCGTGGTGAGCAACCAGTCCGGCGTCGCCCGCGGGCTGATCACCCGCGACCAGGTGGACGCCTGCATGGCCCGGCTGGACGAGCTGCTCGGCCCGTTCGACACGATCCAGGTCTGCCCGCACGGGCCGGACGACGGCTGCACGTGCCGCAAGCCGGCGCCGGGCATGGTCAAGGCCGCCTGCGCCGAGCTCGACGTCGAGCCGGCCCGCTGCGTGGTGATCGGCGACATCGGCGCCGACGTCGACGCCGCGGCCGCCGCCGGGGCCTCGGCGATCCTCGTTCCCACCCCGGTGACGCGGAAGGCCGAGGTCGCCGCCGCCCCGCACCGCGCCGACACCCTGACCGCGGCGGTCGACGACGTCCTGGCGGGGGAGTGGTGAACCGCACGGTGCTCGTCGCCCGGCTGGACTCGGCCGGCGACGTGCTGGTGCAGGGCCCGCTGGTACGCGCCGTGGCCGCCGGCGCCGACCGCGTCGTCTTCCTCGCCGGGCCGGCCGGCGCCGAGGCCGCGCGGCTGCTGCCCGGCGTCGACGAGGTGTGGACCTGGGCCTGTCCCTGGATCCTGGGCGACCCGCCGCCGGTCGACCCCGCCGACCTGGCCGCGCTCACCGACCGCGTGCGCGCCCTCGCGCCGGACGAGGCGGTGGTCTCCACGTCCTTCCACCAGTCGCCCCTGCCCCTGGCGCTGGTGCTCCGCACGGCCGGCGTGCCCCGGATCTCCGCGACGAGCGTCGACTACCCCGGCTCGCTGCTCGACGTCCGCCACCGGGTGGACCACGACCTGCCCGAGCCGGAACGGGCCCTGTCCCTCGCCCGCGCCGCCGGGTTCGAGCTGCCGCCCGGCGACGACGGCCGGCTGGAGGTGCGCCGGCCCCTGCCCCCGGTCGCGCACGAGCCCGGCTACGTCGTGCTGCACCCGGGGGCGAGCGTCCCCGCCCGCGCCTGGCCCGCGCAGCGCTGCGCGGAGGCGGTCTCGGCGCTGGCCGACGCCGGGCACCGGGTGCTGGTGACCGGGGGGCCGGGGGAGCGCGAGCTCACCGCCGCCGTCGCCGGCAGCCGCGGGGTCGACCTCGGCGGGGCGACGAGCCTGGCGGAGATGGCGGCGCTGCTCGACGGCGCCGCCGCGGTCGTCGTCGGCAACACCGGCCCGGCGCACCTGGCCGCCGCCGTCGGCACGCCGGTCGTCTCGCTGTTCTCCCCGGTCGTGCCCGCCGCGCGCTGGGCGCCCTACGGCGTGCCCACCGTGCTGCTCGGTGACCAGGAGGCCCCCTGCCGCGGCACCCGGGCCCGGGAGTGCCCGGTGCCCGGCCACCCCTGCCTGACGTCCGTGACCGCGGCCGACGTCGTCGCGGCTGTCGAGAAGGTGGTGAGCGCGTGAGGGTCCTGCTCTGGCACGTGCACGGCTCGTGGACGACGGCGTTCGTCCAGGGCCGGCACGACTACCTGCTGCCGGTGACGCCCGATCGCGGTCCCGACGGGCTGGGCCGCGCCCGCACCTGGGACTGGCCGGCCTCCGCCCGCGAGGTGACCCCCGAGCAGCTGCGCGACGAGGACGTCGACGTCGTCGTCCTGCAGCGGGTGCGCGACCTGGAGCTGGTGCGCGCGTGGCTGGGCCGCGAGCCGGGCCGGGACCTTCCCGCGGTGTTCCTCGAGCACAACGCGCCGGGGCTGGAGCCCGACGACGGACCGGTCCCGCACACCCGGCACCCGCTGGCCGACCGGTCGGACATCCCGATCGCCCACGTCACCCACTTCAACCGGCTCTTCTACGACAACGGCCGCGCGCCGACGACGGTGATCGAGCACGGCATCGTCGACCCCGGCGAGCACTGGACCGGGGAGCTGGCCCGCGCCGCCGTCGTCACCAACGAGCCGGTGCGCCGCGGCCGCACGGTCGGCGCGGACCTGCTGCCGGGGCTCGCCGCGGTCGCGCCGGTCGACGTCTTCGGCATGGGGCTGTCCGGCCTGCACGAGCGCTACGGCCTCGACCCCGGCCGGGTCGCGCTGCACGACGACCCGCCCCAGGCCGTCATGCACGCCGAGCTGGCCCGCCGCCGGGTGTACGTGCACCCGGTCCGCTGGACCTCCCTCGGGCTGTCGCTGCTGGAGGCGATGCACCTGGGCATGCCGGTGGTCGGCCTGGCCACGACCGAGGTGGTGGAGGCGGTGCCGGCCGAGGCGGGCGTGCTGTCCACGGACCCCGAGCGTCTCTGGGGTGCGGTGCGCACGTTCCTGCACGACGAGGACGCCGCCCGGCTGGCCGGCAAGGCCGCCCGCGCGGCGGCGCTGGAGCGCTACGGGCTCCAGCGCTTCCTGACCGACTGGGACCGGCTCTTGGAGGAGGTGACGCGGTGAAGATCGATCTCGTCAGTGAGCACGCCAGTCCACTGGCCGCGATCGGCGGCGTGGACGCCGGCGGGCAGAACGTGCACGTCGCCGCCCTCGCGGCCGGGCTCGCCGCGCGCGGGCACGAGGTCACCGTGCACACCCGCCGCGAGGACCCCGAGCAGCCCGACCGCGTGCCCACCGCCGACGGCTACGACGTCGCGCACGTGACCGCGGGGCCGGCGCGGGTGCTGTCCAAGGACGACCTGCTGCGGCACATGCCCGAGTTCGCGTCGGTGCTGCGCCGGACCTGGGCCGCGGCACCGCCGGACCTGGTGCACGCGCACTTCTGGATGAGCGGGCTGGCCGCGGTCGCGGCGGCGGGCCCGGGGCGGGCGGGGATCCCCATCGTGCAGACCTTCCACGCCCTCGGCTCGGTCAAGCGCCGCCACCAGGGCGCCGCCGACACCTCACCGCCGCAGCGGGTCGAGCTCGAGCGGGCGCTGTGCCGCAACGTCAGCCACGTCGTCGCCACCTGCACCGACGAGGTGTTCGAACTGCGCCGGCTGGGGCTCGACCGCGACCGCGCCTCGATCGTGCCGTGCGGGGTGGACACCGCCGTGTTCACGCCGAAGGGGCCGGTCGCCCCGCGCACGCCCGGCCGGCAGCGGCTGCTGGTGCTCGGCCGGCTGGTCGAGCGCAAGGGGCAGGACGACGCGGTCCGGGCGCTGGCCGCGGTACCGGACGCCGAGCTCGTCGTGGTGGGCGGGCCGCCGGCTGACGCGCTGGACGCCGACCCCGAGGTGCGCCGGCTGCGCGCGGTCGCAGAGACGGCGGGCGTCGCCGACCGGCTGGTGTTCACCGGCGCGGTGGCGCGGGCCGACGTCCCGGCGTGGATCCGCTCGGCCGACGTCGTCCTGGCCGTGCCCTGGTACGAGCCGTTCGGGATCACGCCGCTGGAGGCCATGGCCTGCGGCCGCCCCGTGGTGGCCACCGCCGTCGGCGGGCTGCAGGACTCCGTCGCCGACGGCGTCACCGGTGACCTGGTCCCGCCGCGGGACCCCGAGCGGCTCGGCGCGGTGCTCGCCGCACTGCTGGCCGACGACGCCCGGCGGGCCGCCTACGGCGCGGCCGGGGTGCGCCGGGCCCGCACCCGATACCGGTGGGCCCGCGTGGTCGCCGACACCGAGACCGTGTACCGGCAGGTCCTCGACGGCCCCGGCCGGACCGAGAAGACCCAGACGAGCGCCGTGGAGGTCGCCCGATGACTGTTGCTCCCCACTCCGCGAGCGAGGTCGTGTCCCCGGACACCTGCACCCACCTCACCGGCGCCGACCACGTGGCCTCGCTGAGCGCCGCGCTGGGGTCGCTGACCGGGCAGCTCGACGCCCTGGACCGCTGGGGGCGGCTGATCGCCGACGTGCTGTGCGGGGAGTCGCGCGGCCGGCTGCTGGCCGCCGGCAACGGGGGCAGCGCGGCGCAGGCGCAGCACCTCACCGCGGAGCTGGTGGGCCGCTACCGCGCCGACCGGCCGCCGTTCTCGGCGATCTGCCTGACCGCGGAGACCTCGTCTCTGACCGCCATCGTCAACGACTACCCGGGCGAGGAGCTGTTCGCCCGCCAGGTCGAGGCGCACGGCCGGGCCGGTGACGTGCTGGTCCTGCTGTCGACGTCGGGCCGGTCGCCGAACGCGGTCGCCGCGGCCCGCCGGGCGCGCGAGTGCGGCATCACCGTGCTGGCGATGACCGGCCCGGCGCCGAACCCGCTGGCGGCGGCCGCCGACGACGCGGTCTGCATCGACTCCCCGTGGACGGCGACCGTGCAGGAGTGCCACCTGGTCGCCCTGCACCTGGTCTGCGCGTCCTTCGACGCGGCGGTGCTGGCCGAGCCGGCGCGGGTGCCGGAGACCCGGCTCGGGGTCGTCCAGTGAACGGTCCGCTCGTCGTCGTCGGGGACGCGCTGCTCGACGTCGACCTGGTCGGCACGGCGTCCCGGCTCACCCCGGACGCGCCGGTGCCGGTCGTGGAGGACGTCGAGAGCCGCGAGCGCCCCGGCGGCGCGGCCCTGGCCGCGGTGATCGCGGCGGCGGCCACCTCCCGCGAGGTCGTGCTGGTGACCCCGATGGCCTCCGACGAGGGCGCCGACCGCCTGCGGGCGCTGCTGGCCGGCCGGGTGCGGCTGGTCGAGATCCCGGCGACGGGCGGGACGGCGGTGAAGCGGCGGGTCCGCGTCGGCGACCACTCGGTGGTGCGGATTGACAGCGGCTCCCCGGTCGCCGGCCTCGGCCCGCTGCCGGCCGAGGCCGTGCAGGTGCTCCGCGACGCCGCGGCCGTCCTGGTGGCCGACTACGGCCGCGGGACGACGGCGGCTGCCGACGTCAGGGCCGCCCTGGCCGAGGCCGGCGGCCCGGTCGTGTGGGACCCCCACCCGCGCGGCGCGGACCCGGTGCCGTCGGTCCGCCTGGTGACCCCGAACGGCGCCGAGGCCGCCCGCGTGGCGGCCACCGTGGGCGCGCCGGCCGACGGCGACGGGCTGGCCGCGGTCGGCGCCCGTGCCGAGGCGCTGATCCGGCACTGGGGGGTCGGCGCGGTCGCGGTGACCCTGGGCGCCCGCGGCGCGCTGCTGTCCTACGGCGAGGGCGCGCCGATGGTGGTGCCGGCGGTGCCGGTGACCGGCGGCGACCCGTGCGGCGCCGGGGACTCCTTCGCCGCGGCCGCGGCGCTCGCCCTGGCCGACGGCGCGGTGACCGGCGAGGCGGTGGCCGCCGCGGTGGCCGCAGCCGGGGCGTTCGTGGCGCGCGGCGGGGCCTCGGCGTGGGACACCGCGCCGGAGTCCGACGTGCCGCTCGCGCCGGGCGTCGACGGCGTGCTCGCCCGCGTGCGGGCGGCCGGCGGGACGGTGGTGGCCACCGGCGGCTGCTTCGACCTGCTGCACCCCGGCCACGTCGCCACGCTCCGCGCGGCCCGCGGTCTGGGCGACTGCCTGGTGGTGTGCATCAACTCCGACGAGTCGGTGCGCCGGCTGAAGGGGCCCTCCCGCCCGCTGGTGACCGCGGCCGACCGCGCGCGGGTGCTGGAGGCGCTGGAGTTCGTCGACGCCGTCGTGGTGTTCGACGAGGACACCCCGGCCGAGGTGATCGACCGGCTGCGCCCCGACGTGTGGGCCAAGGGCGGCGACTACGCCGGCGCCGACCTGCCCGAGGCGGCGGTGCTGCGGCGCTGGGGCGGTCAGGCCGTTGTGCTGCCCTACCTCGACGGACACTCCACGACCGCCCTGGTCGAGCGCTCCCGCGTCTAGCGGCAGAAATGGCCATTTCTGCCCTCAGAGACGGGCGGCCGGTCGCGGTCGTGCTGCGGCCGCTGGGGCTGGGCGATCTGCTCACCGGCGTCCCGGCGATCCGGGCGGTGCGGGCGGCCGTTCCCGGGCACCGCCTGGTGCTCGCGACGACGACCGCGCTCGCGCCGCTCGCCGGCCTGGTCGACGCGGTCGACGAGGTGCTGCCCGCCCGCGAGCTCGAGCCGCTGGACTGGGCGGGCCCCCCGCCGGAGCTCGCCGTCGACCTGCACGGCAAGGGCCCGGCGTCGCACGTCGTCGTCGCCGACCTGCACCCGGACCGGCTGCTCACCTTCGCCAGCCCCGGCTACCCGGGCCCGACCTGGTACCCCGACGAGCACGAGGTCCGCCGCTGGTGCCGGCTGGTGTCCGAGGGGCTGGGCGTGGCCGCCGACCCGGACGCGCTGGACCTCGCGGTCCCCGCCGTGCCGTCGCCGGCACCCGAGGGGGTCGCCCTGGTGCACCCCGGCGCCGCCTTCCCCGGACGGCGCTGGCCGCCCGACCGCTTCGCCGCGGTCGCCCGGCACCTGGCCGCGGCCGGCCTGGACGTGCGGGTCACCGGCGGCCCGGCCGAGGTCCCGCTGGCCGGCGCGGTCGCCTCGGCGGCCGGCCTGGGCGAGGACGCGGTGCTGGCCGGGCGGACGTCGACGCTGGAGCTGGCCGCGGTCGTCGCCGGCGCCCGCGTCGTGGTCAGCGGCGACACCGGGATGGCGCACCTGGCGACGGCCTACCGGCGCCCGTCGGTGCTGCTGTTCGGCCCGGTGTCCCCGACGCTGTGGGGACCGCCGCCGCGGGCCGCGGGCGGAGCAGCGCTGCACGTCGTCCTCTGGCACGGGGACGGCACCGGCGACCCGTGGGGCACCGAGCTCGACCCCGCGCTGCAGAAGGTGACGGTCGCCGAGGTGACCGACGCCCTCGACGACCTGCTCGCCCGGACCGGCGACGACCTGCCCGCCCGGACCTGAGACGACCGGGCCCGCCCGGTCCCGAGAGTTGTTCCGCGGGAGCTCGTGCTCTGCCCACTCCGGTGGGCAGAGCACGACCTTCCCGGAACGGTGCCACCCCCGCGGCGTCGGCCCGACCCGCAGTGCCGGAGGACCGCGCTGTCACGGGCTCAGCGCTGGCGCAGCGCGTCGAACAGGACCGTCTGCAGGTCGGCGGGGTCGACGGCGGAGTACGCCTCGCCGCCCGTGGCCTCGGCGATCTCCTGCAGCGCGTCGAGGTCGGCGTCCGGGCCGAGGGCGACGCCGATCACCTTGATCGGCCGGTCCTCGTCCGCCTCGTCGCGCAGCGTCTCCAGCAACGCGTCGAGCTCGACCCCGTCGTCGTCGTTGGTGCCGTCGGTGACCATCAGCACGCTGTTCACCGCGGTCGGGTCGAAGTCCGCCCGCGCCGCGCGGACGGCGGCCAGCGTCGTGTCGTACAGGCCGGTGCCGCCGGGGCTGAGCCGGTCGGGGACGGTGTCGAGCTGCTGGTCGAGCAGGTCGCGCTGGGTGTCGCCGTCGACCTCGGCGTCGAGGGCGCGCGTCGGCACGAGCTCCGACCAGTCCTGGTCGCCCTCCAGCTCGTTGGCGAAGACCCACAGGCCGAGCGCGAAGTTGCCCGGCACCAGCGCCAGGGTGCTCTGCGCGGCGTCCCGGGCCAGCGTGGCGCGGGTGCCGTCACCGGCCGGGGCCTCCATCGACGTGGACACGTCGAACACGGTGAGGATCCGCGACGGCGCGGCCAGCTCGGCCAGCTGCGCCAGCAGCGACTGCACCTGCGCGGGGTCGAGCAGCAGCGCCTCGGGTGCCTGCTCGCGCGTGCCGGTCGCCTCGCCGGCCTGCGGGGGAGCGGCACCGTCGGCGTCCCGGAACCCGGCCTCCCGGACGGCGGTGCGCGCCGCGTCGGAGGTCAGCGCCGACACCACGGCGGCCACCGTCGTCGCGTCGGCACCCGAGGCCGAGCCGACCCGCACGACCGGGTAGTCCAGCGACGGCGAGCCCTCGCTGGGGTAGACCGCGACCAGCGAGGGGTCCTCTGCGCTGGTGTTGGTGGCGTACACCTCCTGCTCGCTGACCGGCACCAGCGGCGCGTCGGCGTCGTCCGCCCCCGCGGCCTCCAGCGCGTCGGCCGGCGAGACCGACGGGCCGCGTTCGGCGGCCAGCACGGCCTGGACGACGGCGTTGTCGGCGTCCTCCCCGCCGCCCAGCGCGGCCCGGACGGCGCCCAGCGCGGCCAGCCCCTCGGCACTGGTGGCCAGGTCCGGCACGGCGAGGCCCTGGTCGCTGGCCAGCGCCTGGCCCCACCCGGGCGGCGAGTCGTCCCAGCCCAGCTCCGCGACGGCGGCCCGGCTGGTCGCCAGCACGACCGGGGAGGTGGCCATCGAGCCCGCCGTCTCCAGCGGGACCTCGCCCGCCCGGGCCGGCCACAGCGAAGAGTCGGGCACCCAGACGTGCGGCAGGTCGCCCGGCTCCAGCGCGCTGAGGTCCCCGAGGGTCTGCACCGGTTCCTGCGCGGTCACCTCGGCGCCCGCGCAGTCGCCGTCCGCCACGCCCTCGGCGTCGGCCAGCACGCGGTCGGCGACGGAGGCCAGCTCCGGGGCCACGGCCACCCGGACGACGGCGGTCGTGTCGCAGTCGGCGTCACCGGCGCTGACGACCCACCAGGTGACGCCGCCGGCGACCAGCACCACGAGCGCCACGGCCGCGGCGATGAGCAGTTGCGGGGTGACGGCGACGCCCCGTCGGCCGGCGGACGTGTCGGCGTGGCGGCCCATCGTGCAGTTCCCCCGTCGGTCGGTCAGGGTCTCGTCGACGGCGACCCCCGCGACCGCCCCTGCTCACAGATTAGATGCGTCCGGTGACGGAGGGGCGTCGGGCGACCGGCGTCACCCGGCGGCGGCCACCGCCGACGTCTGCTGCTCGGCGAACCAGGCCACCGTCCGTCGCAGCCCCTCCTCCGACGGCACCGTCGGCCGCCAGCCCAGCAGCTGCTCGGCGCGGGTGGTGTCGGGCCGGCGCACCTTGGGGTCGTCCACGGGCAGGTCGATGAACTCGATCGGCGAGGATGACCCGGTCAGCTCGCGGATCCACTCGGCCAGCCGGAGCATCGACAGCTCGTCGGGGTTGCCGATGTTCACCGGGCCCGCCTCGGCGGAGAACGCCATCGCGAGGATGCCGCGCACCGTGTCGTCGACGTAGCAGATCGACCGCGTCTGCGAGCCGTCCCCGGCGACGGTGAGCGGGCGGCCGGACAGCGCCTGCCCGACGAACGCGGGGATGGCGCGGCCGTCGTCCGGGCGCATCCGCGGGCCGTAGGTGTTGAAGATCCGGACGATGCCGGTGTCGGTGCCCTTCGACGTCCGGTACGCGGTGGTCATGGCCTCGCTGAACCGCTTGGCCTCGTCGTACACCCCGCGCGGGCCGACCGGGTTGACGTTGCCCCAGTAGTCCTCCTCCTGGGGGTGCTGCAGCGGGTCGCCGTAGACCTCGGAGGTGGAGGCGAGGACGTACCGGGCGCCCTTGTCGTGGGCCAGGCCGAGGGTGTGCAGGGTGCCGAGGCTGCCCACCTTGAGCGTCTCGATGGGCATCTTCAGGTAGTCCAGCGGGCTGGCCGGCGAGGCGAAGTGCAGCACCAAATCGACCGGGCCGGGGACGTGCACGTAGTCGGTAACGTCGCACCGGACCAGCCGGAAGCCCGGGTGCTCCATGAGGTGGACGACGTTCTCCGGGGAGCCGGTGAGGAAGTTGTCGAGGCAGACGACCTCGACGTCCCGCTCGAGCAACTGCTCGCACAGGTGGGAGCCGAGGAACCCGGCCCCGCCGGTGACCACTGCCCGCCGGATCGTCCGTGCCGCGTGCACCATGCCTGCTCCCCTCGCCTCGGGCGCGTGACCGAGCGCGCCGAGGCGCGGCATACCCCCAAGATCAGCGGTACACACTTCGACTTCTAAGTGTTCTCGCCGGGGCCCGGTCCAGAGCCCCGGCTCCGGCCCCCTGCAGGGGCCTGCCGCGAGCTCGCGAGCGGTGGGGAGCAGGGCGTCCTCTTACTGCAGGTAGCCCTCGACCTGCTGCTCGGGGCGGGGCTGGGCCTCGTCGGGGTCCTGCCCGTACTGGCGCTTGGCGTCCCGCTGGCGGAGCAGGTCCCACAGCTGGTCGCGGTCCTCCTCGATCTGGCGGAGCCGGGCGCGGTCCTCGTCGGTGTGCTCACCGCTGTCGCGCAGACGGTGCTCCTCCTCGACCAGCGCCTCGATGCGGCTGCGGATCTCGCTGTCGTCCATGTCGCCTCCCTGCCCGCCGCGCGGCGGGCGAAACGGGCGTCAGCCGACGTCCGGCGTCCAGCCCTCCAGGAACGCGGCCAGCCGCCCGGTCACCGCGCCGCCGGCGCGGCCGAGCGCCAGCAGCGCCGTCCGGTCCAGCGGCACGCGGACGCCGCGCCGTCCGGCCGGCGCCCCCGCGCGGACGGCGTGCCCGGCGGCGACCAGCTCGCGCCACGGGCGGGCCAGCTGGGCCTGCACCCGGGCCAGCGCGGCCGCGGTCGGGCCGGCGTTGCCCTCGACCATCGCCGTGACGAACGCCGGGTCGCTGGCGATCACCCGGGTGCCGTCGCGGAAGCTGCCGGCGGCCAGGGACAGGGCCAGCGGGCCGGCCTCCCCGGCCGCGGCGGCCAGCGCCGCGGCGAGCAGGTGCGGGACGTGGCTGATCGCGGCCACCGCGTCGTCGTGCTCCGCGGCGGTCACCGGGACCACCTCGGCGCCGACGGCGAGCGCGACCTCGGCCACCCGCAGCCACCGCGGCAGCTCGGTGCCCGGCTCCAGGCAGACCGCCCAGCGGGCGCCGGCGAACAGGCCCGGGTCGGTGGCGGCGTGCCCGGACCGCTCCGTGCCGCACATCGGGTGGCCGCCGACGTACCGGCTCCCGAGGGCCGCGCCCAGCTCGTCCAGCACCGGCACCTTCACCGAGCCCAGGTCGGTGACCGTCGCGTCGGGCGCGACGGCGAGCCCCTCGAGGGCCCGGGCCATGGCCGGCAGCGGGACGGCGAGGACGACCACCCCGGCCATCTCCCGGTCGATCCGCACCCCCCGGGCCGCGGCGGCCTCGCGGGCGGCGGGGTCGACGTCCCACCCGGTGACGGGGCGGCCCGCCGCGACGAGGGCCGCGGCGAGCGAGCCGCCGAGCTGGCCCAGGCCGACGACGCCGACCGGCGGTGCGGGCATCGTCGGCACGGGGAACGAGGAGGTCACGCGGTCCCCCAGGGGCGCTCGGTGCGGAACACCCGCGCCAGCGCGGTCGCGACCAGCCGGCCGTCCTGCGCGCGGGCGTCGATGCGGTAGACCGCGGTGCGGCTGCTGCGGTGCACCTCGATGCCCTCGGCCACCAGCCGGTCACCCGGCCGGCCGGGCGCGAGGAACTCGGTGTGCACGTCCTGCGCGACGGCGACCGTCCCGTGGCTGTTGCTCACCGCCGCGTGGACGACGTCGAGCAGCGCCATGGTCGCGCCGCCGTGCGCGGTGCCGACGGCGTTGAGCAGCTCGGGACCGACGGTCATCGCGGCGCGGGCGTAGCCGGGGCGCACCTGCTCGAGCGCGATCCCCAGGTGCCCGGCCAGCGGGTCGGCCGCCAGCCGGGCGAAGAGCGCGGGGTCGACGTCGGCACCGTCGTCGGGCGCGGGATCGGCCATGATCAGAGGCTATGACCCCCGCGCTCCTCCGCCGTCACGCGCCATGACCCCGCGGTCGTTCCTGCTCACCGCGGAGCTCAGCGACTACGTCCGCGCCTCCTCCGAGCCGCCGGACGACGTCGCCGCCGACCTGCTGGCCGAGACCGCCACCCTGGCCGACCGGGGCGAGGTGCCGCCGACCTTCCAGATCGCCGCCGAGCAGGGCACGTTCATGCAGCTGCTCACCGGCGCCCTCGGCGTCCGCCGGGCGATCGAGATCGGCACGTTCACCGGCTTCTCCGCGCTGTGCATCGCCCGCGGGCTGCCCGCCGACGGCTCGCTGCTCTGCCTGGACCGCAGCGAGGAGTGGACGGCGATCGCGCGGAGGTACTGGGCGCGGGCGGGGCTCGCCGACCGGATCGAGCTGCGGCTGGGCGACGCGCACGAGTCGCTGCGCGCGCTGCCGGCCGAGCCGACGTTCGACCTGGCCTTCGTCGACGCGGACAAGACCGGCTACGCCGCCTACGTCGACGAGCTGCACCCGCGGCTGACCGACAACGGGGTCGTGCTGCTGGACAACACCCTGGCGGGCGGCCGGGTGCTCGACCCGCAGACGGACAACGAGCGGGCGATCGCCGAGCTCAACGCCGCGCTGGCCGGCGACCCGCGCTGGGAGACCGTGCTGCTGCCCCTCTCCGACGGGCTGACCATGCTGCGCAAGCGATGAGCGACGAACCGAGGTCGAGCTGGGCGGTGCGGGTCAGCCGCCCGACCGGGCGCTGGCAGGTGGAGCTGCTGGCCTCCGACGCGGCCGACGAGCTGCCGGTGCTGGAGCGGGCCCTCGGCGAGCCGGGCGCCGACGAGTGGCCGGGGCCGTTCGTGGTCGTCGTCGACTCTCGGCTGTACTTCGTCGTCCTCCGGCACGGGCCGGGCGGCATGGTGCGGGCGCTGATCTCCGACGCGACCATGCAGGAGTGGGTGCTCGCCGCCGAGGTGGTGGAGCGCTACGGGATCGCCGTCGACGCCGACGGCGCCTTCGACGACGACGAGACCGGCTGGCCCGGCGGTGACCTGGACGTCTTCGCCGACGACGGGCTCCCCGCCGAGCAGCTGCGGCCGATCGTCACCGCCGACGACCTGTGGGCCGACGAGATGGTCGCCGCCATCGCCGCGCGGCTCGGCTTCGCCGACGAGCTCGCCGCGGCGGTGACGCCGTGAGCGGGAGGGTCTCCGCCGTCGTCTTCGACCTCGGCGGGGTGCTCACCGAGAGCCCGATGCCGGCGTTCGCCGCCTACGAGGCCGAGGCGGGGCTGCCGGAGGGGCTGATCCGGCGGCTGAACACCATCGACCCCGACACCAACGCCTGGGCGCGGTACGAGCGCAGCGAGCTCGACGCCGCCGGCTTCATCGACGCCTTCGAGGCCGAGGCACTGGCCGCCGGGCACCGCCTCGACGCGCGCCGGGTGCTGGCTGCGCTGGCCGGGGAGCTGCGCCCGGCGATGGTCGCCGCCGTGACCCGGCTGCGGGACGCGGGGCTGCCCCTGGCGCTGCTGTCCAACAACGTCGCGCCCATGGAGCGCACCGGACGGCTCGGGGAGCTGCTGGCGCTGTTCGACGCGGTGGTCGAGTCCTCGCTGGAGGGCGTGCGCAAGCCCGAGCCGGAGATCTACCGCCGCGCGCTGGCCCGGTTGTCCGAGGCCGTCGGCCGGGCGATCGAGCCGGCGGACTGCGCCTACCTCGACGACCTGGGCATCAACCTCAAGCCCGCCCGGGCGATGGGGATGCACACCGTCAAGGTCGTGGACCCGACCGCCGCGCTGGCCGAGCTGTCGGACCTCGTCGGACTCGACCTCCTGTCGGTGGCGGGCCCGTGACCCCGCCCCTGGCACACCCGTCTCCCCGCGCAGTCGTGCTCTGCCCACCCTGGCGGGCAGAGCACGAGCTCCCGGAGAGCACGGGGGCGGCCGTTCCTTCGTGCTCTGCCCACGGTGGTGGGCAGAGCACG
>NZ_JBJGYS010000038.1:0-40758 GCF_054050115.1 Geodermatophilus sp. SYSU D00708 | reverse complement strand
CCCACCCCCCCCCCCCCCCCCACCCCCCCCCCCCCCCCCCCCCCCCCCCCCCCCCCCCCCCCCCCCCCCCCCCCCCCCCCGGGCCGGCACGGCGTCTTCCCCCGCCGCGCCGGCCCCGCGAGACGCTGGGTGACCAGCCACGGAGCGCCTGACCGGTCCACCGGTCAGGCGCTCCGTCGCGTTCTGGGCCTGTTGTGGGACCCGTTCTCCCCCACTCCCGGAACTGCGGCGCGGTCCGATGGAAATGCTGCCCGGAGGAGTCGAGAAGGCGCCGAGTCGATTCGGTCGAAATGGTCGCCGAGCTGTGAGGGACACCGCTCGACCGGCTTCCGCGTGCACTTCCGGAATGGCTGCGGGAAGGGCCTAACGTCCCTTTCCGCACAGCAGTCGACCGATGGCTGCGTGGAACCGGAAGGCACCTCCTACACCGTGAACGACAGCACTCCCCACCCGCCCGTGCGGACGACGCGGAGATTCCGCGACCTCCGTGTCATGACGAAGATCAGCATCGCGGTCGGCCTCGCCGTCCTCGTCGCCGTGGTGCTCGGGGTGACCGGCATGCGCGCGCTCGCCGCCTCGGCCGACCGCACCGCTGCCCTCTACGCGCACAACACGGTCGGCTCCGCGCTGGCCCAGGAGATGCGGTACCAGTACACGGCCTACCGCCTCGCCTCGACGAGTCGGGCCAGCGCACCCGTGGAGGCGAAGGCCTCCTACGACTCCCAGCGGGACGCCGCCCGCACCGGGCTGCTGGACGCCGGTGAGCGCATGCGCGACGAGACCGCGCCGACCGACGCCGTCCTCACCGCGCTCGACGCGGTCATGACGAGCATCGACGACTACTTCGCCCTCGCCGACCAGCTCGACTCGCTGTCCGCCGCCGGCCGGGTGGCCGAGTACAACGACCTGCGCGAGACGCGGGTGGGGCCGCTGAGCGGCGAGATCGTCGACCAGCTCGCCGCCCTGTCCGACCTGCAGCAGCAGGCGGCGCGGGCCGGCGCGGACGACGCCGCGGACTCCTACACCTCCACCACCACCGTCCAGGTCGTCCTGCTCGTCGTCGGCAGCCTGCTCGCGCTGCTGGTGGGCGTCGTCGTGGCGCGGTCCACCACCCGCGCGCTGGGGCGCGTCCGTGGGTCCCTCGAGGGCCTGGCCGAGGGTGACCTCACCCGGCCGACCGGCGTCGACCAGCGGGACGACGTCGGGCAGATGGCCGCCGCGCTGGACGCTGCGCGGGAGAACCTGCGTTCCCTCATGGCCTCCGTGGTGGGTTCCGCGGACGCGGTGGCGGCGTCCTCGGAGGAGCTGAGCGCGTCGTCGGCGCAGATCTCGGCGTCGGCGGAGGAGACCTCGGCGCAGTCCGGTGTCGTGGCCGGCGCGGCGGAGGAGGTGTCCCGGAACGTGCAGACGGTGGCGGCCGGTGCCGAGCAGATGGGCGCCTCGATCCGGGAGATCGCGACCAATGCGGCGGAGGCCTCCGACGTGGCGGCGCGGGCGGTGACCGCGGCGGAGACGACCACGGCGACGGTGGCCAAGCTGGGCGAGTCCTCGATCGAGATCGGCAACGTCGTCAAGGTCATCACCAGCATCGCCGAGCAGACCAACCTGCTGGCCCTGAACGCGACCATCGAGGCGGCGCGGGCCGGGGAGGCCGGCAAGGGCTTCGCGGTGGTGGCCAACGAGGTCAAGGAGCTGGCCCAGGAGACGGCCAAGGCGACCGAGGACATCGCCAAGCGGGTGCAGGCCATCCAGGGCGACACGACGGCGGCGGTGGCCGCGATCGGGGAGATCAGCTCGATCGTCGCGCAGATCTCCGACCGGCAGACCACCATCGCCAGCGCGGTGGAGGAGCAGACCGCCACGACCAACGAGATGAGCCGGTCGGTGGTCGAGGCCGCCGGCGGGTCGGGGCAGATCGCGGAGAACATCACCGGGGTCTCCGAGGCCGCCGGGGCCACCACCCAGGCGCTGACCCAGACCCGCACCGCGGTGGACGAGCTCTCGCGCATGGCCGCGGGCCTGCGCACCAGCGTCGCCCGCTTCACCTACTGAGGCAACTCACGGCGACCGGCCCCGGTCGCGCGGCTCCTCCCCGGACCGCGCGACCAGGGCCTTCCCGTGCGCACCCAGACGCGGGTGTCGACATTCTCGGAACGGTCACCGTCGACTCGGCGTCGACAATTCGACAGGCTTCAAGACCGTGCATATCGGAATGGTTTCGACACGGGTCACAAGCGTTGTCGAGCGGGTTCTTGCACCTACTTTTCCGGCTGTAGCGACCGCGGCCGAGGAATGGTGGCGGGCTGCTCGCTCCACTCCCCCACCGTGACAGCAGGAGTCCCCGCCATGTCCCACAGCACGACCTCCGGCCGCCGCGGCGGCTGGTTCGCCGACCGACCCCTCGGCGTGAAGATCGGGGCGGTCGTCGCCCTGCTGGCCGCGGTCGTCCTGGCCACCAACCTGCTGGCCGTCCTGCGCATCTCGGAGCTGCGGCAGAGCCAGGAGACGATCTACGAGGAGAACCTCCTCCCGCTGAACGCGCTCTCCGAGGTCCAGCGGGCGCACGCGGCGTACCGCGCCCGGACGCTGGAGTACGCGGTCTCCTCCCCCGAGCGTCGCGCCGAGCTCCGGGACGAGATGGCGGACAAGGACGCCGACGTGGTCGCCGGCCTGACCGCCTACGAGCCCTACGTCGTCGACGAGGACGCGATGGCGAGCTTCTCCGAAGCCCGGGACGAGTTCGTGGCGCTGGCGACGAGCGACCTCTTCCCTGCCGCCGACCGGGGTGATCTGGCCCGCTTCTCCGCCGTCCAGACCGAGCTGCTGCAGCCGCTGCTGCAGGTCATCGCCGACGAGCTCGAGGCGGAGGGCGTGGCCCAGTCCGCCGAGGCGGCGGCGCGCAACGCCGAGGCGGCCGACGCGGCCGAGTCCGCCGTGACCCTGCTGGTGGTCACCGCTCTGGCGTCGGTGGGCGCCGCGGCGGCGCTGACCGTCTTCGTCGTGCGCCGCATGACCCGGACCGTCCGCTCCGTGCAGCGGACCGCCGAGGCGATGGCCGCCGGTGACCTGACCGTCGCCACCGGCGTGGAGTCCGCCGACGAGCTGGGCCGGATGGCCGCGGCGCTCGACTCCACCCGGGCCGGCCTGAGCGAGGTCCTGGCGGGCGTGGTGGCGTCGGCTGACGCGGTGGCGGCGAGCTCCGAGGAGCTGTCGGCGTCGTCGGCGCAGATCGCCGCGTCGGCGGGGGAGACCTCGGCGCAGTCCGGCGTGGTCGCGAGCGCGGCCGGTGAGGTCTCGCGCAGCGTGGAGACGGTGGCCGCGGGTGCCGAGCAGATGGGCGCCTCCATCCGGGAGATCAGCCAGAACGCGAACGAGGCGGCGAAGGTCGCCGCGGCCGCGGTGAGCGAGGCCGAGGCCACCACCGCGACGATCACCAAGCTCGGCGACTCCTCGCGGGAGATCGGCGACGTGGTGAAGGTGATCACCAGCATCGCCGAGCAGACCAACCTGCTGGCCCTGAACGCGACCATCGAGGCGGCGCGGGCCGGTGAGGCGGGCAAGGGCTTCGCGGTGGTGGCCAACGAGGTCAAGGAGCTGGCCCAGGAGACGGCCAAGGCGACCGAGGACATCGCCAAGCGGGTGGAGGCCATCCAGGGCGACACGACCGGGGCGGTGGCCGCGATCGGGCGGATCAGCGAGGTGATCGGCCGGATCAACGACTTCCAGCTGACCATCGCCAGCGCGGTGGAGGAGCAGACCGCCACGACCAGTGAGATGTCGCGGTCGGTGGCCGAGGCCGCCGGCGGGTCGGGGCAGATCGCGGAGAACATCGGCAGCGTCTCCAGCGCGGCCGAGGCGACCACGCAGGCGCTGACCCAGACCCGCACCGCCGTCGACGAGCTCTCCCGCATGGCCGCCGACCTGCGCACCGGTGTCAGCCGCTTCACCTACTGACCGCACCGCCCACGCGACGAGCGCCCGGCCGGGATCCCCGGTCGGGCGCTCCTCTCGTCTCGAGGGACGGTCGCGCCCGGGCCGTCGGGGAATGGCCGTGAGGAGCCCGACCGAAATGGCGCCGAGTCGACACGGGGAAGACGCCGACCGACCTTTCTCGCGCCATTTCCGGGACACGTGCGGAATTGCTGTACGGGCCGGTGGTGCACCGCCCTACATTCCCGCGCGGCACCATCCGCACCACGCGCCCCGCACGCCACGTCCGTCGTACCGCCCCGAGAAGAGGTCCACCCCGATGACCGCGACCGCACCTCCCGGCCCGCTCGCACCGCCCGGCGAGCCGGCCCGCGCCTGGTGGGGGGACCGCAGCGTCCGGACGAAGATCCTCGCCGCCGTCGCGACCTCGGCCGCGGTCACCGCCGTGGTCGCGGCCATGGGCATCGGGAGCCTGACGGAGGCCGCGGAGAAGGCCCACTCGATGTACGCGGTGAACCTGCGGGGCGTGGAGGCGGCGGCCGACATGGACGCGCTGCTCAACGAGATGCGGGTGGGCGCGCGGGACGCGGTCGTGGCCGCCGACCTGCGCGCCGGAGTCGGTCGCTTCAGCTTCTGAAGAAGGACCCTCCTGCCCCCACCGCCCCGGCGGCGTTCGCCGTCGACATCGCCGAGAGAATGGCATCGATCGGCCATTGTCGACATGTGTCCGAGTTTCTCTCCGAACGACGGTCGTGTGCCTTTTTCGGAGGTGCGACCGAGAATTCGTTGGAATCGGGACCAAGGTCCCTCAAATGGCTCTGAGCGCTGCCGAAAAACGCAAGGCGGGTCGACGGAGACTCGATCCCCCCGACCCCCCGATCCCCCCGACCCCCCCAGCCCCCGCCAGCCCAGGAGACCCCGCATGAGCACCCCCGCCCCGCCCGTTGCCGACCGCCGGTCCGGCGGCTGGTTCGCCGACCGCCCGATCGGCGTCAAGATCGGCGCGGCTCTGGCCGTGCTCGCCGCGGTCGCGGTCGGCATGACCGTCCTCGCGGTCAGCCGGATCAACACCCTCGACGCCGCGTCGACCCGGATCAACGAGAACGTCGTCACCCTGGCGGACCTGTCGAACATCCAGCGCTCCTGGCAGGGCGACCGGTCCCGCTACAACACCTATCCGCTGGCCGACCCGCAGACCCGCGCCGCGCTGCTGGCCGACCTGGCCGAGCGGCGGACGACGATCGACGGGCAGCTGGACGACTACGCCGAGGTGACCGTCAACCGGCAGGCGTTCGAGGTCTTCCGTGGCTACGTCGAGGACTACTACGAGATCGCCGAGAACCAACTGGTCCCGGCCTCGGACGCCGGCGACCTGCGGTCCGCCTCCGCGCTGATCACCGGTCCGCTGCAGGACGCCTCCGACGTGCTGATGGACGAGTACAACGCCATGCAGGAGCGGCGGGTCGCGGCCGGCCAGGCCGACACCGACGAGGCCAGCGCCATCGCCTCGTCCGCCGTCCTCACCCTGTGGCTCGCCCTGGCCGCGGGCGTCGCCGTCTCGGGTGCGCTGACCGTCTTCGTCGTCCGCCGCATCGTGTCCACCGTCGCGTCGGTGCAGCGGTCGGTGGAGGCCCTCGCCGAGGGTGACCTCACCGTCGCACCGGAGGTCAACGGCCGCGACGAGCTGGGCCGGATGGCCGGCGCGCTCACCAGCGCGCAGGCGAACCTGCGAGGGGTGCTGGAGGCGGTGGCCGCCTCGGCGGACGCGGTGGCGGCGTCCTCGGAGGAGCTGAGCGCGTCGTCGGCGCAGATCTCGGCGTCGGCGGAGGAGACCTCGGCGCAGTCCGGTGTCGTGGCCGGCGCGGCGGAGGAGGTGTCCCGGAACGTGCAGACGGTGGCGGCCGGTGCTGAGCAGATGGGCGCCTCGATCCGGGAGATCGCGACCAATGCGGCGGAGGCCTCCGACGTGGCGGCGCGGGCGGTGACCGCGGCGGAGACGACCACGGCGACGGTGGCCAAGCTGGGCGAGTCCTCGATCGAGATCGGCAACGTCGTCAAGGTCATCACCAGCATCGCCGAGCAGACCAACCTGCTGGCCCTGAACGCGACCATCGAGGCGGCGCGGGCCGGGGAGGCGGGCAAGGGCTTCGCGGTGGTGGCCAACGAGGTCAAGGAGCTGGCCCAGGAGACGGCCAAGGCGACCGAGGACATCGCCAAGCGGGTGCAGGCGATCCAGGGCGACACGACCGCGGCGGTGGCCGCGATCGGGGAGATCAGCTCGATCGTCGCGCAGATCTCCGACCGGCAGACCACCATCGCCTCGGCGGTGGAGGAGCAGACCGCCACGACCAACGAGATGAGCCGGTCGGTGGTCGAGGCCGCCGGCGGTGCCGGCGAGATCGCCCAGAACATCACCGGCGTCTCGGGCGCGGCGGAGTCGACCACCCAGGCGCTCACGCAGACCCGCACCGCGGTGGACGAGCTGTCCCGGATGGCGGCCGACCTGCGCACCAGCGTCGCCCGCTTCACCTACTGAGGAGGACCCTCCTGCCCCACCCGCGCGGGCTCGCGGCGGGACCCGGCAGGAGGGCCGAGGGGAGCAACGGAGCGCCCGATCCGTGCACGGTCGGGCGCTCCGCCCCGTCCGGGACCGGCAAGTCGACACCCGGGAGAACGGTCGCCGACCCTTCTCGCGGCCGTCGCGCGACACGGTCCCCGACACGGCTGCCGATGCCACAGGAACTCCTGGGTTCCCTGTGCCCGTACCGGTCCGCGCCGGTCGGAACGGGTTCTCCCGGGCCGTTCCCGGCCGGCGCCTCCTCCCGCTGAGGCGGGAGGGCGCTGCCGGTCTCCGGCGGGCCCGCGCGACGACAGAACAGACGACGGCCGGCGCGTGGGTTCGCCTTGATACCGACCCCATCCGGCCGATGACCCCTCCGAAGCGCCCGCAGCGCCGGAGACGAGAGAGAAGAGCAACGTGGACGGTCTGGACGACATCGTCGAGGAGTTCCTGGTCGAGAGCCACGAGAACCTCGACCAGCTGGACACCGACCTGGTCGCCCTCGAGCAGGAGCCCGACTCCCGCGAGCGGCTGTCGAGCATCTTCCGCACGATCCACACGATCAAGGGGACCAGCGGCTTCCTGGCGTTCCACCGCCTCGAGGAGGTCACCCACGTCGGGGAGAACATGCTCTCCCGGCTGCGGGACGGCGCGCTGGAGCTGACCCCCCAGCGGACCAGCGTCCTGCTCCAGATGGTCGACACCGTGCGCTCCCTGCTGGCGTCGATCGAGGCGACCGGCGGCGAGGGATCGGTCGACGTCTCCGCCGTCGTGGCGGCCATCAGCGCCGCCATGGAGGACGGGCCCGCGCCCGAGCCGGCCCCCGAGGTCGCGGCCGAGTCCGCCCCGGTGGCCGCGGCCGAGGCCGGCGGGACCGAGCGAGCCGCCACCAAGAAGGCCCGCGCGGCGAAGAGCGCGGCGACCGCCGCGGCTCCGGTCGCCGAGGTCGAGCCCGCCGCCGAGGTCGAGCCCGCCGCCGACGTCGCAACCGCCGAGCCCACCGAGGCCGCCGTCCCCGCCCCCGTCGTGGAGGTGCCCGCCCCCGTGGCCCAGACGCCCGTCCCCGCGCCCCGCCCCGCGCCCGAGGCGACCGCCCCGGAGCGGGACGCCGAGGGCGACGCCGCCCCCGCCGCCGACAACGGTGGCGGCCAGGCCCGGCGGGCCGTCGCCGACAGCACCATCCGCGTGGACGTCGACCTGCTCGACGAGCTGATGCTGCTCGTCGGTGAGCTGGTGCTGACCCGCAACCAGATCGTCCAGTACGTCGGCCGCTCCAACGACACCGACCTGGTGCGCGCCTCGCAGCGGCTCAACCTGATCGCCAGCGAGCTGCAGGAGGGCGTCATGAAGACGCGCATGCAGCCGATCGACCACATCTGGTCGAAGCTGCCGCGCGTCGTCCGCGACCTGGGCCTGCAGCTGGAGAAGACCATCCGGCTGGAGATGGAGGGCCGCGAGACCGAGCTGGACAAGACCCTGCTCGAGGCGGTCAAGGACCCGCTGACCCACCTGGTCCGCAACTCCGTCGACCACGGCATCGAGGACGCCGACACCCGGCTCCGGGTCGGCAAGCCGGCCGAGGGCGTGCTCACCCTGCGTGCCCGGCACGAGAGCGGCCAGGTCGTGGTGGAGGTCGCCGACGACGGTGCCGGCATCGACCCGGTCAAGCTCGGCGCCAAGGCCGTCGAGCGCGGGCTGGTCACCCAGGAGGCCCTCAACCGGATGGGCCCGCAGGACGTCCTGCAGCTGATCTTCCTGCCGGGCTTCTCGACGGCGGCGAAGGTCACCAACGTCTCCGGCCGCGGCGTCGGCATGGACGTCGTCAAGACCAACATCGAGGCGATCGGCGGCACCATCGAGGTCGAGTCGGTCCCCGGCAAGGGCACCGTCTGCCGGCTGCGGATCCCGCTGACGCTGGCGATCGTCCCGGCGCTGACCGTCGAGTGCGCGGGGGACCGGTACGCGATCCCGCAGATCAGCCTGCAGGAGCTCGTCTCCCTCGACGCCGAGAAGGCGGCCAACGCCGTCGAGGAGGTCGGCGGCGCCCCGGTCTACCGGCTGCGCGGCGAGCTGCTCCCGCTGGTCCGGCTCACCGACGTCCTCGGGCTGACCTCCGACCGGCACGACGGCCACGTCGTTATCGCCGTCCTCCGCTCCGAGGGCCGGCGCTTCGGCCTCGTCGTCGACCGCGTGATCAACACCGAGGAGATCGTGGTCAAGGCCGTCGGCGGCCAGCTCAAGGCGATCGGCCTCTACTCCGGCGCGACCGTCCTCGGCGACGGCACCGTGGCGCTGATCCTCGACGTCCAGGCCCTCGCCCGCCGGGCGCTGCGCACCGAGACCACCGAGCGCCAGGAGTCCCGCGAGGCGGCGCTGCAGGCCGCGGCGGCCGACTCCGAGCGGCAGCGGATGCTGCTGGCCGCCATCGGCGGTGGCCGCCGGGTGGCGATCCCGCTGGACACGGTCACCCGCCTGGAGCAGGTCCGCCTCGAGTCGGTGGAGCGCGTCGGCAACCGCGAGGTCGTGCAGTACCGCGGCGCGATCCTGCCGATCGTCCGGCTCGACCGGCACCTGGGCGCCTACGGCGAGACCGACAGCGAGGTGCTCGAGGTGATCGTCTACTCCGACCACGGCCGCAGCGTGGCCATCGTGGTCGAGGAGATCCTCGACATCGTCGACGGCGAGGCCGCGGTGCGCAGCGACATCGACGACCTGGGCCTGCTCGGCTCCGCCGTCCTCGGCGACAAGGTCACCGAGCTGCTCGACGTCCGCGCGGCGATCCTCGCCGCCGACCCCGCCTTCTACACCGCGAACGCGACGCCGGACGGCGTCCCCGCGTCCCTCCTGGAGGTCTGAGATGCCCACCGACACCCGGCGCGTCGACACCGCGGCCCCGGCCATCGGCGGCCAGCTGGCCACCTTCTGGCTCGACGGCGACCTCTACGGCGTCGAGGTGGCGCACGTGCAGGAGGTGCTGAAGAGCCAGGGCCTGACCCGCGTCCCGCTGGCGCCGGCCGCCGTCGCCGGCCTGATCAACCTGCGCGGCCAGGTGGTCACCGCCATCGAGCTGCGCGAGCGGCTCGGTCGTCCGCCGCGGCCGGCCGACACCGACGCCGTCGTCATCGTCGTCCGGCTGCACGGCGAGGCGGTCAGCCTGCTCGTCGACGCCATCGCCGACGTCGTGGACGTCGACCCGGCCGACTTCGAGGCCCCGCCGGACACCCTCGACGGGTCCGCGCGGGAGCTGATCCGCGGGGCGTTCAAGCTCGACGGGCAGCTGCTCCTGGCACTCGACGTCCACAAGGCGGTCAGCGCCTGAGAAGGGACCCCGTTCTCCCGTCGGTCTCCGCGGAAACCGACGCACGGCCCGGGCACGGCCGGACTTCCCCGGCGGCCGACGCCTGATCACCCCCGACCCCCGGTCGGGCGGCCCCTCTCCGGAGGGCCGTCCGGCCGGGGGTCGCGGCGTGTCGCGGCTCGTCACGCACAGCCACCGTGTCCTCACCGATCCGCACCGGACACGCAGGTGCTCTGCTGGAGGGGTCGAGCCATCGGGTGACGGTGACGTGGCGCTTCCCCCCGATCACGGTCAGCATGGGTCGACTCGCCTCGGGGGACGGAAAGGGAGGCGCCGCCATGCCGTACTCACTGGTCAGTGCCGCGACACTCGGCTTCGACCTGGTCCGCATCCCGGCCGGCCGGGACGTCGCCGACGCCCTGCTCGCCGGGCTGGCCGCCGACGCCGCCACCCTCGAGCAGCTGGCCGCGGCGCACCCCGCCGCGGGGCGCGACCGCGAGGAGCGCGCGGTGCTGGCCGTCCGCGCCCGCAAGGCCCGCGAGCTGGCCGTGGGCATCCCGCACGTGCGCAACTTCGCCGTCGACCTGCCGGCCGCCGACCGCGCCGCCGTCCTGGTCGACCAGCTGCAGCGCAGCACCATCGGGGACGCCGCGGCCCTGGAGCGGGTCCTGCGCGAGGACGTCCTCGGCCCCGAGCACCCCGCCGTCGCCCTCGTGGACGAGGACACGCTGGCCGCCGCGGCCGACGTCCTGGCTGACGCCGCGATCGGCTCCTGGGCCGCCGCCGTCCTGCCGCCGCTGGTGCGCCGCCAGCTGACCGGGCCGTTCGCCGCGGCGGCTGCCGCAGGCGGAGTCGGCAGCCCGGTGCCCGACCTCGGACCGGCCACCGGCGAGCTCACCGCGCTGCTCGACGAGCTGCGCGGCCTGGACGCCGCCGGCCGCGCGCGGTGGCAGGCGACCGTCGACGCCCGCCGGGCCGAGCGCCGCCCGTGGGCCACGGCGATGCACGAGGCGTCCTGGGCCGCGCACGTCTCCGGGCGCACCCGCACCCTGGCCACCGCCCAGCTGCTCGCCGTCCAGGCCTTCCTCGACGGCGGCTTCGACCCCGCCACGGCCGCAGCCGGGACCTGGAACGCGGTGGCCGGCTGCGTGCAGGGCATCGTCATGGCCGACCTGCTCGGCGCCGACGCCCTCGCCGTCCTGGGGGCGCGATGACACTGCGGTCCTCCGGACCGCACCGCGGCCAGGTGCCGTCCCCGGCCCGCGTTGAGCCCCACCCGTGTCCCGGTCGGGGACCCTCCGGGCCCCGCGACCGGTCCACTCCCGGCCAGGTGCCGTCCCCGGCCGGCGTTGAGCCCCACCCGTGTCCCGGTCGGGGACCCTCCGGGCCCCGCGACCGGTCCACTCCCGGCCAGGTGCTGTCCCCGGCCGGCGTTGAGCCCCACCCGTGTCCCGGTCGGGGACCCTCCGGGCCCCGCGACCGGTCCACTCCCGGCCAGGTGCCGTCCCCGGCCTGACCGAGCGGTCTCCCGATCAGTCCTCGGGGTCGGGGAAGCGGGCGCCGGCGGGGATCTCGCCGTCCTGCTCCACCGCCGCCTCGCGGCCGACGAGGGTGATGTCGCCGTCCCCGCCGACCGAGGCCCCCCTGCCGACGTCGACCCGGTCGTCCAGGACGGCGCGGGTGACGGTCGCCCCGGCCCGCACGCGCGCGCCCGGCAGCAGCACCGAGTCCACCACGGTGGCTCCGGCCTCGACGACGACACCGGGGGAGAGCACCGAGCCGCTCACCCGGCCGGCCACGCGGGTGCCGCCGGAGACGAGGCTGTCCTCCACCTCCGCACCCCGCAGCACCCGGGCGGCGCTGTGCCGGCCGCCGCGGGTGTGCACCGGCCAGCGCGGGTCGTCGAGGTCGAGCGGGGGCTCGGGGGAGAGGAAGTCCTGGTGGGCGGCCCAGTAGGAGGACACCGTGCCCACGTCGCGCCAGTAGCCGCGGAACGGGTGGGCGCGGGCCAGCCCGTCCCGGGTCTGCGCGGGCAGCAGGTGCGTCCCGAGGTCCTCCAGGCCGTCCTCGCCGTGCTCGGCCGCCAGCGCCTCGAGCCGGTCGAGCGTGGGGCCGGGGGAGAAGACGAAGACCTCGTTGGTCGCGGTCGTGGTGGCCGGCTCGTCGGGCTTGTACGCGTAGTCGGTGATCGTGCCGCCGCTGCCCACCTCGACGATCCCGTAGCGCGCGGCGTCGTCCTCGGCGACCTCGGTGGTCACCATCGTCACCTCCGCGCCCGACCCCAGGTGTCCGTCGACGACCTCGCGGTAGTCCAGCTTGTAGACCGCGTCGGCGCTCACGACGACGAGCGCGTCCGGGGCGGCGTCGCGCACCAGGGGCGCGTACCGCCACAGCGAGTTGGCCGTCCCCGACACCCACCCCGCGCGCTCGGTGCCCTGGTAGGGCGGGAGGGTGAGCAGCCCGCCGGCGGTGCGGTCGAGGTCCCACGGCCGGCCGTTGGCCAGGTGCTGCGACAGCGACGTCGGGTGGAACTGCACCGAGACCCACACGTCGGCGATCTGCGAGTGCTGGCAGTTGCTCAGCGGGAAGTCGACGAGCCGGTACACCCCGGCGAAGGGGACGGCGGGTTTCGCGCGCTGCTCGGTCAGCAGCTCCAGGCGGCCACCCGCGCCGCCGGCGAGGACGAGGACCAGGACACGGGGGAGCGCCATGGGTGCGGGCTACCCGTGATCCGGCTCCTCACCCGCGGTCGCTGACGTAGCCGCAGGCGCGGTCCTCCCGCAGGCCGGCCCGGCCCAGCGCCGCGACCACACCCCCGACCAGCACGGCGAGCAGCAGCCAGACGGTGGCGATGGCGAGCAGCACGGGCCGCAGTCTGCCGGTCGCGGCCGACCGCACGGGAACGCGCGGCTGAACTCCGCGCGACCGTCGAGGGTCCTCTCGGCCTGTCTCGCTCCCGCGCTAGAGACGCCTAGACGCCGCTCGACGGGCGCACGTGCCGTGACCCGCCGCGGGCGGCGCGCCACGCCGCGCCGGAACGCCGTCCGACGCCGCGAGGACGTGTGACCCGGCTCACGCGTGTCTCGGCAGGCCGGGCGCGTCGCGGCTCCATCCTCGGCGCCCCGGATCGACAGACGAGGACGCGGAGGCCCCCCATGCTCGACAGCACCGCCCGGTCGACCTGCCCGACAGCCGGACCCTCGTGGGTCCGCCACCCCGTGCCGACGCGGTGGCTGTCCTACGGCGACGACCTGGCCACCGAGCTCGACCTGTCCACGGCGGGGCTGCGGCGCCCGGGCGACACGATCGGGGTGAGCGAGAAGGTGGCCGTCCTGCTGACCGGGCGGGCGATCCCCAGCGAGCGCGTCGTCCCCGGGCGGCTGGCCCGCTTCCTGGCCCGGCACGTGCAGACCGTGGGCAGCAGCTGCGGGCTGTCCATCCCCGAGAAGATGCAGCTGGTCCTGGAGCGGCAGGGCCGGGTGCGGGTGCTCGCCGCCGCGGCGTGCTGTCTGGCGCTGCGGCCGCTGGGTCGGCACGGCTCCTTCTACCGGGTGGCCGGCCCCTTCGCGCGCGACCTCGACGGCATGCGGCCGCCCTACTTCGACCTGCTCTTCCCACCCCTCGACCCGGAGACCGCCCGGCGGCTGGCCCAGCGGCTGGAGGACCGGCTCGGCGTCGGGGTGGCGATCGTCGACGTCAACGACCGCGGCGGCTCGGTGCGGGCGGTCTCCGCCGCCGCGCTGGGCGCCGACGAGCTGCTGAGCGCGCTGCGGGACAACCCGATGGGCCAGGGTGACGAGGGGCTGCCCTTCGTCGTCGTCCGGCGGTCAGCGGCGCAGGACCAGCCCGCGGACGGCGGCACCGAGCTCCCGCAGCTCGCGGCAGCGCAGCAGCCACAGCACCAGCAGGTACACCACCAGGCAGCTCGCCGCGCCGGCCGCCGCGCCGCCCAGGCCGTCCCAGCGCCGCGCGAGGAGCGCCGTCGGTACCGCGGCGCACGCCGCCGCCGCGGCGACCTGGGCGCTGCAGCGGCCCAGGCCGGCCAGTGACACCCCCTCGCCGGCGCTGCGCAGCCGCCACAGCGACAGGCCGGCCACCAGCAGCAGCGACGCCGACGTCGACACCGCCAGCCCGAGGACGCCGAACCGCAGCCCCAGGGTGAGGTCGCCGACCACGTTGACCGCCATGCCCAGCACGCCCAGCGCCACCGGCGTCCGGGAGTCGCCGAGGGACAGGAAGGCCCGGGTCGCCGGCTCGCGGAGGGCCAGGCCGAGCAGGGACGCGGCGTAGCCGGTGACGGCCAGCGCGGTGACCCGGACCGCCTCGGCGTCGAAGGCGCCGCGCTCGAACAGCAGGGCCACGACGGGCTCGGCGGCCACGGTGAGGACCACCACGACCGGGGTCACCAGGATGAGCAGCACACCGCTGCTGCGCCGCAGCAGGTCCTCGAGGGAGCGGGTGCCGCCGGGCCGGGCGGCCGCGGCGAGCGCGGGGTAGAGGGTGGTGGCCACCGTCGCGATGACGAGGGTGTCGGCCAGCCCGACCAGCCGCCACCCGTAGTTGAGCGCGGTGATGGTGCCTTCGCCGACCGCCGAGCCGACCGCGCGGTCGACCAGCGTGTTGACCTGGGAGACCGCGCTGCCCACCAGCAGGGGAGGCACCAGCGCCAGCATCTCGCGGAAGCCGCGGTCGCGGACGTCGAGCGAGGGCCGCAGCGACTGCCCGACGGCCAGCAGCGGCGGCAGCTGGGTCAGCAGGCGCAGCCCGCTGCCGACGACGAAGGCCACCGCCAGCGCCGTCACGCCGTAGACCTGGCCGAACAGCAGCGCGCCCGCGATGAGGACGAGGTTGAACGGGATGCCCTCCGCCGCGGCCCAGCCGAACCGGCGGTGCCCCTGCGCGGCCCCGGCCAGCACGTTGGTGGCGGCGATCAGCGCGGTGGCGCTGACGACCAGCCGGGTGAGGCGGACGGCCTCGTCGGTGGTCGCCGCGTCGAACCCCGGGGCCAGCACCATCACCAGCGGCCGGGCCAGCACCGCCATGACCACCGAGGCGGCCAGCATCACGAGCACGGTCACCGTCAGCGCCACGCGCACGCTGTGGTGCCCGCGTTCGGGTCTCCCGTCGGCGACCGCCCGCGCCACCGTGGGGACGACGGACTTCGCCACGGCCCCCGCCATGAGCGCCAGCACCAGGTTCATCAGGCCCTGGGCGACGAAGTAGGCGTCCAGGGACGAGCCCACCCCGAACACCGCCGCGAGGACGACGTCCCGCACGAACCCGAGGACCTGGCTGCCCAGCGTCAGCCCCGCCACGAGCGCGGTCGACCGGGCCAGGCCTCCTCGACTCACCCGGCGCATCCTGCCGCCCGCCGGGTCCGCAGGCGAGGCGGAACGCCGTCGGCCGCCGGACCGTCGCGCCGGCGGGGGAGGGGAGCGGGCGGTGACCGGCCGCCGGCCCGGAGACGAGTCGACAAATGGCGGGAAATGGTTGGTCAGCGCCATTCATGATCGAGAAAAAAATGTCCGGGAATGTGCCCGGATCCGCTCAAGTGGAGGAGCAGGGCGGCCGACAACTCGGGGGACAGGCACCGTCAACGGACGCCCACCGCACCGGCGCGGTGGCGCGCCCCCGCGCCCAGCGCGGCCTCCGGGCGACTGCCGACACCGACACCGACAGCGCAACCCCGGCGGCCCTCCGCGCCGGGAGACGGAGGACGCATGGACCCGATCCGGGTGATGGTCGTCGACGACTCGGTGGTCGTCCGCAAGATCGTGACCGACGTCCTCTCGCAGGACCCGGCGATCGAGGTGGTCGGCACCGCGGTCAACGGCCGCATCGCCGTCGGGAAGCTCGAGCAACTGAAGCCCGACCTGGTCACCATGGACATCGAGATGCCGGAGATGAACGGCATCGAGGCGGTCCGGGCCATCCGCGCCACGCGGAGCCGGGTGCCGATCATCATGTTCAGCACGCTCACCGAGCGCGGCGCCGCGGCGACCCTGGACGCTCTGTCCGCCGGCGCCAACGAGTACGTCACCAAGCCCGCGAACGTGGGCAGCGTCGCGGCATCGATGGAGAGCGTCCGCGAGCAGCTCATCCCCAAGATCAAGGCCCTCACCGGCCGCCCGGTCACCGCCGGCCCGATCCGCGCCGCCGCGGCGGCCCCGGTCCGCGCCGCGGTCCCGGCCCCTCGGCAGGGTGCGGTCAAGCAGCCCGCCGTCCTCGTCATCGGCTCGTCCACCGGCGGGCCGGAGGCGCTGGCCAAGCTGCTGCCGCAGCTGCCGGCCACGCTGCCGGTGCCGGTCCTGCTGGTGCAGCACATGCCCCCGGTGTTCACCCGCCAGTTCGCCCAGCGGCTGGACCGGCTCTGCCCGCTGCGCGTGGTCGAGGCCGTCGACGGCACCCCGCTGGCGCCCGGCACGGTGCACCTGGCCCCCGGCGACCACCACCTGACCGTCCGCGGCGCCGCCCGTGGTCTGGTCACCGCGCTCGGCCAGGGCCCGGCGGAGAACTTCTGCCGGCCCGCCGTCGACCCGCTGTTCCGGTCGGCGGTCGACGCCTACGACGGCGCGGTCCTCGGCCTGGTGCTGACCGGCATGGGCTCGGACGGCCGGGTCGGTGCCGGGCGCATCCGGGAGGCCGGCGGCTCGGTCGTCGTCCAGGACCAGGCGACCTCCGTCGTCTGGGGCATGCCCGGCGCCGTCGCCTCGGCCGGCCTCGCCGACGAGGTCCTGCCGCTGGACCGGATCGCCGACGCCGTCCTCCGGCGGCTCGCCCCGGCCCGACCGACGACTGCGATCCCGGCGTTCACGGGAGGACGACGATGACCCTGACCGCCACCAGCTTCGACTGGGTCCGCCAGCTGGTGCACCGGGAGAGCGCGATCGTGCTCGCCCCCGGCAAGGAGTACCTGGTGGAGGCCCGGCTGCTGCCGATCGCGCGCCAGATGGGCCTGCCCGACGTCAGCCAGCTGGTCGACACGGTGCGCACCCGACCCAGCCCGGAGAACACCCGGAAGATCGTCGAGGCGCTCACCACCAACGAGACCTCGTGGTTCCGGGACGGCGACCCCTTCACGGCGCTCACCTCGACGGTGCTGCCCGCGCTGCTGGGCGCCCGCGGCCCGGCCGAGCGGCTGCAGATCTGGTCGGCGGCCTGCTCCAGCGGGCAGGAGCCGTACACGATCGCGATGCTGCTCGAGGACGCGCTGCCCAACGCGGCGAGCCGGGTCTCCATCACCGCGACCGACATCTCCCGCGAGATGGTGCAGCGGACCCGGGCCGGCCGGTTCAGCCAGCTCGAGGTCAACCGCGGGCTGCCCGCGCCGATGCTGGTCCGCCACTTCACGCGGGCCGGCACCGAGTGGGAGGTCGCGCCGGCCCTGCGCCGCATGGTGTCGGCCAGCGAGTGCAACCTGGCCGCCCCGCTGCCGCGGATGGGCCCGTTCGACGTGGTCTACCTGCGCAACGTCCTCATCTACTTCGACCTGTCCACCAAGCAGGCGATCCTCCGCCGGGTGCGTGCCCTCATGCGCCCCGACGGCTGGCTCTTCCTCGGCGCCGCAGAGACCACCTTGGGCGTCGACGACTCCTGGGAGCGGGTCGTGATCGGCCGCAGCTCCGCCTACCGCCCACTGAAGGGGGCCTGACGTGCGTGCACTGGTGATCGACGACTCACGCGCCATGCGGCGCATCGTGAGCGGGACGCTCGAGGGCTTCGGCTACGAGACCCGCCAGGCCGGACACGGCCAGGAGGCACTCGACGTGCTGCACGAGGGCTGGGTGCCCGAGCTGTGCACGGTCGACTGGAACATGCCGGTGATGGACGGCCTCCAGTTCGTCTCGGCCATCCGCGCCAACCCCGCCTGGCGGGCGGTGACGCTGATGATGGTCACCTCCGAGGGCGAGCAGTCCCAGATCGTCCGTGCGCTGGCCGCCGGCGCGCACGAGTACGTGCTCAAGCCGTTCACCGCCGACGCCATCCGCGACAAGCTCGCGCTGCTCGGCCTGCTCCCCGAGGAGGTCGTCCTGTGAGCGCGCCCGCGATCACCGAGCTGCTCGACCAGGCGACCGTCCAGGAGATCGCCGACCAGGCGTGGGCCGCCCTCGTCGGCGAGGACGAGGTCCTCGTGCCGCTGCCGGGTGAGCTGCCCGCCGACACGGTCAGCTCCTGGGTCGAGATCGTCGGCCCGTGGACCGGCACGGTCGTGCTGACCTGCGCCCGGACCACCGCCGAGGACCTGGCCCGCGCCCTGCTGCGCGAACACGCCCCCGACGAGCTCGAGGCCGAGGACGTCGACGACGCCCTCGGCGAGCTCGCCAACGTGGTGGGCGGCAACGTCAAGGCCGTCCTCCCCGGACCGTCCGTCCTCGGCCTGCCCGAGGTCGGTGTCGCCCCGAGCCCCGGCTCCCCGGACGACACCTGCCGCGTCGACGCCCAGTGGCGCGGCCAGCCGCTGACCATCTCCGTCCAGGGCACCTCTGCCGCCCTGGACCCCACGGAAGAGAACGGAGTGCCCCTGTGAAGATCCTGGTCGCCGACGACAGCCGCGTCATGCGGCAGATCGTCATCCGCACCCTGCGGCAGGCCGGTTACGACGACCACGACATCGTCGAGGCCGAGGACGGCCGCGACGCCTACGACAAGGTCCAGAGCGAGAGCCCGGACCTGGTCCTGTCGGACTGGAACATGCCGAACATGACCGGGCTGGAGTGCCTCCAGGCGCTGCGCTCGTCCGGCTCCGGCGTCCCCTTCGGCTTCGTCACCTCCGAGGGTTCGGCGGAGATGCGGGAGAAGGCCGCCGACGCCGGCGCGCTGTTCCTCATCGCCAAGCCGTTCACCGAGGAGACCTTCCGCGAGAACCTGGACGGGGTGATCGCGTGACTGCGCCCCTGACCGTCGTCCTGCCGGACGCCAAGGCCGTCAAGGACATGCTCTCCGGCCTGGTCGGCAAGCCGGTCGGCGTCACGCCGGGTGCCCCGGTGACCCCCACCGAGAAGAAGCCGGTCTCGGTCGCGGTCTACGTGTCCCCGTCGATGGACGTCAACGCCCTGTGCGTGATGGACCTGCCGCTGGCGGCCTGGACCGGTGGCGCGCTCGCGCTGCTGCCCCCCGGCGGCGTCCAGGACGCCGTCGAGGAGGACGGTGAGCTGACCATGATGCTCACCGAGGCGCTGCACGAGGTCGTGAACGTGCTGTCGGCGCTGTTCAACGTGCCGGGTGCCCCGCACTCGAAGCTGTACAAGTCCTACGCGCCCGGCGACGAGCTGCCCGGGGACATCGCCGGCATGCTCTCCGCCTTCAACCGGCTCGACCTGGCCGTCGACGTCCCCGGCTACGGCAAGGGTGGCCTGTCGCTCGTGATCCCGTAACACCGCGGTCCTCCGGACCGCACCGCGGCCAGGTGCCGTCCCGACCGGCGTCGAGCCGCATCGTCACGGCATCCCGGACCCCTCCGGGGCCCACTCGCCGCGACACACGCGGCCAGGTGCCGTCCCGACCGGCGTCGAGCCGCATCGTCACGGCATCCCGGACCCCTCCGGGGCCCACTCGCCGCGACACGCCGCCCACGAACGACGGGCCCCGGGCAACCGCTCGGGGCCCGTCGTCGTTGCACGTGGAACATCCGCCTGCAGCGGGGCAGGGGTGGCCCCGTCCCGGGACCCGCCCTGGGCGTGCGAAGGGTGGGGAGGACGGCGTCCTCTCTCAGTGCAGCGCGGGCTGCCGGTCCTCGACCATCGTCGGCAGGCAGGCCCACACGTGCTTGCAGCCCCCGTCGACGTACCAGCCGTGCGCGACCGAGAGCCGGGCCACCAGGTACAGGCCCATGCCGCCCTGCGCGGGGTCCCGGTCGACCGCGGGCGTCGGCATCGTCTCCTGGTCCCGGTCGCTGACGTCGAGCAGCCAGCCGCCGCTGCCCGCGATGACGGTGGCGACCACCGGGGACAGCCCGTGCCGCAGCGCGTTCGAGGCGAGCTCGTCGAATGCCAGGACGAGCCGCTCGGCCGCGTGGTCCTCCTCGTCGGCCGGGAAGCCGACCCCGTCGAGCCGGGAGCGGAGGGCGGCGCGCGCGGACGGCAGCTCGGCGATCGACTGCAGGTCCCAGCGCCAGACCTCGCCCCGCCCGTCCGGGAGCGGGCGCAGCGGCCACGCCAGTCGACCCACGTCCCTCTCCCGTCGCGTCGTCTGCTCCGACGTCCGGAGGGGTGCCCAGCGGGCCTGGGGCTCAATCGTGTCCGGCGGGTTTCGCGGCGGGGTGTGACCGACGCCGCGTGAGTCGCTCACCGCTGCCGGACGCTCACGGCGACCAGGGCGACGTCGTCGTCCGGCGTGCCGTCGACCATGCGGGCCAGCAGCTCGTCGCACAGCCGGTCCAGGGGCAGCCCGGCGAGCTCGGCGAGGTGCCGGCGCAGCCGGGCCACACCCGCGTCCACGTCGGAGTCCCGCCGCTCCACCAGCCCGTCGGTGTAGAGCAGCACCGTCGCACCCGGCCGCAGGGGGACGACGAGCTCCTGGCGGACCGTGTGCGGGTCGACGCCCAGCAGCAGGTCGCCGAGGCTGCCGCCCAGGACGGTCACCGTGCCGTCGTGGTCGACGACCAGCGGTGGCGGGTGGCCGGCGTTGGCGTAGCGCAGCACGGTCCCGCCGCGCTCGATCCGGCCGATCGCGGCGGTGGCCAGCGTGCCGCTGTGCATGTGCGCGATCGCGGCGTCCAGCCCCCGGAGCACCTCCGCCGGCCCGGCGCCGCTGTAGTGGGCGATGCCCCGGAGCAGCCCGCGCAGCTGGCCCATCTCCGCCGCGGCGGCGGTGTCGTGGCCGGCGACGTCACCGATCACCACCACCTGGTGCCCGGCGGGCTGGAGGAAGGCGTCGTACCAGTCCCCGCCCACCTGCGCCGCCTCGGAGGCCGGCACGTACCGGACGACGACGCGGGCGTCCCCGATCGTCGGCGGGTCGGTGAGCAGGCTGCGCTGCAGCGCCTCCGCCAGCTGGGCCTGCCGGTGCTGGCGGTGCACCCGGTCGACCGCCTGGCCGGCCCGGGAGGCCACCTCCCGCGCGGCGGCGAGGTCGTCGGGGTCCAGCGTGCGGCCCGGGTCGAGGTACAGCGTCAGGACGCCGACGGTGCGCTGCTCGGCGCGCAGCGGCAGGACGACGGCGGACCCGAGCCCCAGCGCCCGCAGCAGGTCGCGCGCCGGGCCCGGGGACATGAGCCCGAGGACGGCGTCGACCGACTCGCCGACGGAGCTGCCGGTGCGCAGGGAGTGCGCGACGGGCGACACCTCCGGCATGGTGTCCATCCGCACGCGCGTGTAGCGGGCCATCAGCTCCCGGCGGGCCGGGTCCGCGTGCCAGGACCCGACGTCCCGGGCCCGCCCCTCGCGGTCGACGACGGTGACGATGCAGGCGTCGGCGAGCGCGGGCACGACCAGACGCGCCAGGCTGCCCAGCGCGGAGTCGCCGTCGAGGGCCCCGGAGAGCTCGGCGGTCACCGCGGCGAGCAGCGCCATGCGGGCCCCTGCCCGCTCGGCGGCCCGCTGGGCCCGCTCGGCAGCCTCCTGGGCCACGTGGCGGGCGCTGACGTCCACGACGGCGAGGGCCACGCCGTCCGGCACCGGCCAGGCGTGCAGCGCCAGCCGGCGTCCGGCGGGGCCGGGCGAGGGCAGCTCGCTGCTGACGGCGGTCCCGGTGGTCAGCGCCTCCGCGCAGGCCGCGCTGACCGCGGCGGCGAGGTCCGCGGGGGCGCCGTCCACGGCGACCAGGTCGGCGACCGAGCGCCCCGTCATCCGGGTGATCGGCCGGCCCAGCATGCGCTCGGCGGCGGGGTTGGCGTACGTCACGCGCCCGGCGGGGTCGACGCACCACAGCGCTGCGGGCATGGCGTCGATCACCCCGGCCGCGGTGTCCCCGGACAGGAGCGGCGGTGCAGGAGCGGCGGCGCCGGCTCCGGTGTCCGGTCGCCGGTCCGCCACGGGATCCACCCCTCTTCCACGGCCGGCGCCGGGCGCGCCTCTCCGGAGGCCCCCCGCCCAGCAGGCCGTGGAGGGGTGCCCGGATCGTGGCAGCGACGGCGGTCGCTGCCAAGGAGGCCCGTCGCGGCGGCGTACCCCGATGGGGCACGCCCGCGCCCGGCCTGCCGGGGACCGGATCGCGATGAGGCAGAGTGGGTCCCATGACCAGGGAGAACGCGGCTCCGCCGCCCCCCGACCTGCTGACGCAGGCGGTGGAGGGCATGGACCGGCCGCTGTTGGTCCTGGACGAGGAGTGGCGGTTCCGGTACGTGAACCCCGCGGGGGCCCGGGCGCTGGACCGGACCGTCGGCGAGCTGGTCGGCCGGGACATCTGGACGGTGTTCCCGGAGGCCGTCGGCGGCTCCTTCGAGCAGCTGTACCGGCGGGTGCGCGCGACGGGGGAGTCGGGCACCACGGAGGCCTGGTTCGACCCGCTGGGGAAGTGGTTCCGCGCCGACGCGTTCCTCACCGACGCCGGCCTGGTCGTCTCCTACGACGACGTCACCGAGCGGCGGCGCACCGAGGACGAGCGGGCCGCCGCGGTCGCCGCGCGGGAGGAGTCGGTGCGCTCGGCCACCGTGGCCGCCGCGGAGGCCGAGGTGGCCGGCCGGCACCTGATCCTGCTGGGCGACGTCAACCTGGCGATGACCTCCACCGTCGACGTCGACGAGGCGGTCGACCGCTTCGCGCACCTCGTCGTCCCGCTGCTGGCCGACTGGTGCCTGGTCAGCGTGATCGACCCCGACGGCAACCGCCGCGACGTCGGCCGCGCGCACAGCGACCCGGCGATGGTCGAGGCGATGCACCGCTACGCCGACGCGCGGGTGCGGACCAACGCCCCCAACGCCCCGGTCCCGGTGGCGTTGCGCAGCGCGCGCCCGGTCGTCATCCCGGTGCTCACGGAGGACGACATCGCCGGCATGGTCAGCAGCGCCGAGGCGCGGGCCGCGCTGGCGCCGCTGCGGCCGGCGGCGGTGGCGACGTTCCCGCTGGTCGCCCGCAACGAGATCTTCGGCGCCTTCACCCTGGTCAACGGCCCCGAGCGCGGCCCGCACACCGAGGCCGAGCTGCGGACGGCGGAGATCGCCTCCCGCCGCGCGGCGCTGGCTCTGGACAACGCGCGGCTGTCCGCGGCCAACCAGCAGGTCGCCGAGCGGCTGCAGCGCAGCCTGCTGTCCCCGCCGGTCCAGCCCGACGCCCTGGAGCTGGCCGTCCGCTACCGGCCGGCGACCCGCGGGGTCTCCATCGGCGGCGACTGGTACGACGCGTTCCTGCAGCCGGACGGCGACACGGTGGTCGTCATCGGCGACGTCATGGGCCACGACATCGAGGCAGCCGCGGCCATGGGCCAGGTCAAGACCCTGGTCCGGGCGATCGCGTTCGACCGGCTGGAGGAGCCGGCCGGCGTCATGCGCCGGGTCGACCACGCCCTCGTCGGCCTGGCCGTGCCCACGATGGCCACCGCCCTCGTCTGCCGCGTCGAGCAGACCCCCGCCGAGCGGGAGCAGGGCCTGCGCCGCGCGCGCTGGTCCACCGCCGGTCACCCCGAGCCGATGCTCCTCTTCCCCGACGGCGCGGTCGCCGACCTCTCCACGCCGGTCGGGCCGCCGCTGGGCATCGGCTGGCGGGGGGCGCGCGTCGACGGCACCGCGACCGTCCCGGAGGGCGCCACCCTGCTGCTGTTCACCGACGGGCTCTTCGAGCGCCGCGGCGTGCCGCTCGACGAGGGCCGCGACCAGTTGCGCCGGCTGCTGGCCGGCTCGGCGGGGGAGCCCCTCGACGACCTCTGCGACCGGCTGCTGGCGGGGATGCTCAGCGACGGCGCCGAGGACGACGTGGCGCTGCTCGCCGTCCGTGCCCACCCGTCCTCGTGGGAGAGGCCCCTGGACGCCGCAGCCGAGCGGGGTCAGCCGATGGCCGCCCACCGCGCGTGACCTCCCGCGGTCCGGCCGCCCGGGCTCAGTCCCGGGCGGCGGCCGCCCGGACGGCGTCCGCGATCGCCGCCACGCCCTCGGGGGACCAGACGATCGAGTAGTGGTTGGTGCCGGGCACCTCCCGCGCGGTGATCCCGGACGGCGCCAGCCCGAGGCCGGCCAGCCGCGTCTCGTCGTAGAGGCCGGGGGTCTGGTCCATCAGGCCGCGCGTCGCCCACAGCAGCGTGGCCGGCACGGGCAGGTCGGCGGTGGCCTCGAGCACCCGCTCGTTGAGCAGCACGTCGCCGCCGTCCACCCGGATCGCCTCCGGCACGCACCCGCTGCGCAGCGCGGGCGGCTCGCCCTGCAGGTCGCGGGTCAGGTACGCGGCCACCGCCGGGTCGTCGACCCACGGCCCGACCGCGGGGTGCTGCGCCCAGAAGGCCCGCACCGCCGCGAGGTCCGGGAAGGTCATCGACAACCGCTGCAGGGACGGCCCGAGGACGGCGGCCATCATCGCGTCGACGTCGGCTCCCGGGGGCAGGGGCAAGGCCAGCCCGCCGTCCACCAGGACCAGGCCGTGCACGCGGTCGCGGGCCTGCCCCGCCGCCGCCAGCGCCGCGACGAACGCGCCCATGGAGTGCCCGACCAGCACGGTGGCCTCCGCGCCGGCCTCGGCGTCGGCACCGAAGCCGTCCAGCAGCGCGGTGAGGTCGTCGGCGTGCGCGTCGAGGCCGTACGGGCCCGGCAGCCCGGCCGACCCGGCCCGGCCGCGCAGGTCCGGCGCGAGGACCTCGAACTCGCCGGCCAGCGCGTCGGCGACCCGCGCCCAGGCCATGGCGTTGGCGGTGATGCCGTGCACGAGCACGGCCAGGGGCGCGCCGGGGGCGTCGGCCGGCCAGCGCAGGGCGGTCAGCTCCCCGCCGGCCACGGGGACGGCGATCTCCTGCGGTTCTCTCACGCTGCCACCCTGCCCGGCCCGGGCCGAGGCCGCAGGGCAGGCGGTCCCACCGGCCGCACGGTGGGCTGCGCGGTCGTCGTCAGGCGACCTCGATCGCGAAGGCGACCAGGAAGCCCAGCGTCGTGATCACACCGGTCCAGGTGCGGGTGCGCTCGAACGCCTCCGGGATCATCGTGTCGGCGATCATGGTCAGGATCGCCCCGGCGGCCACGGCGGTGATGACCGCGATCGCCTCGGGCGGCGCCCCGCCCAGCGCGGCGTAGCCGACCAGCGCCGCGAGGCCGCTGGCGACCGCGATCCCGCCCCACACGCTGAACACGTAGCGCGCGGAGCGGCCGTTGGCCTTCATCCCGGCGGCCGAGGACAGCCCCTCGGGCACGTTGGAGATGAACACCGCGGCCAGCACCGAGGCGCTCACCGACCCGCCGCCCAGCAGCCCGAGCCCGAGGACGACGGACTCCGGGACGCCGTCGAGCAGCGCCCCGATCGCGATCGCGGCCCCGCTGCCGGACTGCTCGTCCTCCGAGGGCTGCTGGGTCCCCGACCGCTTGCGGTGCCGGGCGCCGCGCCGGGCCAGCGCCTCGTTGGCCGCCAGGTAGGCCAGCGCGCCACCGACGAACCCGACCGCCGTGGCCGGCAGCCCGCCGGTCTCGGCTGCCTCGGCCATGAGGTCGAAGGCGACGGCGGAGATCAGCACACCGGACCCGAAGGCCATGACCGAGGCGATGACCGTCTGCGGCACCCGCACGAACCAGGCGACCAGCGCGCCGAGCACCAGCGCCCCGCCGCCCAGCAGGCCCCAGAGCCCGGCTTCCAGCCACGTCGGCACGCCCGTCCCCGTTCCTCGGCCCCCTGGTCAGGGGACGCCGGGGACGGGCCTGCCCACGGAGCCGATCGGCCAACCGCGCCGGCCCCGCCCGATCAGGTGTGCGGCGGTCCTCGCCGGTCGGCTCCGGCCGGTGCCCCCGTCACCCGGTCGGGATACGTGGCGGTGAACCGCACCATGCCCCAGATCACCGCGATCGGCAGGACCCAGTCGAGCAGCAGCTCGGCGAGGTGGCTGCCGGGGCCGCCCGTCGCGTCGAGGCCCAGCGCGGTGACCAGGGCGGAGGCCGCGCCCATCGCCGCGATCGCCACCGCCCACGCGGCGCTGAGCACCCGGTTGATCTTCGTGAAGGCCGGGGAGTCCCAGTACTCACGGGGCGTGCTCTGGCGGGCGTACTCCGCGGTGAACGGCAGCACCGGCACGGTCAGCAGCAGGTACAGGCCCAGCGTCACGCCGACCAGCGGCCTGCCCCACTCGTACAGCCACCGGTCGACAACGGGGCCCCCGGCGAACCCCACCACGGCGATGACCCCGAACAGGACCAGCGAGCCGATGTCGAGGATGCGCGGCCCGTGCCGGCGCTGGGCCCGCACCAGGGCGATGCCCGCGATGGCGGCGGCCACCAGCGCGGCCCAGGCCACGCCGTCGGAGGCGAGCCGCTGGGCGACGAAGGCGAAGACGATCCACGGCAGGAAGCCGACGGCCAGGCCGGCGAGCCCCAGCCCGGGCGGCGTGGACCGGGTCGGGTGTGCCGGTGCGGGCGCGGGGGTGGCGGTCATGAGGACCCCGATCGGGACGAGGGTCCGTCCATGCTCGACCGGCGGGCACCGGATGGGCCAGGGCCCTTGGACCGGTCCTCCCCGTGTGCGCTCACCGCGGTTCCCGGGGTCCCGGGACGACGGCACGTGCACACACCGTGCCGACCTGTGGCGCCGGGCCTCAGTCGGGGTGACTGAGCAGGTAGCGGCCGAAGTGCGGCACGGTGAACGCGATCTGCCCGCGCTCGGCCGAGTAGACCAGACCCTTCTTGATCAGCGAGTCGCGCGCGGGGGACAGGGACGCCGGCTTGCGGCCCAGCGACACCGCGACCTCCGACGTCGCCACCGCGGCCCCGTTCGGCCCGCCCAGCTCGGCCATCGCGTGCATGTACTCCCGCTCGGCGGGCGTGGCGCGGTCGTAGCGGGACCCGAAGAACCCGACCGCCAGCTCGGCCTCGGCGACCGGCGCGGCCATCGCGACGTCCGCCGCGGTGATCGGTGAGGCGGCCGCGACGTCCCACGTGACCTTCCCGTAGGCCTGCACGAAGTACGGGTAGCCGTCGGCGGCCGCGTACAGCGCGTCGAGCGCCTCCGCCTCGAAGGTGACCTCCTCCCGCTCGGCCGGGGCGAGCAGCGCCCGGTCGGCGGCGGCCCGGTCGAGCCGGTCGATGCGCAGGTAGCGGAACAGCCGCTCGGAGTAGCTCTTCGACGCCGACAGCACCGCCGGCAGGTGGGGGAGGCCCGCACCGACGACGATCAGCGGCGCGCCCTGCTGCGACAGCTCGTGGCAGGCGGCGCAGATCGCCGAGACGTCGGGGGCCTGGACGTCCTGCATCTCGTCGATGAACAGCGCGACGCCCTTGCCGACGTCGGCGGCGAGCCCCGCGGCGTCGCTGAGCAGCTCGACCAGGTCGATCTCCATGTCCCCGGAGTCGGCCCGCCCGTTGGCCGCGGGGACGTCGATGCCCGGCTGCCAGCGGTCGCGCACCTTGGCGTCCGCCGACTGCCGCTGCGCGAAGGCCTTGAGCACGCCCAGGACGGCGTCCATCGACTCCTGGTCGGGGTGGCGCAGCTCGCGCAGCGCCATGTGCAGCGCGGAGGACACCGGCCGGCGCAGCGACTGGTCCGGGCGCGCCTCGATCTTGCCGGTGCCCCAGCCGCGGCTGATCGCCGCCGACCGCAGCTGGTTGAGCAGCACCGTCTTGCCCACGCCGCGCAGCCCGGTCAGCACCAGGGACCGCTCCGGGCGGCCGTGCGCGATCCGCTCGAGGACGACGTCGAAGGCCGACAGCTCGGTGTCGCGACCGGCGAGCTCCGGCGGGCGCTGACCGGCGCCGGGCGCGTACGGGTTCCGGACGGGGTCCATGTCGAGCACCGTATGGCGTCGTCTAGCCCTCGCCGTAGACGTCGGTAGAAGCGGCTAGGGCGTGTCGCCGTCGGGGTCCTCGACCGCCAGGGCCTGGATCCGCTCCGCCCGGCGCTCGGCCAGCTCGGCGGCCCGGAGGTTCTCCTCCCGGCTGCCGGCCTCCCCGGTGTCGAGCTCGGCCAGCCGCCGGTGCACCGCGGCCATCTCCAGCAGCTTCGAGGCGGCGTTGTAGATGGCGCCCTCCACGGCCTGCCGTTGGGCGTCCAGGAGCGTCTGCGCGCTCCAGGTGTGCCCGACGTGGCAGGTGTAGCTCGCCGTGCTGTCCGGGACCGTCTCGTACATGCCGCCCTGGCACTCGGGGCAGCCCACGGCCGCGGGCGTGCCCAGGTCGGTGACCGCGGTCGGTCCGCCCTCCATGGACCTGCTCCTCTCTCGGGTGGTGGCCGGCGCGGAGGAAGGGAAGGGCCCGCACACGACGTCGGTGACAGCGGCTCCGAGCGCGGCGGCGGCGAGCGACCGGGCCCGGCGGACGGTCGTCAGCGCGGCCCGCGGCATCGCCGAGACCCGGGCCTCGGCCGGGTCCTGGACGAGGACGGTGCCGTCCTGGGCGGCCACGCTCGCCGCGCCCACGGCGCCGTCGTCCAGCGCGCCGGAGAGGACGACGGCCACGACACCGGGGCCGTAGGACTGTGCGGCGGTGCGGAACAGCGGGTCCACGGCCGGCCGCTGCCGGTTCACCCGGGGTCCGCGCGACAGCCGCACCCGGGAGTCGCGGACCAGCAGGTGCCGGTCCGGGGGTGCCACGAGCACCGTCCCCGGGGCCAGCGCGTCCCCGTCCACGGCGTGGCGCGCGGGCAGCGGCCCCCAGTGGGACACCAGCCGGGGCAGGCGGCTGTCGGCGGAGGGTGGCAGGTGCACCACCACGAGGACGGCGGCGGGGAGGTCCGGGGGCAGCGCCGCGACCAGCTCCTGCAGCGGGCCCAGGCCACCGGCGGATGCGCCGACCACCACCAGTCGGTCCATCGCTGCCCACCTCTCCGGTCCCCGCGAGGAGGAGTGTGCCCGCAGGAGCCCGATCGATGCGTGCGACGGTCAGCGATCAGCAGCGGCCGGCCGGGACCCGCCCCGCCGTCGACCGCTCGACCGCAGCCTGCCCCTGTCGATCGCCGTCTGGCCCTGTCTAGGCGACGTGCTAGAGACTCGTAGAGGGCCCGACACGGCCGGATCGTGATCACCCGCCGCTAGCGTGGGCGGCGTGCTGAGGTTCCTCGTCAAGGTCGTCATCATGGCCGCCGTCTTCTACGGCGTCGCCTACCTGCTGGACGGCATCGAGGTGATCCCCAACCCGAACGGTCCGCTCGGGGAGCCCGGCACCTACCTGTGGATCGCCCTGATCTTCGCCGTCGTCAACGCGATCGTCGGGCCGATCCTGCGGCTGCTGTCCCTGCCGTTCGTGCTGCTGACCCTGGGTCTGTTCCTGCTGGTGATCAACGCGGCCCTGCTCGGCATCACCGCGGCGATCACCGACCGCCTGCAGGTCAACGGGTTCGGCAGCGCGATCGTCGGCGGGCTGCTGCTGGCCATCGGGGGCTGGGTGGCCGACCAGTTGACCGAGAAGCGCTGAACTCGCCTCGCGTCGTCGTGACCGGGCGCACACCCTCGGGATAGCGTCAACCGTCATGGCCAGCACCATCGGCACCGCCCCGGCGACCCCGGGAGCGGGCCCCGCGGCCGGCGCGTCACCCGCAGCCGCCCCCAGCGAACTGGCCGCCCTCGAGGCGGCCCGGCAGGAGAAGTCCCGGCTCCTGGAGCGGGCGGCGCGCGGCGCCCTCGACTCCCGGTCGGGGCTACCACCCGGCTGCGGCGCCGACGACGTCCCGGCGCTGCTCCAGCGCTACTACTGGAACGAGCCGGCCGCCGAGGTGCTCGACCACGACCCGGCCGACCTCGCCGCCCTGGCGCTGGCCCACCTGCGCCTGGCGGAGGTCCGCCCGCAGGGTTCGGCGACCGTCGACGTCCAGCGGCTGCCCGACCGCCCCGGCGCCCGGCCCCGTTCGGTGGTGCTGGTCGTCACCGACGACATGCCCTTCCTCGTCGACTCGGTCACCGCCGAGGTGATCCGGCAGGGCTTCCGGCTCGAGCACGTCGTCCACCCGGTGGTGGTGGTCCGCCGCGACCTCACCGGCCGGATCCGGGCCTTCTGCGACAGCGGGGACGCCGCGGCCTGCGGGTCCGACGCGCTGGCCGAGTCGTGGATGGCCGTGGTCCTCGACGGGCCGCTGGACGAGGAGGCCACGGCCGACCTGGTCGCCGGGCTGCGCACCGTGCTGGCCGACGTCCGCGCCGTGGACGAGGACGTCGGCCGCATGCGCGCCCGCGCCCTGGAGCTGGCCGAGCGCCTCGACCGGGCGGCTCCGGCGCCCGACGGCGACCCCGCGGCCGACCCGGCCGAGGCGGCGGCGCTGCTGCGCTGGCTGACCGACGGCAACTTCGTCCTGCTCGGCGCCCGGGACGTCGACCTGCTGCGGGTCCCGGAGCGGACGACGGTCCGTGCCGTGCCCGGCAGCGGGCTGGGCGTGCTGCGCAGCGACGTCGAGACGACCTCCGTCCCCGAGGGGACACCCGGCCCCGCCCTGCTCACCGTCGCCAAGGCCGACACCCGCTCGACGGTCCACCGCCGCGCGTGGCTGGACGTGGTCACGGTGACCCTCCCCGCCGAGGACGGCGGTCCCGCGCGGCAGCACCAGCTCGCCGGGCTGTTCCCCACGGCGGTCGCCGCGCACAGCGTCCGTGACGTGCCCCTGGTGCGCCGCCGGGTGGCCGAGGTGCTGACCCGCTCCGGGGTGCCGGCCGACAGCCACACCGGCATGCAGCTGCTCGACGTCCTGGAGACCTACCCCCGCGACGAGCTGTTCCAGGTCGGCGCCGACGAGCTGGTGCCGGTCGCGCTGGCCGTGCTGCACCTGCAGGAGCGCCGGCAGACCCGGCTGTTCCTGCGCCGCGACCCCGGGGGCCGGTTCTGGTCGGCGATCGTCTACCTGCCCCGGGACCGGTACACGACCGAGGTGCGGCTGGCGATCCAGCAGCTGCTGCTGGAGCGGCTGGGCGGCACGAGCATCGAGTACACGGCGTGGATCACCGAGTCGGTGCTGGCGCGGCTGCACTTCGTCGTCCGCCCGCCGGTGGCCCGCAGCGGCCGGCCGGCGCTGCCCGACGTCGACGTGGACGCGCTGCAGGCGGAGCTGGCCGCCGTCGTCCGGAGCTGGACCGACGACCTGGCCGAGGCGCTGCGGGCCCGCTACGGGGAGGACGCCGAGCGGCGGCTGGCCCGCGTCGCCGACGCCTTCCCGGCCGCCTACCACGAGGACTTCCCCGCGTCGGTCGCCGTCGAGGACCTCGAGCGGCTCGACGCGCTGGCCGAGGGCGAGATCGGGCTGGTACTGCGCCGCGGCTCCTCGACCAGCGAGCCGCGGCTGGCCGTCTACCGGGTGGGGCAGCGGCTGCTGCTCTCCGACGTGCTCCCGATGCTGCAGCACATGGGCGTCGACGTGGTCGACGAACGGCCCTACGAGATCGACCGGATCGGCGCGCCGCTGGCCTGGATCTACGACTTCGGGCTCACCGCCCCCGCCGGCGAGCTGCCCTTCCCCGGCTCGCTGCCGGAACGGTTCACCGACGCGCTCTCGGCGGTGTGGCGCGGCGAGGCCGAGGACGACGGCCTGGGCGCCCTGGTGCTGCTGGCCGGGCTCAACTGGCGCCAGGTCTCCGTCGTCCGTGCCTACGTGCAGTGGCTGCGGCAGGCCGGGCTGCCGTTCGGCCAGCGGTACGTGGAGACGACGCTGGCCGCGCACCCGGACGTCGTCGCCCGGCTGGTCGCGCTGTTCGAGACCCGGTTCTCGCCGGGCCGCGACGCCGGCCGCGAGCGCCGCCAGGAGCAGCTGGTCGAGTCGCTGCGCGCGGCCATCGGCGAGGTCGAGTCCCTCGACGCCGACCGCGTGCTCACCGCGCTGCTCGCCGCCGTGACCGCCACCGTCCGGACGACGTACTACGCGGGCGGGCCGCTGGCGATCAAGCTGCACCCGGCCGGGGTGCCCGACCTGCCCGAGCCCCGGCCCGACCGCGAGGTCTGGGTCAGCTCCCCGCGGGTGGCCGGCGTGCACCTGCGCTTCGGCGCGGTGGCCCGCGGCGGGCTGCGCTGGTCCGACCGGCACGAGGACCTCCGCACCGAGGTCCTGGGGCTGGTCAAGGCGCAGATGGTGAAGAACACCGTCATCGTGCCCACCGGCGCCAAGGGCGGCTTCGTGGTGCGCCGGCCCCCGGCGGAGAGCGCCGGCCGCGACGCGCACCTCGCCGAGGGCCAGGCCTGCTACCGGCTGTTCATCGGCGCGCTGCTGTCGCTGACCGACGACCTGGTCGAGGGCCGCGTCGTCCCGCCCGAGCGCGTGGTGCGCCACGACGGCGACGACCCCTACCTGGTGGTCGCCGCCGACAAGGGGACGGCGACCTTCTCCGACCTGGCCAACGCGGTGGCGCTGGAGCGCGGCTTCTGGCTGGGCGACGCCTTCGCCTCGGGCGGCTCGGTCGGCTACGACCACAAGGCCATGGGCATCACCGCCCGCGGCGCGTGGGAGTCGGTCACCCGCCACTTCCGCGAGCTCGACCTCGACGCGCAGCGCCAGGACTTCACCGTCGTGGGCATCGGCGACATGTCCGGCGACGTGTTCGGCAACGGCATGCTGCTCTCGGAGCACATCCGGCTGGTCGCCGCCTTCGACCACCGGCACGTCTTCGTCGACCCCACGCCGGACGCCGCCGCCTCCTTCGCCGAGCGCCGCCGGCTGTTCGACCTGCCGCGCTCGTCGTGGGCCGATTACGACCCGGCGCTGATCAGTCCCGGCGGCGGGGTCTGGCCGCGGACGGCGAAGTCCATCCCGGTGAGCGAGCCGATGCGGACCGCGCTGGGGCTGCCCGCCGACGTCGAGGTGCTCAGCCCGGTCGAACTCGTCCGCGCCGTCCTGACCGCCCCGGTGGACCTGCTGTTCAACGGCGGGATCGGCACCTACGTCAAGGCGTCGACGGAGAGCTCCCTGGACGTGGGGGACAAGGCCAACGACGCCGTCCGGGTCGACGGCCGCGACCTGCGGGTCCGCGTGGTGGGGGAGGGCGGCAACCTCGGCCTCACCCAGCGCGGCCGGGTCGAGTACGCGCTGGCCGGCGGCAGGGTGAACACCGACGCGATCGACAACTCCGCCGGCGTGGACACCTCCGACCACGAGGTCAACATCAAGATCGCCCTGGGCCGGGTGGTCGAGGCCGGGGAGCTGGACGCCGAGGGCCGGGCGGCCCTGCTCGGCGACATGACCGACGAGGTCGCCGCCGCCGTCCTCACCGACAACCACGCGCAGAACGCGATCCTGGCCGTCGAGGTGACCTCCGCGCGCAGCCTGCTCGACGCCCAGCAGCGCTACCTGCGGGCGCTGGAGCGCAGCGGCCGGCTGGTGCGCAGCGTGGAGGCGCTGCCCGACGACCGCCAGCTCGCGGAGCGGCGGCGGGACGGCCAGGCGCTGACCGGTCCGGAGCTGTCGGTGCTGCTCGCCTACGCCAAGCTGCAGACCGGGGACGCCGTCCTGGCCTCGGACCTGCCCGACGACCCGGCCCTGGAGGACCTGCTGGTCGGGTACTTCCCGGCCGAGCTGCGCCGGCGCTACCCGGAGGCGATCACCGGCCACCCGCTGCGGCGGGAGATCGTCGCCACCGCGCTGACCAACCGGGCGGTGAACGTCGCCGGCGTGACCGGCCTGTACCGGCTGGTGGAGGAGACCGGCGTGCCGCTGGCCGGCGTGGTGCGGGCGCACGTGGTGGCCCGCGCGGTCTTCGGCGTCGACCGGCTCTGGGACGCCACCCGGCCGCTGGACAACCGCGTCCCGGCCGAGACGCAGGTGGAGCTGCGCACCGAGGCCACCCGGCTGGCCGAGCGGGCGACCCGGTGGCTGCTGGCCCTCCCGACGCTCGCCACGGACGAGGGCGCGGTGCCCATCGGGGCGGTGACGGAACGGTTCGCCGCGCCCGTGGCCGCGGTGCGGGCGGGGCTGCCGTCGTGGCTGCTGGGCTCGGAGGCAGCGGCCTACGCCGAGCGGGCGGCGCGGCTGGAGGAGGTCGGCGTGCCCGCGGAGCTCGCCGCCGAGGTGGCCGCCGCCCCGCTGCTGCCCGCCGCGCTCGACCTGGCCGTCGTCGCCGAGCGCACCCGCGCCCCGATCGACCTGGCCGGCCGGGTGCAGCAGTGCCTCGCCGAGCGACTGAGCCTCGTGCCGCTGCGCGAGCGGGTCATCGACCTGCCGCGCGACCGCCGCTGGCCGTCGATGGCCCGGGCGGCGCTGCGCGACGACCTGGCCGCGGAGCAGGCCGCGCTGACCGCCGAGGTGCTCGGCGGACGGCGAGCCGACACCGAGCCCGCCGACGACCTGGTGGCCCGCTGGACGGGCGGCTGGGACGGCACCCAGCAGCGAGCCGCGGCCCAGCTGGTGGACATCGCCGCCGGGGACCGCCACGAGCTCGCCGAGCTGCTGGTCGCCGTCCGCACGCTGCGCGGCCTGCGCCGGCGCACCTGAGAGGGGACGCCTGCCCCGATCGCTCGCGAGCTCGCGACGGGGCCGATAGCCGTGTCTGGCCCTCTCTAGCGCTCCGGCTAGAGAGGGCTAGTCGGTCCCAGACGACGGGGTCGGCTCCCGGTCGCCGCGCAGCGAGAGCACCAGCGCCAGCAGGACCCCGCAGAACAGCGCGATGTCGGCGACGTTGCCGACGAACAGCCCCGCGTAGTCGATGAAGTCGACGACGTGGCCGCGGCCGAACGCCGGCGCGCGCAGCAGCCGGTCGCCGAAGTGGGTCGCCGCACCGCCGAGCAGCAGCCCCAGCGCGATGGCCCAGGCCGTCGAGTGCACCCGCCGCGAGTACCAGGCCAGCGCGACCACCGCCACGCCGGACACGATGGTGAACAGCCAGGTGGCGCCGCTGCCGATGGAGAACGCGGCCCCCGGGTTGTAGAGCAGCCGCAGGCCCAGCAGGTCACCGGCCAGGTCGATCCGCCGGCCGTTCCCGAGCGCGGCCACCGCCCACGCCTTGGTCGCCTGGTCCACGACCAGCACGGCGACGGCGACGCCGAGCACCCACCCGTAGCGGTGATGGGGCTCCCGGCTCGCAGGGGCGGGGCTCACAGGGCCGGACGGCGGTCGCCGAACCGAGTGGCCTGCTCGAACGCGTGGCCCACCTCCAGCACGCGGCGGTCGGCCCGCGGTGCGGCCACCACCTGCAGCCCGACCGGCAGGCCGTCGTCGGTGAACCCGCCGGGCACCGAGAGCGCCGGGCAGCCGGTCGGGGTGATGAGCGTGCAGGCGCGCATCCACTCCAGGTAGTTCTCGAGCGGCCGGCCGGCGATCTCGGTCGGGTACTCCTGCTCGACCGGGAAGGGCAGCACCTGCGTCGTGGGTGCCAGCAGGACGTCGTAGCGGTCGAAGAACCCGACGGTCCGCTCGTACAGCGCGGTGTGCGCGGTCTCGGCGCGGGCGAGGTCGGAGCCGGAGAGCTTCGCGCCCATCTCGGCGTTCCAGCGGATCGACTCCTTCACCTGGTCCGGGTGCTGCCGGGCGAGGTCGGAGTAGGCGGCGTCGAACAGCCAGGCGCGCAGCGTGCCGAAGACGTCGTCGGCGCCGGACAGGTCGGGGCAGTCGGCCTCGACGGTCGCGCCGAGGTCCTCGAAGACCCGCACCGACCCCTCCAGCACCGCGGTGATGGCCGGGTCGACCCGCACCCGGCCGCCGAGGTCGGGCGCCCAGGCCACCCGCAGCCCGTCGAGGCGCTCGGGGAGCGCAGCGGCGAACGGCGCGCCGGGGTCGTCCAGGGCGATCGGCACCCGGCGGTCCGGACCGGCGATCGCGGAGAGGACCAGCGCGACGTCGGCGACGGTGCGGCCCATCGGCCCCTGCACCGACAGCTGCGACCAGCCGATCGACGTCGGCCAGACCGGCACCCGGCCCGGCGTCGGCCGCAGCCCGACGACGTTGCAGAACGCCGCCGGGTTGCGCAGCGAGCCGCCCATGTCGCTGCCCTCGGCGACCGGCACGAAGCCGGCGGCCAGCGCGGCGGCCGCCCCGCCGCTCGAGCCGCCCGCGGACAGGCCGTGCCGGTACGGGTTGTGGGTCACCCCGAACAGCGTGTTGAACGTGTGCGAGCCGGCGGCGAACTCCGGGGTGTTGGTCTTGCCCAGCCGCACCGTGCCGGCCGCCCGCAGCCGGGCGACGACCAGCTCGTCCTGCTCGGGGACGGTGTCGCGGTGCAGCGGTGACCCCCAGGTCGTGCGCATGCCGGCGGTGGCGTGGGTGTCCTTGTGCGCCACGGGCAGGCCGTGCAGCGGGCCGACCTCCTCGCCGGCGGCCAGGGCGGCGTCCGCGGCGTCGGCGGCCGCACGGGCGCCCTCGGCGTCCAGGGTGACGACGGCGTTCACCTGTGGGTCGAGCCGCTCGATCCGGTCCAGGCAGGCGTCGGTCAGCTCGCGCGCCGACAGCTGACGGGAGCGGATCAGCGCGGCCAGCTCCGTCGCGGGGCGCAGGCACAGCTCGTCGGTGGAGGTCGTCACACCGGAAGGCTAGGTGGCAGGCTCCTCGGGGACGACGTCCGGCACCACGTTGGGCCCGGCCTCCGGCGGCCGCGGGCGGTCCTGCGGGTGCAGCCGGACGGCGACCAGCGCGACGTCGTCCTCCGGGCGGCCGTCGACCAGCCGCTCGATCACGTCGTCGAGCAGCTGCTCCAGCGGCCGGTCGGCCAGCTCGGTCAGCGCCTCCCGCAGGCGCACCATGCCGGCGTCGAGGTCGGCGTCGCGCCGCTCCACCAGGCCGTCGGTGAACAGCAGCACCGTCGAGCCCCGGTCGAGCGTCACCACCGACTCCTGCCGGCGCGACCCGGGGTCCACGCCGAGCAGCAGGTCGCCCTTCCACGCGGCCAGCTCGGCCACCGTGCCGTCGGGGTTGATGACCAGCGGCGGCAGGTGTCCGGCGTTGGCCCAGCGCATGCGGGTGACGCCGCGGGCCCGCTCGTCGTCGGTCTGCTCGAAGCGGGCGACGGCGGCGGTGGCCAGCACCCGCGTCTGCAGCACGGCCATCGACGCGTCCAGCCCGCGCAGCACCTCCACCGGCGCGGCGTCGCTGTAGGTCGCGATACCTCGCAGCAGGCCGCGCAGCTGGCCCATCGCCGCGGCCGCCTCCGTGTCGTGCCCGACGACGTCGCCGATGACCAGCATCGTGGCCCCGCCCGGCTGGAGGAACGCGTCGTACCAGTCGCCCCCGACGCGGGCGGCCTCGACGGCCGGCAGGTAGCGGACGGCGATCTGCGCGTGGTCGGGCTCCGGCGGCTCGGTGAGCAGGCTGCGCTGCAACCCCTCGGCGAGCTGCTGCTGCTGGGCGTAGAGGCGCGCGTTGTCCAGGGCGAGTCCGGCCCGGTCGGCGACGTCCTGGGCGACGACGACGTCCTCCGGGGTGGGCGCGTGCCCGTCCGCGTAGAAGAGGGTGAGCAGCCCGACGGTCCGCCCGCGGGCGCGCAGGGGGAGGGCGATCTCGGTGGACGGCGCCAGGACGGCGAGCAGGTCCTTGGCCCGGCCCGGCGGGAGCACGTCGAGGACGTCGTCGCCGGCGAAGGTGACCGCCTCACCGGTGTGCAGCGCGCGGGCGACCGGTGCGGTCACCGGCATGACCTCCATGCGCACCTCGGCGTACCGCTCGAGGACCGGTCGGCTGGCCGGGTCGACGTGCCAGCTGCCCACGTCGCGGGGCCGGCCGTCGGGCTGGATGACGGTGAGCACGCAGAAGTCGCTCAGGGCCGGGACGACCAGGCGCGGGAGGCGAGCGGTCGCGGCCTCGACGTCCAGGGTGCCGGCGAGCTCGGCGCTGGCCTGCGCGAGCAGGGCCAGCCGCTGGGCGGACCGCTCGGCGCGCTCGCGGATCCGGCGCCGCTCGGTGACCTCGGTGAAGTAGACCGACAACCCCTCGGGCGTCGGCCAGGCGCGCAGCTCGTACCAGCCGTCCAGCGGCGGGGGGTAGTAGGCGTCGAAGTTGACCGGCTTCCCGGTGCGGACGGCGCTGCGGTAGCTCTCCTCGAAGATGCTCGAGACGGCCGCGGGGAAGGCCTCCCACAGCACGTGGCCGAGCAGCTCCGCACGGGAGCGGCCCAGCAGCCGCTCGGCCTCGGCGTTCACGTGGGTGAACCGCCAGTGGTGGTCCAGGGAGTAGAAGCCGGCCGGCATCGCCTCGAGCACGCGGGCCACGCGGGCCTGTGCGCTGCGGTCCTCGGTCGTGTCGGAGGCGGCGCCCAGCAGCCGGACGGCGGCCCCGTCCGGCCCGGCCAGTGCGCGGCCCCGGGCCTGCACCCAGCGGGTGTCGCCGTCCGGGCGCACCACGCGGTACTCGGCCTCGAAGTCGCCGACGGTCTCGATCGACGCCTGCAGGGCCTTGGTCACCCGGGGCAGGTCGTCAGGGTGCAGGCGGCGGTTGAAGGCCTCGATCGTGCCGTCGAACTCCGCGGCCGTGTAGCCGAAGGTCGACATCAGCGGCTCGTCCCAGACCAGCTCGCCGCTGCGGAGGTCCCAGTCGAAGGTGGCGACCCGGCCGGCGTCCATCGCCAGGATCCAGCGCACCCGCTGGCGCTCGTGCTCCCCGGCGAGCGCGGTGTACTCGAGCTCGGTGAGCACGGCGGCGGCGAGCTGGGCCAGCGTGGCGACGTCGCTGTCGGACCACGCGCGCGGCTCGTCGGCGAAGACGCAGAGGGTGCCGACGGCCAGCCCCGTCTCGTCGACGAGCGGGACGCCGAGGTAGGAGCCGACGATCCCCGAGGTGACCGGGTCGAGGTCGCGGACCCGCGCGTCGGCGCGGGCGTCGGGGATGACCAGCGGGGCGCGCAGCGCGGCGGCGAGGGCGCACGGCGACTGGTCCAGCGGCGACTCGTGGCCGCGCCCGCCCGGCGGGATCCCGGCGATGCCGGCGACGGTGTGCGCGTCGTCGAGGATGGAGATCTGCGCCGATGGCGCGCCGAGCAGCCGGGTGGCGAGCTCCACGAGCCGGTCCAGGGCCGCGGAGCCGCCGTCGGAGACGCGCAACCGACGCGCGGCGCGGACCCGGGTGGGGTCGCTCCGCAGGAGGAGCGCCGCTCGGGCAGCCTCCAGCCTGCTCACGGCGTCGTCCCGCCGCGGGGATGCCTCCACCGAAACCCTTCCGCCCGGCCGGGGCCAGGGTGCTGCTCGCGCCCACCCGCTTCTCGAGCCTCGCGCGCTTCGACGTTATGCCATGGTACGGCGATCCGGGGCAACAATCTGACGCAGATCACTGTGACAAGCACGGAGTGTGACCGCTCAGCGGGGAACGTGCTCCGCGGGGACGACCAAGGTCAGCGCCGTCCCGCCGTCGTGTTCCACGTGCAACCCCGCCCGGCGCAGCAGCGCGCGCAGCCGGACGACGTCCGTGGGCTCGGCCGTGGTCGTGGCCAGCAGCCGGGCGACCCGGCCCTTGTGCGCCTTGTTGAAGTGGCTGACGACCGCGCGGGTGCCGTCGGGCCGCTCGCTGAGCACGTCCACGGTGACCGCGCCCGGGACCGGCGCGAGCGCGGCGTAGGACCCGCTGCGCAGGTCGACGACGAGCTCCCCGGCCGCGGCCAGCACCGGGCCCAGAGCGGGCTTCCACAGCGCGCGCAGGGTGGGCAGCCCCGGGAGCGACGAGCCGGCCGACAGGCGGTACGCGGGGATCGCGTCGGAGCCGCGGACCAGTCCGAACAGCGCCGAGCCCACCGCCAGCCGCCGGTCGGCGCGCGAGCGCTGGGCCCGGGTCAGCGTCCGGACGTCGAGGGCGTCGTAGAGCACCCCGGTGTAGCGCTCGAGCGCCGGCATGGTCGGGCTGGTGAACAGCGCGGCGTTGCGCGCGATCTCGTCGTCCTGCTTGGCGGACAGCCCGAGCGCGGCGCGGCACGCCGGGACGTCGACGGCGAGCTTCACCAGGGCCTCGGCCAGCTCGACGCGGACCGCGGTGAGCTCGGGGGTCGAGAGGCCGGCCAGGTCGAGCGGGCCGCCGTCCCCGCCGGGGGCCTTCGTCTCCGACGGGGGGAGGAGCACGAGCACGAGTGGTCACGGTACGTGGGGGCGGGCCGGACCGGCGGACGGCGTGGGCAGTTCGGGCCCCGGCACGGTGATCCGGTCGAGGCTCGGCGGATCGCGACACCTCCGACCCGGCACGAGATCACCGGGAAGATCGTCGACAAGGGGCCGGGCGTCGAGTTCCTCGAGGTCGGCGACCTGGTGAGCGTGCCGTTCAACATCGCCTGCGGGCGCTGTCGCAACTGCAAGGAGGGCAAGACCGGGATCTGCCTGGACGTCAACCCCGACCGGCCCGGCTCGGCGTACGGCTACGTCGACATGGGCGGCTGGGCGGGCGGTCAGGCCGAGTACGTGCTGATGCCCTACGCGGACTGGAACTGCCTGAGGTTCCCCGACCGCGACCAGGCGCTGGAGAAGATCCGCGACCTGACGATGCTCTAGGACACCTTCCCGACCGGTTACCACGGCTGCGTGACCGCCGGGGTGGGCATCGGGTCGACGGTCTACATCGCCGGCGCGGGGCCGGTGGGCCTGGCGGCCGCCGCCTCGGCGCAACTGCTCGGTGCCGCCGTCGTCATCGTCGGCGACCTCAACCCCGACCGGCTGGCCCAGGCCCGCAGCTTCGGCTGCGAGACCGTCGACGTCTCCCAGGGCGACCCCAAGGACCAGATCGAGCAGATCCTCGGCGTCCCGGAGGTCGACTGCGGCGTCGACGCGGTCGGCTTCGAGGCCCGCGGCCACGGGGCGGCGCGGGAGTACATCCTCAACCCCGACAACCTGATCCCCGCAGCCTGACAGAAGGACCCGGGAGTTACTACGGCCCCCTGCACGGGGGGGGGGGGGGGGGGGGGGGGGGGGGGGGGGGGGGGGGGGGGGGGGGGGGGGGGGGGCGCCGGGGGGGGGGGGGGGGGGGGGGGGGGGGGGGGGGGGGGGGGGGGGGGGGGGGGGGGGGGGGGCGGGCCGGGGGGGGGGGGGGGCGGGGGGGGGGGGGGCGGGGTGGGGGTGCGGGGG
>NZ_JBJGYS010000037.1:0-43326 GCF_054050115.1 Geodermatophilus sp. SYSU D00708 | reverse complement strand
CCCCCCCCCCCCCCCCCCCCCCCCCCCCCCCCCCCCCCCCCCCCCCCCCCCCCCCCCCCCCCCCCCCCCCCCCCCCCCCCCCCCCCCCCCCCCCCCCCCCCCCCCCCCCCCCCAGGGGGCCTTCGTCAGTCGGCCAGCTCGACGACGACGGGCGCGTGGTCGCTGGCGCCCTTGCCCTTGCGCTCCTCGCGGTCGATGCGCGCGCCGGTGGTGCGGGCGGCCAGGGCGGGGGAGCCGAGGACGAAGTCGATCCGCATGCCCTCGCGGCGGGGGAAGCGCAGCTGGGTGTAGTCCCAGTACGTGTAGACGCCGGGGCCCGGCGTGTGCGGCCGGACGACGTCGGCGTACCCGGCGTCGACGATCGCCCGGAACGCGGCCCGCTCTGGCTCGGAGACGTGCGTGGAGTGGGCGAAGACGCGCACGTCCCACACGTCGTCGTCCTGCGGGGCGATGTTCCAGTCGCCGACGAGGGCCACCGGGGCGGCGGGGTCCGCGGCGAGCCAGCCGGACGCCGTCGTCCGCAGTGCCTCCAGCCAGCGCAGCTTGTACTCGTAGTGCGGGTCGGTGAGCGTGCGACCGTTGGGCACGTAGAGGCTCCACACCCGCACCCCGCCGCAGGTGGCCCCCAGGGCGCGGGCCTCGGTGTCGGGGTCCTCGCCCCAGCAGGGCTGGCCGGGGAAGCCGATCTCGACGTCCTCCAGGCCGACCCGGGACAGGATCGCCACGCCGTTCCACTGCGAATAGCCGACGTGGGCGACCTGGTAGCCGAGGTCGGTGAAGCGGGACTCGGGGAACTGGTCGTCGCGGCACTTGGTCTCCTGCAGCGCGAGGACGTCGACGTCCGAGCGCTGCAGCCAGGCGACCACGCGGTCGGCCCGGCTGCGGATGGAGTTCACGTTCCAGGTCGCCAGCCGCACGTGGAACGACCTTACGGAGTGGGAGGGGCGCATCTCCCGCGCCCTGGCACTCCGCTCAGTCCTGGCGGGCGGCTTCGCGGGCGCGGGCGCGGTCGCGGCTCTCGACGAAGCGGGTGGCCTGTGCGTCGAGGCCGGCCAGGAACCCCGCGAGCTCCTCCCGGGCCTTCTCGCCGGCCGGGCCGAGGTCGGTGCGGTCGAAGACCCGCCACGCGCGCAGCACCGGGCTGACCACCTCGTCGTGGTGCAGCCGCAGGTCGTAGATCCCCGCCTTGGCGATGAGCGTGGAGTTCCTGCGGAAGCCGGCCATCGTGGCCCCGGGCATCTCGAAGCCGACGACCTCCTTGGTCACCGCCTGCATGGCGAGGTCGGGGTCGATGTCGAACGCCGCGGCCATGAGGTTCCGGTAGAAGACCATGTGCAGGTTCTCGTCGGTCGCGATGCGGGCGAGCAGCCGGTCGGCGACCGGGTCACCGGTGGCCCGCCCGGTGTTGCGGTGCGAGACGCGGGTGGCCAGTTCCTGGAAGGAGACGTAGGCGACCGCCTCCAGCGGCGTCTTGTCCCCGGAGTCGTACCCGAGCGTCATGTAGTCCATCCGGGCCCGCTCCAGCGCGACCGGGTCCACGCCGCGGGTGACGACGAGGTAGTCGCGCAGGGCGACCCCGTGCCGGTTCTCCTCCGCCGTCCACCGGCCGACCCACTGACCCCACGCGCCGTCCCGGCCGAAGCGGGTGGCGATCTCACGGTGGTAGCTGGGCAGGTTGTCCTCGGTGAGCAGGTTGACGAACATCGCCGCCTTCGCCGGCTCGTCGAGCCGGGACTGCTCCGGCGACCAGTCCTCGCCGCCGAGGAAGGCGAAGTCCCGCCCCCGCGACCACGGGACGTAGTCGTGCGGGTGCCACTCCTTGGCGACGGTCAGGTGGCGGTCGAGGTTCTGGGCGACCACCGGCTCGAGCTCGTGGAGCACCGCCGCGTGGGGGGACGTGCGGGTCATGGGGACCTCCGGTCGGTCCGTGGACGTCGGTCGGCTCCCTGCCGGGGTTCCCTGGCGGGACCGACGTCACGCATCGGGCCTCTCCGATCGGGTGCACCGCAGGTGGGACGCGCGGAACAGCCGGTACGGAGGGGTTCTGAGTGGGACCATGGTCGAATGACCCGGATCCGTCCTGCACAGGCGTGCCCGTGAGCGAGCACGAGGACGCGACCCAGCCCATCGGGGCGGCACGACCCCTCCCACCGCCGCACGGACCGGTCTACACCCGCGAGACCCGTGGGCGCTCCTTCTGGTCGGCGCTGGGCCTGACCGTCCTCGGCGCGATCGTGCCGGGGACGGCGTTCCTCGCGGCCGGGCGCCGCAAGCTCGGCGTCGTCACGCTGGTGCTCTTCGCCCTCCTGGTCGGCGGCGCGGTCTGGCTGGCCACCGCCGGACGGCGCACCGCGGTACGGATCGCGCTGGACACCGCGTCGCTGGGCTGGCTGCTGGCCGGGGTCGTCGCCGTGGCGCTGCTGTGGATGCTCGTTGTCGTCGCCGGCTACCGGGCGCTGCTGCCGGAGCGCACGTCCGGCGTCCGGAAGGCGCTCGGGGCGGTGGTCGTCCTGGCGCTGCTGGCCGGGATCGGGTACCCGTCGTTCCGGGCCGCCGAGGTGGCCACCGCCCAGCGCGGGCTGCTCGACGACCTCTTCGCCGACGACCGGCGGTCGGCGACGGTCGAGGACACCCCCGACCCGTTCGGCGACCAGGAGCGGGTCAACGTGCTGCTGCTCGGCGGGGACGGCGGCATCGGCCGCGAGGGCGTGCGCACCGACACCGTGATCGTGGCCAGCATCGACACCGACACCGGTGACACGACGCTGTTCAGCCTCCCGCGCAACCTCGAGGACCTGCCCTTCCCCGAGGACAGCCCGCTGGCCGAGGTCTACCCCGACGGCTTCGAGGGCGCCAACGAGGCCGACAGTCTGCTCAACGCGGTCTACCGCACCGGGCCGGCCTCGCACCCCGACATCCTCGGCCCCACCGACGACCCGGGCGCGGACTTCCTCAAGCTCGGCGTCGGCGAGGCGCTCGGCCTGCACATCGACTACTTCGTGCTGGTCAACCTCGACGGGTTCAGCCGGCTGGTCGACGCGCTCGGCGGGATCACCGTCAACGTCAACTACTACGTGCCGATCAACGGGATCACCGGCGAGGAGCTGCCGGACGACTACATCGAGCCGGGGCCGAACCAGCACATGGACGGCTGGACGGCCCTCCAGTTCGCCCGCGGTCGCTACGGGCTCACCGACTACGACCGGATGGCCCGCCAGCGCTGCACCATCGACGCGATCATCGACGCCGCCGACCCGGTCACCCTGCTGGAGCGCTACCAGGAGCTGGCGGCGACGACCCAGGACATCGTGAGCACCGACATCCCGCGGTCGGCGCTGGACGACTTCGTCGACCTCGGCTTCCTGGTCAAGGACGCCGAGGTGCGCAGCGTCGTCTTCGACGACAGCGTGATCACCCCGGCCTACCCCGACTACGACCTGATCCGGCAGATCGTGCAGGACGCCCTGGCGCCGGCCCCGGCTCCGGACGACTCCACGGACGGCGCCGACGGCACCGCCGCACCGACGCCGGCCGAGCAGACGCCGCCGCCGGCCGGCACCCCGGAGGGCGACGCGCAGGCCGTGACCGACGTCGGGGACGCCTGCGCCTACGACCCCGCGCAGGCGCAGGCCGCCCGGGACGCGGGGGAGCCGCCGAACCGCGCCGACTGAAACAGGACCTCGTCCAGGGGCTCGCCGTGGCCCCGTCCCGGGTCCCGTCCTGAGCTTGCGAAGGGTGGGGAGGACGGGGTCCTTCAGGTGCTCGCGAGCTGGATCAGGTTGCCGCAGGTGTCGTCGAGGACGGCGGTGGTCACCGGCCCCATGGTCAGCGGCTCCTGGGTGAAGGTGACGCCCAGCCCCTTCAGCCGCTCGTACTCCGCCGGGACGTCGTCCACCGCGAACGAGGTGAACGGGATGCCGTCGGCGACCAGCGCGGCCTTGAACGGCCCGACGGCCGGGTGCCCGTCGGGCTCGAGCACGAGCTCGACGCCGTCCGGGGCCTCCGGGGAGACGACGGTCAGCCAGCGGTGCTCGCCCAGGGGCACCTCCGTCTTCTTCACGAAGCCCAGCACCTCCGTGTAGAAGCGCAGGGCCTTCTCCTGGTCGTCGACGAGGACGCTGACGAGGTTGATGCGCACGAGTTCTCCTCAGGGGTCGATCCGCCACCGCTCGGTGATGGTCCGGAGGGGCCCGGTGTCCAGGGAGTGGAACTTGTACCGGCCCTCGCGGCGGGTCCGCACCAGGCCGGCGTCCTCGAGGACGTCCAGGTGCTGGGAGACGGCCTGGCGGGACGAGGTGAGCCCGTGCTTGGTGACCAGCCGGGCGCACAGCTCGAACAGCGTCTGACCGTCCCGCTCCTGGAGCTCGTCGAGGATCGCGCGCCGGGTCGGGTCCGCGAGGGCCTTGAACACGTCGCCCACGTCGGAACGATACGCAAGCAGGTGCTTGCATGACAAGGGCCTAGGGTCGGCTCCATGAGCTCTCCCCGACCGGCGGCGCGCCGCGAGCGACAGGTGGCCCTGCTGGTGGCGGGCGTGGCCGTCGTCCTGCTGGTGTCCTCACCGACCTGGTTCGCCAGCGACCAGGCCGGGGTCGGCGTGGCGCAGCTGTTCCTCGGCGTCGTCCTCGCGGGCGTGGCCGCGTTCCTGTACCGCCGGGCGCAGCGTCGCTGACGCCGTTGCGGGCCGACACGACCGGCATCACGCTGGACCGCGTCTGTCGGCGACCGAGCGGAGGTCAGTCGTGAAGCTGGACAAGCAGGAGCTGCTCCGGGTGCTGCGCACCGAGGGCGACAACGAGACGGCGGACGAGGTCGAGGCGCAGCTGCCCGACGAGATCGACACCGACCGGGACGGCGAGGCGCTCGCCGCCGTGGGGCTGGACCGCACGCAGCTCATGGCGAAGCTGGCCGGCGGCGGGTTCGGCTCGACGCTGGCGCCCTGAGGGCAGCGGCCGCCCGCCCGCACGTCACCGACCGCGCCAGGCGCCGCCGGCGGCCGCCGACCGCGCGTACTCCTCGAACGGCGTGGGCGGGCGACCGGTGACGCGGCGGACGGCGTCGTCCGGCTCGTCGTCGCCGCGGGCGCGCAGGCCGGCGAACGCGGCCATCTCCGCCTCGACCTCGGCGGGGTCGCGGCCGAGGTCCAGCTGGGCGCGGCGGTACGCGGCGGGGTCGCCGGCGAAGCGCGCCGGGGGACCGCCCGCTCCGGCGATGACCGCCAGCGCCTCGGCGAAGGAGAGCGCCCGCGGGCCGTGCAGCTCGTAGGTCCGGCCGCCGTGACCGTCGGTGGTCAGCGCGAGCGCCGCGACCGCGGCGACGTCCCCGGCGTCGACGAAGGCCTGGCGCAGGTCGCCGAGGGGCAGCGCCAGCTCGCCGGCGAGCACCGCGTCGCGGAAGAAGCCCTCGTCGAAGTCCTGGTCGAACCAGTTCGGCCGCAGCACCGTCCACTCCGCCCCCGAGTCGCGCACCGCCCGCTCGGCGTCCAGCAGCCGGGCGTCGCCCATCTCCTCGACCGCGCCGCTGGACAGCAGCACGATCCGGCGCACGTCACTCTCCGCGGCCAGCGACACGAACCGGGGGTCGACGGGGACGCCGTCGGGCGCCATCAGGTACACCGCCGCGACGCCGTCCAGCGCCGGTTGCCAGGTCTCCGGGGACGACCAGTCGAAGCGCGTGGCGCTGCTGCGGGACGCCGGTCGCACGGCGTGCCCGGCCTCGCGGAGGGCCTGGACCACGCGGCGCCCGGTGGTCCCGGTGGCGCCGAGGACGAGGACGGGACCGGTCATCCCCGCACCGTGGCACGGGGCGCCGACAACCCCGGGTCAGCGGAGTGCGGACAGCGAGGAATCCTCACTCCCCGCACTCCGCTCAGCCCGGGATGTCCCGTCAGCCCACGAACGGGCGGTCGCGGGCCAGCTCCTCGCGGGCGACCGAGCGCAGGTGGACGGCGTCCGGCCCGTCGGCGATGCGCAGCGTGCGGGCGGCGGCGTAGAAGCGGGCGAGCACCGTGTCGTCGCTGACGCCGGCACCGCCGTGCACCTGGATGGCCCGGTCGATGACCTCGCAGGCCACCCGCGGCGCCACCACCTTGATGCCGGCGATCTCGGTGCGGGCACCCTTGGCCCCGTACCGGTCGATCAGGTCGGCGGTCTTGAGCACCAGCAACCGGGCCTGGTCGATCTCCAGCCGGGAGAGCGCGACGAGCTCGCGGACGGTGCCCTGCTCGGCCAGCGCCCGCCCGAAGGCCACCCGGCCCTGCGCCCGGTCGACCATCAGCGCCAGGGCCCGCTCGGCCATGCCGAGGGCGCGCATGCAGTGGTGGATGCGTCCGGGGCCGAGCCGCGTCTGGGCGATCGCGAACCCGTCACCCTCGCCGGCGAGCAGGTTGCCCACCGGCACGCGGACGTCGGTGAGGACCAGCTCCGAGTGGCCGTGCTGGTCCTGGTACCCGAAGACCGGCAGGTGCCGCACGATCTCCAGCCCCGGGGTCTCCCGCGGCACCAGCACCATCGACTGCTGGCGGTGCGCCGGGCCCTGCGGATCGGTCTTCCCCATCACGATGAAGACCTGGCACCGCTCGTCGGCGGCGCCGGTGGTCCACCACTTCCGGCCGTTGACGACGTACTCGTCGCCGTCCCGGACGATCGAGGTCGTGATGTTGCGGGCGTCGGACGACGCGACGTCCGGCTCGGTCATCGCGAAGCCGGAGCGGATCTCGCCGTCGAGCAGGGGCTGCAGCCAGCGCTCCTTCTGCTCGGGCGTGCCGAACAGCATCAGCGTCTCCATGTTGCCGGTGTCCGGCGCCCCGCAGTTGGTCACCTCGGGGGCGATCGTCGGGCTCCAGCCGGTGATCTCGGCGACGGAGGCGTACTCCAGGTTGGTCAGCCCGCCGAGCTCGGGGGAGAACAGGTTCCACAGCCCGCGCTCGCGCGCCTCGGCCTTCAGCTCCTCGAGCACCGGCGGGTGCGCGTGGTCGTCGTGGCCGCGGGCGGCCCGCCACGCCGCGTAGACGGGCTCGGCGGGGAAGACCTGCTCGCGCATGAAGTCCCACATCCGGCCGCAGACGTCCTCGGCTCGGGCGGACAGGGAGAAGTCCATGCCCGCAACGTAGAGCTCCCGACGCGGGTCACGGGGGCGGTGGGTCGTCCTCCGGTGGGGACGGCGACAGCAGCCAGTGGCACACCAGCAGCGGCGTGGCCAGCACGGCGATGCCCAGGAGGCCGAACGCCATCGGCCCCAGGAGCACCGGCGCGAGCGCGGCGGTCAGGACGGCGGTGAAAGCCAGCCAGACCAGCACCCGCCCGTGGTCGCGCGGCGCGGCGGTCGGCTGGGGGCCGGCAGACAGCAGGGCGGCCAGGTCGGGGTCCTCGCGGGCGAGGTCCTCACCCAGGGCCCGCAGCACGGGGTCGTCGTCCACGGCGGTGCCTCCGGGAGCCGGAGCCTGCGGCGGTGCGCACGCCAGTAGGCGACCGCGTGGTCGCACTGTCGAGTGCCCCTGGTCACCGTGCCCGCAGGGACCTTGGGTGGTGCCCCGGACAGGCCGGAGGCCGGGCCCCTGCTCGGGACCCGGCCTCCGGGTGCGTGGCGCGGTGGTCCGTCCTCAGACGCGCGTGGATCGACCGCCCACGGCGCTGCGGACCGGACCCAGCGCGATGACCAGACCGACCAGCGCGGTCAGGAGGTGCAGCACGTTGTCGGCGGCGTTGATGCTCAGGAAGTCCCAGGTCTCCCCGATGGCGATCAGGCCGTAGACGAACGCCGCGCCGTAACCGACGGCGAGCAGCCAGCCGTAGGTGCGCGCCCCGGCGAGGGTGCGCGCCAGGAGCAGCCCGGCGATGCCGATCACGATGTGCACGACGTTGTGCATGCCGTTGATCTCGAAGCCGAGCAGGGTCTTGCCGGTGTCGTGGGCGAAGAAGCCCTCGAAGCCGGTGACGAAGAAGCCGATGATGCCGACGATCAGGTAGATCGCCCCGAAGGCCAGCGCCAGGGCCTGGGGCCAGGTCATGGCCCCCCGGCCGGTGCCGGCGTCGCCGGGTGCTGCGGACATGGATGGTCCTCCCAGGTGTAATCGGCCCGCCCTGTTCTGGACGGCCCGGAGCCGGAAATACCCGCAGGTCGCGGTCGCTAACGGCCGCCCCCCGTCGGGGGGACGACCGTCACCTGACCGTGACCTGCTGGTCCGGTCCCGTCACCCGGGTGTTCGCTCCGCCCCGCCGACCGGTTCAGCGCGGCGTCGGCTTCGGGCGCCGGACGACGAACGGGCCGATCGCCAGCAGGTCGACCGGGGCCGAACCGAAGCACTCCAGGGCGTCGCGCGGGTCGTCGACCATCGGCCGGCCGGCGGTGTTCAGGCTCGTGTTGACCACGACCGGCAGCCCGGTGCGCCGCTCGAAGCACTCGAGCATGCGGGCGACCAGCGGCTCCTCGGCCCGCTCCACGGTCTGGATGCGCGCCGTCCCGTCGACGTGGGTGACCGTGGGGATGCGGTCGCGCCACTCGGGGGCGACGTCGTGCACGAAGAGCATGTAGCGCGACGGGATCGGGCCCCGGCTGAAGATCTCCGGCGCCCGCTCGGCCAGGACCATGGGCGCGACCGGGCGGAACTGCTCGCGGCCCTTGACGTTGTTCATCCGCTCGAGGTTGGCCTCGTACCCGGGGTGGGCCAGTAGCGACCGGTGGCCCAGCGCGCGCGGGCCGTACTCGCTGCGGCCCTGGAACCAGGCGACGATCCCGTTGTCGGCCAGGACGGCGGCGACGGCGTCGGCGACGTCGTGCGGCCGCTCGTAGTCGATCGCGGCCGTCCGCAGCCACTGCTCGATCTCGTCGTCGGACCAGCCGCGGCCGAGGTCGGCGCCGGGCATCGGCTCGGTCTGCTCGCCGAGCACGCGGGCCACGTGCAGGGCGCTGCCGAGCGCGGTGCCGGCGTCACCGGCGGCCGGCTGCACCCACACGTCCTCGAAGGGGGTCTCGGCGTAGATGCGGGTGTTGGCGACGCAGTTCAGCGCCGTGCCGCCGGCGAGGGTCAGCGTGCGCTCGCCGGTCTGCTCGTACAGCCACCGGGCCAGGTCGAGCATGACCTCCTCCAGCCGCTGCTGGACGGAGGCGGCGAGGTCGGCGTGGTCCGGGGTCCAGTCGTCGCCCTTGCCCAGCCGGGGCGCGAACTCGGAGAAGTCGATCCGCTCGGTGCGGAAGCCGCCGTCGTCGGTGGCCCGGATGAGCTCGGTGAGCTCGCCGAGGAACCGCGGCTTGCCGTACGAGGCCATCGCCATGACCTTGAACTCGTCGCTGCTGCGCAGGAAGCCCAGGTGGTCGGTGAGCTCCTCGTACATCAGACCGAGGGAGTGCGGCAGCGCCTGGCCGGCCAGGACCTCCAGCTGCCCGTCGACGTAGCGGCCGGCCAGGTGGCTGTGCGCCTCACCGCGGCCGTCGAGAACGAGCACGGCGTTGGACGGCGTGGGGGCGGCCAGCCCGGCGGAGGCCGCGTGTGCCACGTGGTGCTTGACGAAGCGGACCTTGGCCGGGTCGAGGCCGGGCAGCGCGTGGGCGAGGAACTCGGGGGCCTTCTCCGCGTACATCTTCCGCATGACGTCGCCGGGGTCGTTCAGCCCGGACTCCTCCGGCGTCCCCATCAGGGCGGGGTCGAAGGAGTAGGCGACGGCGTCGAGCTCCTCGGGGTGGACGCCGGCCTCGGCGAGGCACCACGCCGCCGACAGCTCCGGCAGCTCCCAGGCGCTCCACGGCAGGGGTCGCTTGCCGTGCTTGCGACGGCTGAAGCGCTCCTCCTCCGCGGCGGCCACGATGCGGCCGTCGACGACGAGCGCCGCTGCGGGGTCGTGGTAGATCGCGTTGATGCCGAGGACCTTCACCCGTGTACTCCTCCCGCCGGGCGGGGACCGCCCGATCCGTCGTTGTGTTGATCATCGAGCCGGTGACCTTGGTCCGCATGGCGAACGGCCCAGGTCACCCGACCGTGGCCCCGCGAGGCCGGCATCGGCCCTGCTGCAGGGACCCGCGCCGAGCTCGCGAGGCGTGGGGGGCAGCGGGGTCCTTCCTCAGTCGCGGCGGCGCAGCAGGTCGTGCTCGGTGACCGCGGCCAGGGCGAGGGTCTTGTAGCCGACCTCCTCGAAGAGGACGACGACCCGGTCGTCCTCCACCCGCATGACCACGCCCGGACCCCACTCGGCGTGCTCGACGGGCGTCTGTGCCGGGAACGGGGTGTCGTCGTCGGCGGCCGGCTGCTCCTGGGACAGCCCGGCCGAGCAGTTGTCGCAGTTGCCGCACGGCTTCTCCAGCTGCTCGCCGAAGTAGCCGAGCAGGAACTGCCGCCGGCACTCGGTGGTCTCGGCGTAGCCGCGCATCATCTCGACCCGGCTCTGGTCGACCCGCTCGTGGTGCTCGGCCAGCTCGTGCGCGGCCGAGGCGGCCTCCCCGGGGCTCGGCGCTCCCTCGGCCGGGTGGGCGGCGCCCTCGTCGTCGAGCACCACCGCCGACACCTGCTCGAGCAGGTTCAGGTCGCGGGCCAGCGGGGTGGCGCCCCGGCCGGTCTCCTCGCGCAGCTGCTCGACGTCGACGCCGTCCTCGATTCCGGCGACCTCCGCGGCGGCGACCAGGCCGGCCACCTGCTGCAGCTCCTCCTCGGCCGGGATGCCGGCGGCGAAGAACTTGCGGACGCCGAGGTCCTCCTGCCGGTACACCAGCACCGCCAGCGCCGGCTGCCCGTCGCGGCCGGCGCGGCCGATCTCCTGGTAGTAGCTGTCGACGGAGTCGGCCGGCTCGGCGTGGACGACGAAGCGGGTGTCGGGCTTGTCGATGCCCATGCCGAAGGCGGTCGTGGCGACGACGACGTCGAGCTCGTCGTCCATGAACGCCCGCTGGGTCTCCTCGCGGTCGGCCTTGCGCAGCCCCGCGTGGTAGGGCGCCGCCCGCAGCCCGCGCTCGGTGAGCTCGGTGGCGATCTCCTCGGTGCCCTTGCGGGTGGCGCTGTAGACGATGCCCGGCGTCCGCCCGTCGCCGACCTCGGCCAGCACGCGGTCGAGGACCGCCTGCTGCTTGCCGTGGGCGTCGGCGTGCTGCTCGACCTCCAGCCGGATCTCCGGACGGTCGAAGCCGGCGACGACGGTCCGCGGGTCGCGCATGGCCAGCCGCTCGAGGATCTCCGCGCGCACCGGCGGCGCCGCGGTCGCGGTGAGCGCCAGCACGGTTGGGTGCCCGAGCTGCTCGACGACCGCGCCCAGCCGCAGGTAGTCGGGGCGGAAGTCGTGCCCCCAGGCGGAGACGCAGTGCGCCTCGTCCACCACGAACAGCGCCGGCTGCGCCTCGGCGACCGCCTCCACCACCTCGGGCTTGGCCAGCTGCTCGGGCGCGAGGAACAGGTAGCGGACCGTTCCGTCCGCCAGGCCCTCCAGGGCGGCCCGCTGGTCACCGGCCGACAGGGCCGAGTTCAGCTGCGCGGCCTGCCCGTCGAGGCCGTCGAGCTCCTCGAGCCGGTCGACCTGGTCGCGCTGCAGGGCGATGAGCGGGGAGACGACCAGCACCGGGCCGTCCGCGAGCTGGCCGGCGACCTGGTAGACCGCGGACTTGCCGGCGCCCGAGGGCAGCACCGCGAGGGTGTCGCGCCCCTCGACCACCGCCTTCATCGCCTCCTCCTGGCCGGGCCGGAACTCCTCGATGCCGAGGAGGTCGCGAGCCACCGCGCGGACGCGGCGGGTGCGGACGGAGGGGGACGCCCCGGCGGGGTGGTCCTCGTTGTTGCGGGGCACCGGCTCCCGCTGCCCGGGGGCCGAGGTCGGCAAACGGAACGCCGGTGTGCTGTGCCGCGCACCGCGTCCCTGCGGGGCTGGTGCGGTCACCGCAACCGCGAGCGGCGGGACCCGACGTCGGCGGAGTCCGCGGCGGCCCGGCCGGCGTACCAGCCCGCAGGGTCCATCGACGCCCGGCTGCGGCTGGTGCGCACCCGGGGGAACAGCTCGGTGAAGGCCTCGTCCACCGCCTGCTGCCGCGAGCGCAGGACCGGCAGCAGGTCCACGCCGTGCTCCGCCGCCGCGCTGGACGTGGCCCGCTCGCGGCTGGTCCGCAGTCGTTCGCCGATGCGGCCCGCGTAACCCAGCAGGAACGCCCGCCGGAAGGGGCGGGACGCTGGTCCCCGCGCCGCGGACCGCTCGGCCGCCGCGAGGGCCGGGCCCGCCTGCAGCAGCAGGGAGGTGAACAGCAGCTCGACCGCGTCGAGGTCGGAGGGGATGCCGACCAGGTTGGCGATGGCCAGGCTCCGGTACCAGACCAGCCGCACGTCGTTGGCGTCCGCGACCGCCCCGAGCAACTGCATCTTGGCCCGCACGTACGGGTCGTCGACGTGCACCCGCCGGGTGCCGACCACCGCCCCGGCCGAGCCGGGGCGGCCCGAGTCCAGGAGCGCGGCGTCGACCGCGTGCCGGGCCATCAGCTCCTGCGCCTTGGCGGTGAGCGCCTCGGCCTCCTCCGGGAACTCCGTCGACTCCGCCTTGGCCAGCAGGCTGCGGATGCGCCGCAGCAGCCGTGCGTCGGCGGCGGCCGGGGCGGGCTCCGCGCGGCGGGTCTCCGTGCCCCACCGGGAGGGCGGCGGCACCAGCCGGTCGATCCGGGGGAGCGTGCGCAGGACGCCGGCCACGTGCAGCACACCGCGCCAGGCCTCGGCGGCGGGGCGGCTCTCGGCCCGGTGCCAGGCGGCGACGACGTCCCCGTCGCCCGGGTCGAGGGCGCCCAGCTCGCGCAGCTGGGACACCCACGGCTCGGGCGCCCGCGCGGCGGCGTCGGTCCGCCGGGCGTCCTCGGCGAGCAGCGCGACGGTCAGCCGCGCCGCTCGGCCGGCCGCCTGGCGGCGCACCGCGTGCACGACGTCGGCCGGCTGCCACCCCCGCTCCCAGGCCTCGGCGAGGGCGGAGAGCAACGCCCGGGTCGCCCGGCCCGCGGCGTCGACGGCGGGGTCTCGCGCGGCCAGCACGGCGGCCGTCTCGTCGGCGTCGCGCGGGTCGTCGAGCCAGTGGCCGGCGAGGAGCAGGTCGCGCAGCCAGGTCTCGTCCGCAGTCGTCGTCCCCATGCCGGGCATGCTCCCCCGCCGCCGCCCCGGAGGCCGGTCGCGCCTGTGGACGACGCCGGGCGGTCCACAGATCCGCGCCTGCGCCTTCCTCGTCGGGGGAGGACCGCAGCCGCGGCTAGGCTCGGCCCGTGGCCGCCTCCTACCGCATCGCCGAGGCAGCCGCGCTGCTCGGCGTGAGCGACGACACGGTGCGCCGCTGGATCGACAGCGGCCGCCTGCCCGCCCGCCGCGACGGCGGTGGCCCGGCCCAGGTGGACGGCGCCGAGCTCGCCCGGGTCGCCACCCGGCTGCACGAGGCGCCCGAACCCGGCACCACGCGGCACTCCTCGGCCCGCAACCGGCTCACCGGCATCGTCACCCGCGTCCTGCGGGACACGGTCATGGCCCAGGTGGAGATCCAGGCGGGGCCGTTCCGGGTGGTCTCGCTGATGTCCCGCGAGGCGGCCGACGAGCTGGGCCTCGACGTCGGCGTCCGGGCGGTGGCGACGATCAAGGCCACCCAGGTCAGCGTCGACGTCCCCTGATCCGGCAGTAGCGGACGAGTCGCGGCCGGATCGCGCGCACCTGCGGATCGCAGTGCGCTACGGTCCCGCAGACGCGGACACGCCTGTCCGGGAACGTGGAGGTCCGATGAACACGCGCGTCCCCCTGGTGCTGACGCTCGCGGCCACGCTGGTGCTCACGGCGTGCGGCGGGTCGGACGACGGCGCGGCGGGTCCCGCCCCGGCCACGGACGACGGGCTCAGCGGAACGCTCACCGTCTTTGCGGCCGCCTCGCTCACCGACGTCTTCACCGAGCTCAGCGACCGGCTCGAGCAGGACGCCCCGGACCTCGACGTCCAGTTCAACTTCGCGGGCAGCTCCGCGCTCGCCACGCAGCTCACCCAGGGAGCCCCGGCCGACGTCTTCGCCTCGGCCAACGAGACCCAGATGCAGGTGGTGACCGATGCCGGGCTGCAGGCCGCCGACCCGACGGTGTTCACGTCGAACGTCCTGCAGATCGCCGTCCCCGCGGGCAACCCCGCCGGCGTGACCGGCCTGGCCGACTTCGGGCGGGAGGACCTCACCCTCGCGATCTGCGCACCGGAGGTGCCGTGCGGGGCCGCCGCCGACGACGTCCTCGCCGCCGCCGGGGTCACCGCCGTGCCCGACACCCTGGAGGAGGACGTGCGGGCGGCCCTGACCAAGGTGGAACTGGGCGAGGTCGACGCCGCGCTGGTCTACACCACCGACGTCACCGCGGCCGGCGACGCCGTCGAGGGGCTGGACTTCCCGGAGGCCGAGGACGCGGTCAACGACTACCCGATCGTGACGCTGGCCGACGCCCCCAACCCCGCGGCGGCGGCCGCGTTCGTCGACCTGGTGCAGTCCGGGGAGGGGCAGCAGGCGCTCGCCGACGCCGGCTTCCGGACCCCGTGAGACGGGAGGCCGGGGTCCCGCTGCCGCTGCTGGTCCCGGCGCTGCTGGCGGTCGTCTTCCTCGTCCTGCCGCTGGTCGGTCTGGTCGTCCGGGCGCCGTGGGGCGGGCTGTGGCCGCAGCTGACCTCGCCGGCCGTCGGCGAGGCGCTGCGGCTCTCGCTGGTCTCGGCGACGCTGGCCACCGCGGTCTCGCTGGTGCTCGGGGTGCCGCTGGCCTGGGTGCTGGCCCGCTCCCGCGCCCGGGGGCGTTCGGTGCTGCGCGCCCTGGTCACCGTGCCGCTGGTGCTGCCGCCGGTGGTCGGCGGCGTCGCGCTGTTCCTCGTCCTCGGCCGGCAGGGGATCGTCGGCCGGTGGCTGGACTCGGCCTTCGACGTCACCATCCCGTTCACGACGACCGCGGTGGTCATCGCGGAGACGTTCGTGGCGATGCCGTTCCTCGTCATCAGCGTCGAGGGGGCGCTGCGCGCGGCCGACGCGCGCTTCGAGGACGCCGCGGCCACCCTCGGGGCCGACCGCTGGACGACGTTCCGCCGGGTCACCCTCCCGCTGGTGGCGCCGGGCATCGCGGCCGGCGCGGTGCTGTGCTGGGCCCGCGCCCTGGGCGAGTTCGGCGCCACGATCACCTTCGCCGGCAACTTCCCGGGGACGACGCAGACCATGCCGCTGGCCGTGTACCTGGCGCTGCAGCGGGACCCGGAGGCGGCGATCGTCCTCTCGCTCGTGCTGCTGGTGGTCTCGCTGGCCACGCTGCTGCTCCTGCGTGACCGCTGGCTGTCCCGCGCCGGGGCCGCCGCGTGAGCCTGGCGGCCTCGATCACCGTGGCCCGCGGCGCGCTCACCGTCGGCGTCGACCTGGAGGTCGCCGACGGGGAGGTGCTCGCCGTCCTCGGGCCGAACGGGGCGGGCAAGTCCACGCTGCTGCGCGTGCTCGCCGGCCTGCTCCGCCCCGACGGCGGCCGGGTGGCCGTCGACGGCCGCGACGTGTGGGACGACGTCCCCGCCGGCGTGCACGTGCCCGCGCACGAGCGCCGCCTCGGCATGGTCTTCCAGGACCACCTGCTCTTCCCGCACCTGACGGTCACCGACAACGTCGCCTTCGGCCTGCGCACCCGGGGCGTCCGCAAGGCCGCGGCGCGCGCGGCCGCGGGGGAGTGGCTGGCGCGGGTGGGCCTCGAGGGCCTCGGCGACCGCCGTCCCGGGCAGCTGTCGGGCGGTCAGGCGCAGCGGGCCGCGCTCGCCCGGGCGCTGGTCGGCGACCCCGACGTCCTGCTGCTCGACGAGCCGCTGTCGGCGCTGGACGCCCGCACCCGGCTCACCGTCCGCGCCGAGCTGCGCCGGCACCTGGCCGGCTTCGGCGGCAGCACCGTCCTGGTCACCCACGACCCCGTCGACGCCATGGCACTGGCCGACCGGGTGGTCGTCGTCGAGGAGGGGCGGGTGGTCCAGGCCGGGACGCCGGCCGACGTCAGCCGGCACCCGCGCACCGACTACGTGGCCCGGCTGGTCGGGCTGGCGCTGCTGCCGGGCACCGGCGCGGGCACGTCGGTGCGGCTGGACGGCGGCGGCACGGTGGCGGTGGCCGAGGAGGCGGCGGGGCCGGTGTTCGTCGCCGTCCGGCCCGAGTCGGTCGCGCTGTACCTCAGCGCCCCGCACGGCAGCCCGCGCAACGTCTGGTGCCTGCGCCTGGTGTCGGCGACCCCGCACGGGGCCACGGTGCGCTGCGAGCTCGACGGCGAGGTGCCGCTGGTCGCCGACGTCACCGCGACCGCCTTCGCCGAGCTGGGCCTGGCGCCGGGGTCGCAGGTGTGGGCGGCGGTGAAGGCCTCCGAGGTCGCCGTCTACGCCCGCTGAGAGGCTGACCCCATGAGCGCAGTCGCGGGTCTCGTCCTCGCCGCCGGCGGCGGCCGCCGCTACGGGATGCCCAAGGCGCTGGCCGAGTACGAGGGCAGCCTGCTGGTGGAGCGGGCGGTCCGGACGGCGCGGCAGGTGTGCGACCCGGTGCTCGTCGTCCTCGGCGCCCGCGCGGTCGACGTCTGGCGGACCGCCGACCTCGACGGCGCGACGGTGCTGGCCAACCGCGACTGGGAGACCGGCATGGCCTCGTCCCTCCGCACCGGCCTGGAGGGGCTGCGCGGCTGGCCGGGACGCGTCGACGCGGCCCTCGTGCTGCTGGTCGACATGCCGGGCATGACCCCGGCCGCGCTGGCCCGGATGGCGCAGCACGCCGCGCCCGACGCGCTCGCCGTCGCCACCTACGACGGCGTCCGCGGGCACCCGGTGCTGCTCGGCCGGGAGCACTGGGCCGGCGTCGGGGAGACGGCGACCGGCGACGAGGGTGCCCGCCGCTACCTGGCCGCCCACGAGGTGACCGAGGTGGACTGCACCGGCCTGGCCGACCCCACCGACCTCGACGTCCCGCCGGGGAGCGACCCCTCCGGGGTACCGTCGGCGCCGTGATCGCCCGGGTCGTGGACACGCCGCTGTCGGTCGCCGAGCACGAGGACGCCGTGGCCGACAAGGCCGCCGGCGCGGTCGTGTCCTTCGCCGGTGTGGTGCGCGACCACGACGGCGGCCGCTCGGTGACCGAGCTGGAGTACGTCGGCCACCCCACGGCGCAGGAGGTCATCGTCGAGCTGGCCCAGGAGTTCGCCGCCCGGCCCGAGGTGCACGCCGTGGCGGTGTCGCACCGCGTCGGGATGCTGGGCATCGGCGACGTCGCGCTGGCCTGCGCGGTCAGCGCCTCGCACCGCGGCCAGGCGTTCGCCGCGTGTGCCGAGCTCGTCGACGAGGTGAAGAAGCGGCTGCCGATCTGGAAGCGGCAGGTCTTCACCGACGGCGAGGAGGAGTGGGTCGCCTGCCCCTAGGGCGTGCCCGGGGCCTTCAGGAGTCGACCAGCACGACCTCGTACCGGTCCGCGGTGGGCGGGAGCCCGGTGTCGAACTTGGCGTTCACGACCGCGAGCCGGTGGTCGAACCAGACGGCCGTGGACGGGGTCTGGAAGGCGTCGTCGGTGATCACCTCCTCGACCGTGCCGGAGGTCAGGTCGCGGCTGAGCCGGACCTGGGTCACCTGGTTGCTGTTCTGCACCGCCCAGAGGTCCCGGCCCCTCGACACGATGCCGTCCACGCCCGGCACGCCGACCCCGTCGATCACCGCGCTGCTGCCCGTCTCCGGGTCCACGGTGAGCAGCTGTCCCCGGCCGGAGTGCGCGACGACCAGGGTGGCCCCGTCCCGGGTGGCGACGATGCCGTTGAGGTTGAACTGTCCGCTGGTGTCGGCCGCCGGGCCGCTGAGCTCGAGCGTTCTCGGGTCCCCCGGTTCGCCGTCCCGGCTGACCGGCACGAAGAACAGGGCGGCGCGCCGGCTGTCGGTGAACCAGGCGCCCTCGTCCGTGACGGTCACGTCGTTGATCGCGGTGGTGGGCGGGGCGGCGTCCGCGGGGGACGGGGGAGTGAGCTGGGGGGTCGCGAGCGTGTCCCCGCTCCCGGCGTCGTACACGTACGCCTGGCCGGTGAAGCCCCCGGCGACGAACAACAGCCCGTGCCGGCGGTCGACGTCCATGCCGACGGCCATCCGCTGCTCGTCGTCCGGGACGTCGATGAACAGCTCGGCGGTCCCCTCCTCCAGGTCGCCGCGGAAGACGTCGCCGCGGAAGAGGTCGCCGGCGTAGAACGTGGCGCCCCAGTGGGCGATCCCCTCGGCGGAACTTGCCCCGGGCAGCACGATGACGTCGGCTCCCGGGGAGGCGGCCGCCGGGCCGCCGGTGCCGACCACGAGGGCGAGGACGGTGCCCAGCGTGAGGGTCGGGGAGCGGGGGAGCGCGGACCTGGGCATCGGGGCCTCCTGGTCGCAGCCGCGAGGAGCGGCCGGGACCGAGACGTGGGTCCCGGCCGCCTCACGATGGCACCGCCGGCCGCCCCGCGGTAGGGCCGCGCGGCCCGGTCAGTCCGCGGGGTCGAGCCGCGCTTCGACGATCTTGGTCGCTCCGGCGGCGCGGGTCTCCACCCCCTGGGTGCGCTCCCGGACGCGGTCGAGCATCTCGGTGTCGCCGATCGGCATCGTGGCGACCAGGCGCTGCGCCCGGTCGACCTCCGGGTGCTCGAGGACGGCGTCGACGAGCGAGCTGCGGGTGCCCGGGGGCAGCTGCCCGGACTCCACGTGCAGCGCGGAGTGCGCCACGCCGGAGTCGTCGGGCGGCTCGATCTCCGCGGCGGCCAGCACGCGGCCGTCGGCCTCGACGTGGACGGTGGGGCGGTCGTCGGATCCGGTCATCGCTGGTCTCCGCATGCTCGGAGGAACGGCCTCGAGGGCCTGGACACGGCCCCGGTCCGCCCGGGGCCCGGCGACGGCGCGACGCTGCACGGTCGGCACCAGGGTGGACCGGATGTCCGTCGGTGTCACGCGGTCAGCGGAGCACCGAGCCCGGGGGTGCCGGCGGCGGTGGCGGGTCCGGGACCATCCCGGTGGCCATGAGCGTGCTGATCATCCGGGCGACCAGCTCCACCAGGGGCAGGTCGCGGGCCGCGCTGCGCGGCTTGGCCCGGAAACCGATGGCGCACACCGTGCCGAACAGCTCGCCGTCCGCCGTCACCAGCGGGACGCCGAGGTAGGCGGCCACCCGCTGGACCGGTCCGAGCGAGCGCGAGGCGTACTCGGGGACGGCGGCGGTCACGGTGGCCACCCGCGGCGCCTCGCCGGAGACCATCAGCCGGCAGAAGCTCTCCTCCCACGGCAGGGACGCGCCGCGCGGCAGCACGTCCGTCGGGAACGCGTGCAGCACCACCTGCCGCCCGTCGACGACGCGCGTGACGACGCAGACGTCCCACCCGAGCTGCTCGTGCAGGAACCTCAGCGCGCCGCAGGCGACGCCGCCGAAGTCGCGCCAGGGCGCCATGTCGGCGATCCCCGGTCCGGCAACCACGTGCTCCGACATCCCCCCGGACCCCTTCCGGTCACCGGGCCGCGCCCGGCGACGTCCCTCAGTGGTCCTGGTCGGTCCCGGAACCGGGTCGCCGGTGTGCGGCCTCCTCGCGCTCGGCGGCCTCCTCCTCGGCCTCGCCCTCCAGGCGCCGGGCCTCGCCCGCGACCTGCGCGGCGGCGTCCCCGTGCGACTCGCCGTAGACCTCCTCGGCCCGGCCGAGGAGCTCCTCGGCCTTCGCCCTGGCCCTGCCCCAGATGCTCATGCGCCCATTCTCGACCGTCGGCGCGCTCCCGGCGGGTCAGCGGTGCACGGCGTCCCGGATCTCGCCGACCAGCTCCTCGAGGATGTCCTCCAGCGCGACCACGCCGAGCACCACGCCGTCCTCGGTGACCGCGGCCAGGTGCGCGCCGCCGGCCTGCATGGCCTGCAGCGTGGAGCGCAGGTCCCCGGTGGCCGGCACGCGGGGCAGGGGGCGGGTGATGTCGGCGACCCGGACGTCGGGGTCGCCGTCGGCCACCAGCACGTCCTTGACGTGGACGTAGCCGGCGAGCCCGGCGCCGCGGACCACGGGGAACCGGGAGAAGCCGGTGCGGGCGGCGGCGCGCTCGACGGCGAGGGCGCCGTCGTCCCAGCGCACGGTGGTCAGCCGGTCTCGGGGGATGAGGACCGAGCGGGTGTCGCGGTCCTCGAGGGTCAGGGCGCCGGTCAGCAGGTCGTGCTCGCGCTCGTCCAGCATCCCGCCGGCCCGTGACTGGTCGAGCAGCCCGGCCACCTCGTCGCGCGTGAAGGAGCTGGTCACCTCGTCCTTGGGCTCGACCCGCAGCAGCCGCAGCACGGCGTTGGCCAGCGCGTTGAGCGCGACGATCACCGGCTCCAGCACCCGCACGACCGTGGCGAGGGCGGGCGCGAGGGCCAGCACCGCGCGGTCCGGGCCGGCCAGGGCGAGGTTCTTGGGGACCATCTCGCCGATCACCACGTGCAGCGCGACGACGGCGAGCAGCGCGATCGCGAAGGCGATCGGGTGCACCAGCGCCTCGGGCACGCGCAGCGCGTCGAACACCGGCTCGAGCAGGTGCGCGACGGCCGGCTCGCCGATGGCGCCCAGGCCCAGCGAGCACACCGTGATGCCCAGCTGCGCGCCGGCCATCATCAGCGACACCCGCTCCATGGCCGCCAGCGCGGTGCGGGCGCGGCGGGAGCCGGCCTCGGCCAGCGGCTCGATCGACGAGCGCCGCGCGGAGACAAGGGCGAACTCCGCGCCGACGAAGAACGCGTTGGCCAGCAGCAGGACGACGGCGATCAGCACCCCGATCCAGTCAGCCACGGAGGGCCTCCCCGGCGCCGAGCGCGCCGACCAGCGCGCGGTCGACGCGGGTGCCGTCGAGGCGCTCGACCTCGACCCAGACGCCGCCGGGGTGCCCCTCGGCCCCGGCCGCCAGCTCCGGCGGCAGCTGCCGCGCGGCGGTGACCCGGTCGCCCGGCTCGGGGATGCGGCCGAGCCGGTGCAGCACGAGGCCGCCGATGGTCTCGTAGTGCCGGTCGGTGGGGACCGGCAGCCCGGTGAGCGCGCTGACCTCGTCGGGCCGCAGCAGCCCGGACACCGACCACACGCCGTCGCCCCGCTCGACGACCTCGGCGGTGACCGCCGCGTCGTGCTCGTCGGAGACGGCCCCGACCAGCTCCTCCACCAGGTCCTCGACGGTGACCACGCCGTCGGTGCCGCCGTACTCGTCGATCACGACGGCCATCTGCAGCCCGCCCCGTCGCAGGTCGACCAGCAGGTCGTCGAGCGGGCGGGAGGTGGGCACGAACAGCGGCGGCACCATCACCCGCTCGACCGGCACCGTCGCCCGCTGGTCCCGCGGCACGGCGAGCGCGTGTTTCACGTGGACCATCCCGTGCACGTCGTCCGCGCCGGAGCCGGACACGACCGGGAACCGCGAGTGCCCGGACTCCCGTGCCGCGGTCAGGACGGCGGCGACCGGGGCGCCCGCGGACACGGTGGTCATCCGGGTGCGCGGCGTCGAGACGTCGCTGGCCCGCAGCTCACCGAAGGCCAGCCCGCGTTCGAGCAGGGTCGCCGTCCCGGCCGGCAGCGTGCCCACGGTGCGCGAGCGGCGGACCAGCGAGGTGAGCTCCTCCGGCGACCGGGCGGAGGCCAGCTCCTCCTGCGGCTCGACGCCGAAGGCCCGGCGCAGGATGCCGTTGGCCGCGCCGTTGAGCACCCGGATGACCGGCGACGTGGCGCGGGTGAAGCCGCGCTGGAAGCCGGACACGGCCTCGGCCACCCGGAGCGGCTGGGCGATCGCCAGGTTCTTGGGCACCAGCTCGCCGAAGACCATGGTCAGCACGGTCGCCAGGACCAGCGCCAGGGTGATCGACACCGACCGCGCGGCGGCACCGGACAGGCCCAGGTCGCCCAGCGGGCCCTCGAGCAGCGCGGCGATCGAGGGCTCGGCGACGAAGCCGATGGCCAGGTTGGTGACGGTGATGCCGAGCTGGGCGCCGGACAGCTGGGTGGAGAGCGTCCGCAGCGCGGACAGTGCCGTGCCGGCGCGGCGGGAGCCCGCCTCGGCCGCCCGCTCCACGGTCACCCGGTCGACGGTGACCAGGGCGAACTCGAAGGCGACGAAACCGGCGCAGGCGAGGACGAGCAGGACGCCGACGACGACGAGCAGCCACTCGGTCATCGAGGGGTCCGCGCGGGCGGGCTCCGCAGGCGTTCAGGGCAGGGGGGATGGTGAGGCAGCGCCTGCACGGGTGGGGGATCAACCTCCGGCGAACGGGGGCAGCACGTCGACGACCGCCCCGGGCTGCAGGACCAACGAGCGGTCCCGCGTCTGCGTTCCGTCGACGAGGAACGAGCAGGCGGTGAGCACCCGCTCCAGCTTCTCGCCGTGGGTGTCGACGATCTGCCCGACCAGCTCCTGCAGGGTGCCGGCGCTGCGTTCCTCGGTGTCGACGCCGGCCGCCGCGCGGGCGCCGGCGAAGTACCGGACGGTGACCATGGGTTTGCTCAGCCCCCGATGGCCGACATGGGCCGGGACGGCTGCAGGAAGCTCGGGTCGTCGATGCCGTGCCCGGGCAGCTTGCCGAGGGTGGCGATCCGCCAGCGGTCGGCGAGCTCCTCGTCGGAGGCGCCGTCGCGCATCGGCGTCCGCAGGTCGGACTCCTCGCGGGCGAACAGGCAGTTGCGGACCTGCCCGTCAGCGGTCAGCCGGGTGCGGTCGCAGGTGCCGCAGAACGAGCGGGTCACCGAGGCGATGACGCCGACGGTGGCCGGGCCGCCGTCCACCAGCAAGCGCTCGGCCGGCGCCGAGCCCCGCTCCTCGGTGTCGGGGGTGAGGGTGTGGGCGGCCGAGAGCCGCTCGAGGATGTCCTCCGCGGTGACCATCTGCCCGCGCGTCCAGGCGTGGTGGGCGTCGAGCGGCATCTGCTCGATGAACCGCAGCTGGTAGCCCTGCTCCAGGCAGAAGTCCAGCAGCGGGACGGCGTCTTCCTCGTTGATCCCGCGCAGCAGGACGGCGTTGACCTTGACCGGGGTGAGCCCGGCGGCCTGCGCGGCGGCCAGGCCGGCGAGCACGTCGTCGAGCCGGTCGCGGTGCGCCAGCTGCTTGAACCGGTCGCGGTCGAGGGTGTCGAGGCTGACGTTGATCCGGTCCAGCCCGGCCGCGGCGAGCGCGGGGGCGACGCGGGCCAGGCCGATCGCGTTGGTGGTGAGGCTGACCTCGGGCCGCGGCCGCAGGGCGGTGGCCGCCTGCACGATGCCGACCAGGCCGGGCCGGAGCAGCGGCTCGCCGCCGGTGAAGCGGACCTCGCGGATGCCCAGCTGCTCGACGCCGATGCGGACCAGGCGGGCGATCTCGTCGTCGGTCAGCACCTCGACCTTGGGCAGCCAGTCCAGCCCCTCGGGGGGCATGCAGTAGCTGCAGCGCAGGTTGCACCGGTCGGTGAGGGAGACCCGCAGGTCGGTGGCGACACGGCCGTGCCGGTCCACCAACCCGCCGGTACCGGGGACCGGGTCCGGGCGGCGCACCACCGGGTCGGGCAGCGGCGTCGTCGAGGTCACGCCCCGAATGTAGTGGCGGGAGCCGACATCGCGCCGCCGTCCGGCGCGGGACCGGTCCGCGCGGAAACCGGCGGCGGGCTGTCGGCCGCCGTTGCTACGGTCGGCGGGCCACCCGAGAGTCCGGCGGGCTCACCCCGCACTCGCCTGTGGCCAGGAAGCGCGAGAAGTCCGTGTCACCCCGCACCGTGTTCGCTCCGTACGCCCGTCTGTTCGCCGTGCCCGGCTCGGTGGCGTTCTCCTTCGCCGGCTGGGTCGCCCGCCTGCCGATCCCCATGCTCGGTCTCGGTGCCGTGCTCCTCGTGGCCGGGAAGACCGGCAGCTACGGGCTGGCCGGCGCGGTCTCGGGCACCCTGGCACTGAGCTTCTCGGTCGCCAGCCCCCAGTGGGCCCGCGCGATGGACCGCCGCGGCCAGGGCGTCGTGCTGCGCTGGGCGATGACGGCCTACCTGCTCTCCGGGGTGGGCTTCGTCGCCGCGGTGACCGCCGGGGCCCCGCGCTGGTCGTGGTTCCTGCTGGCCGCGGTCTGCGGGGCCAGCGGGCCCAACATCGGCTCGCTCGTGCGGGCCCGCTGGGCTGCGGCGCTCGAGGACGCCCGCGGGCGGCAGACCGCCTTCGCCCTGGAGGCCGTCGTCGACGAGGTGGTCTTCGTCGTCGGCCCGCCGCTGGTCACCCTGCTCGCCACGCTGGTCGCCCCGCCGGTCGGCTTCCTCACCGGCATCGTCCTGGGCTCGGTCGGCGGCTTCTGGCTGGCCGGGCAGCGCGACACCGAGCCGGCCGTGCACGAGCCCGACCCCGCCTCGCCCGCCCGCAGGTGGGCCGCCCTCAACGCCACGGTGCTGGTGGTCTCGGCGACCTACGTCGCGGTCGGGGGCGTGTTCGGCGCGGTGGACGTCGTCGTGGTCGGCTTCGCCGCCGCGGAGGGCGTCCCGGCGCTGGCCGGCCTGGCGCTCGCCGTCTACGCGGGCGGCAGCCTGGTGGCCGGCCTGCTCTACGGCGTCCTCCGGCTGCCCGGCACGCTGGCCACCCGCTTCCTGGCCACCGCGGTCGCCTTCGGCCTCGCCGCCCAGCTCATGTGGGGCGTGGGCTCGCTCGTGGTCCTGGTCGGCGTCGGGTTCCTCGCCGGCCTGACGATCGCCCCGGTCCTGGTGTCGGGGACGTCGCTGGCCGAGTCGCGGGTGCCGCGCGCCGCGCTCACCGAGGCGCTGTCCTGGACCACGACCGGGCTCACCCTCGGGGTGACCGCCGGCTCGGCGCTGGCCGGCGCGGCCGTGGACGCGTGGGGCGCGGAGACCGCGTTCGCCGTCCCGGCGCTGGCCGCGGCGGGCGCCGCCCTCCTCGCGCTCGCCGGCGGGCCGCTGCTGCGCCGTCCGGCGCGGTCGGCCGGTGTGCCCCCGGACACTGCACGGGTTGACGACGGCGTCAAGGGGTAGGCGTCTCCCGCGGGCGGCCCCCCGTCGTGAGCGCCGCCCTCCCCGATCCGAGAGGAACCGTGCCTGTGGCCAGCGTGCCCACCATCCGACTGAACAACGGCGTCGAGATCCCCCAGCTGGGCTTCGGCGTCTTCCAGATCCCGCCGGACCAGACCGCCGAGGCGACCCGCACCGCGCTCGAGGTCGGCTACCGGCACATCGACACCGCGCAGATGTACGGCAACGAGAAGGGCGTCGGCGAGGCCGTCCGCACCTCCGGCATCCCGCGCGAGGAGGTGTTCGTCACCAGCAAGCTGAACAACAACCGGCAGACGCGCGACGACATCCTCCGGTCCTTCGACGAGAGCCTGGCCCAGCTCGGCTTCGACCAGCTCGACCTCTTCCTCATCCACTGGCCGCTGCCGACGGTCAGCGACTACGTCGCCCGCTGGAAGGTGATGGAGGAGATCTACGCCGGCGGCCGGGTCCGCGCGATCGGCGTCTCCAACTTCCAGCCGCACCACCTGCGCAACCTCTTCGGCGCCACGGAGGTCCGGCCGGCGGTCAACCAGATCGAGGTGCACCCCTACCTGGCCAACGACGAGGCGCGCACCTTCGGCGCCGAGCACGAGATCGTCACCGAGGCCTGGGCGCCCATCGCCAAGGGCAAGGTGAACGACGACCCGGCGATCAAGGAGGTCGCCGAGAGCCTGGGCAAGACCCCGGCCCAGGTGACCCTGCGCTGGCACGTCCAGCGGGGGGACGTCGTCTTCCCGAAGTCGGTCACCCGCAGCCGGGTCGAGGAGAACTTCGCGATCTTCGACTTCGAGCTCGACCAGTCGCAGATGGCGGCGATCAGCGGCCTGGACCGCGGCGAGCGCACCGGCCCCGACCCGGACAGCTTCGACTACATCCCCGGCTGACCGTCTCGAGCGGAGTGGATCTGTGCGGGTCACCTGCCCGGATCCACTCCGCTCAGCGCGTCTGGAGCAGGGCCGCCCGCACGATGGCCAGCACCGTCTCGCCGTCCACGCCCAGGGACCGGGCCTGCACGGCCAGCTCGCCGGCCGTCCGGCGCAGCTGCTCCTCCGCCGGGGCCGCGGGACCGCGGCCGGTGACCACCGTGCCCGTGCGGCGGCGGCTGGCGACCAGGCCGGCCGCCTCCAGCTCGGCGTAGGCCCGCGCCACGGTCCCGGTGGCCACGCCGAGGTCGGCGGCCAGCGCCCGCATGGCCGGCAGCCGGGCGCCCTCGGGGAGCAGGCCCGCGTGCACGTAGGCGGCGATCTGGCTGCGGATCTGCTCGTACGGCGGGACCGCGGCACCGACGTCGACGGTGATGTCGAGCGCCATCGCCGTCAGGCTCGGACGGCGGGCTCGCCGGCCGGCACCCCGGGCGCGCGGACGCAGGCCACCGCCACCCCCGCCAGCAGCGCGGCGAACCCACAGCCCCCCACGCCGACCCCGACGGCGCCGAGCACCTGCTGCCCGGTCGCGGTGGACACGCTCCACAACGAGCTGCCGGCGGCGCCGAGCAGGCCACCGGTGACCACGAGCGTCGCCGCGGCGGCCCCGCGCAGCACCCGGTGCACCGAGGCCCGCCGCAGGGCGGCCTCCACGCGCTCGTCCTCGGTCGTCACCGCCGGCCGGGTGGCGACGATCCACAGCGCTGCTGCCGTGAGGGCCGCGAGCAGGAGCAGCCCGAGCGTCGCCGGGCGGCCGTAGAAAAGGCCGGGGAAGGGGCTCGCCGTCGACCGGACCGGCCCGACCTCGACCAGGAGGCTGCGGCCGTCGGGAGCGGCCAGCACGGCACCCAGCGCGATCGTGGCGGCGGCGGCCAGGGCGGCGACGACCGTCGTCCGCACCAGCCAGCGCGGCGCGGCGTCCAGCAGCCCGCGGCGCTCCAGCCGGGCCCGGCGCACCGTGCCCTCCGGCCGCGGCCAGGCCAGCTCGGCCAGGCCGAGGACGACCGTGTGCAGGACGCCGAACGTGATCGGCACGAGCAGCGCGGTGACGCCCAGGCTGCCGGGGCCGCCGTCGTCCAGCCGGGTGGTGCCCACCCACAGCGCGCCGGCTGCCCCGGCGACGAGGGCGGTCGCGGAGCCCAGTCCGGCGTGCCGCCGGGCAGCGGCCACGGCCCGTTCCCGGCTGGGCGGGGTCCTCCGCAGGACGCCGGGAACGACGAGGGCCGCCACCGCGGCGACGATCGGCAGCAGCAGGACCAGGCTCACGGCGCCCCCATGTCACTCAATCAATCAAGTGATTGGGACAATGGCATCCCGGCCCGGCCGGGACAAGGGGGTCAGTCGGTGGTGACGAAGTCGATGAGCTCCTCGACCCGGCCGATCAGGGCCGGCTCCAGGTCGGTCCAGGTCCGCACACGGGCGAGGATCCGCTGCGCCCAGACGTAGCCGGTGTCGTCCTCCCAGCCCAGCCGGCGGCAGACCCCCTCCTTCCACGACTCGCCCTTGGGCACCGTGGGCCAGGCGTGGATGCCGACCACCTGCGGCTTGACCGCCTGCCAGATGTCGATGAACGGGTGCCCGACGACGAGCGCGTGCTCGCCGGTCACCTGGTCGGCGATCCGGGACTCCTTGGACCCCTTCACCAGGTGGTCGACCAGCACGCCCAGCCGCCGCCCCGACGCCGGGCGGAACTCCCGGACGATCGCCGGCAGGTCGTCCACGCCGTGCAGCGGTTCCACGACGACGCCCTCGATGCGCAGGTCGTGGCCCCAGACCTTCTCGACCAGCTCGGCGTCGTGCTTGCCCTCGACGTAGATGCGGCCCTCGCGGGCGACCCGGGCCCGCGCCCCGGCGACGTAGGTCGACCCCGACGCGCTGCGGGTCGGGGTCACCGGCGCCGCGGGCTTGGGCCGCACCAGCACGACCGGCCGGCCGTCGACCCAGAACCCGGGCCCCAGCGGGTAGGCGCGGACCTTCCCGAACCGGTCCTCCAGGTGGACGACGTCCTTCTCGCAGCGCACGACCGCGCCCACGAACCCCGAGCTCGGGTCCTCGACGACGAGGTCCCGCTCGGCCTCGACCTGCGGGGTGGGCTTCTTGACGGTGCGCGGGTGGACCAGGTTGTCGTACGGCGAGCGGGGAGGCACGCCCTCCAGGATGAGCAGCCGGGGGCCGGTCGGCGGTGGCGACGCGCCGGGAAGCGGGGCGAGACGACACGCCCGGCCGAGGATTCGTGACCCTCCGTGCCCAGCCGGTCCATCCGGCACCGAAACGCCGGTTGCCCGTCGGTGGCGCCCTCGTGGACCTGCGCGAACGCGCACCCCCGGGTCCCGAGGTCGTCGCCGGCGGGCGCCCGGGACCGGCCCGCCCGGGCGTGTCGATGAGCGCGTGTCCGTTTCGTGACCTCACTCCTGGTCACCCCTCCCGCGACCGTGTCACCAGCTCAGTTGGGAGCGACAACGACGATGATCGGAACCGACGCCATCAGCCGCGTGATCGGCAAGGACGTCTACGACGAGTCGGGCGACAAGATCGGCTCGGCCTCGGAGGTCTACCTGGACGACGAGACCGGTCAGCCGGAGTGGGTCACCGTCCGCACCGGCCTGTTCGGCACCAAGGAGACCTTCGTCCCGATCCGGCAGGCCGACCTCACCGACGACGGCCTCCGGGTACCGGTCAGCAAGAGCGCGGTGAAGGACGCGCCGAAGATCGACACCGAGGGCCACCTGTCGCCGCAGGAGGAGCAGGAGCTCTACCGCTACTACGGCATGGACTTCGGCTCGGGGAACGTGGGCCGCACCGACACGACCGTCGGCCGCGTCGACCAGGCCGGGACGGCGGGGACGAGGACCGGCACCGAGTCGACCACCGGGATGGCGACCACCGGGATGGCCGGCCAGGGCATCGCCGACCGCGACCTGACCGACCGTGACCGCGGTGCCGTGACCGACCGCGACCGCGACCTGACCGGCGCGGACGCCGGCACCGGGCGGCACACCGACACCCGCGCCGCGGTCGGCCACGACACCTCTGGCCCGACGACGGACAACGCGATGACCCGCTCCGAGGAGCAGCTCAACGTCGGCACCCGCAGCGAGGAGGTCGGCCGGGCCCGGCTGCGCAAGTACGTCGTCACCGAGAACCAGACCGAGACGGTGCCGGTCTCCCGCGAGGAGGTCCGGGTCGAGCGCGAGCCGATCACCGACGCCAACGTGGGCAACGCGCTGGACGGCCCCGCCATCAGCGAGGAGGAGCACGAGGTGACCCTCCACGCCGAGCGCCCGGTGGTGGAGAAGGAGGCCGTGCCGGTCGAGCGCGTGCGCCTGGACAAGGAGACGGTCACCGACACCGAGACGGTCTCCGCCGACGTCCGCAAGGAGCAGATCGACTTCGACGACGCGCAGGGCACCGGCCGGCGCGGCGACGCCCTGGACCGCGACCGGGACGGCCGGATCGGCTGACCCGACCGCCCTGCAACGGCGCCCGCCCGGCTCGTCGGGGCGGGCGCCGTCGCGTGCAGGGCCCCCGCCCCGCCGGGGACCGCGCCGGGACACGGCAGGTGGGATGCTCGGACCGTGAGTGAGACCACGCTGGAACCGGTGTCGGCCTCGGACGGCGGGTTCGCCGGGCCGGACGAGCTGGCCGCCGCCCTCGAGGGCACCGGCTACCTCCCCGACGAGGGGCTGGCCACCGCGGCCTACCTGGCCCTGACCATGCACCGCCCGCTGTTCCTCGAGGGCGAGGCCGGCGTCGGGAAGACCGCGCTGGCCCAGGCGCTGGCGCAGGTGACCGGCCGGCCGCTGTACCGGCTGCAGTGCTACGAGGGCCTGGAGGCCAGCCAGGCGCTCTACGACTGGGACTTCGGCCGGCAGCTGCTGCACCTGCGCGCCGCGGAGGCCGCGCACGCCACCGGCGACACCGAGACCCTCGAGGCCTCCCTCTACGACCGCCGGTTCCTGCTCGCCCGCCCGCTGCTCCAGGCGCTGGAGGACTCCCCGAGCGTGCTGCTGGTCGACGAGGTCGACCGCGCGGACGACGAGTTCGAGGCGTTCCTGCTCGAGGTCCTCTCCGACTTCACCATCTCCATCCCGGAGCTCGGCACCATCCGGGCGGTCACGCCGCCGCTGGTGGTGCTCACGTCCAACCGCACCCGCGAGGTGCACGACGCGCTCAAGCGGCGCTGCCTCTACCACTGGCTGCAGCACCCCGACTTCGACCGCGAGGTCGCCATCCTGCGCACCCGGCTGCCGCAGGTGACCGAGCAGCTCGCCCGCGAGGTGGCCCGCGCGACGGCGAAGCTGCGCACCCTCGACCTGCTCAAGCCGCCCGGCGTCGCGGAGGCGATGGACTGGGCGACCGCGCTGCACACCCTGGGCGCCCGCGACCTCGACCCGGACGTCGCCGCGCGCACGTTGGGCGCGGTGCTCAAGTACCGCGAGGACACCGACCGGGTGCACGCCCTGGCCCGGGGGGCGCTCTTCGGTGGCTGAGAGAGGACCTCTGCAAGGACCCTGTCCCCCTCACCGCTCGCAGGCTCGCGGCGGGCCTCTGGACAGGGCCGCAGGCCCCTCGCACGCTCGGGGTGGGTCCCTGGACGAGGCCGCCCTCTCGTCTCGCCGGCGGGACGTCGTCGACACGGTGCTGGGCTTCGCGCGCACCCTTCGCCACGCCGGGGTGGCGGCCAGTCCGGACCGGGTGGAGGCGATGCTGGCCGCGGTCGGCGCGCTCGACGTCCTCGACGCCACCGACGTCTACTGGGCCGGGCGGCTGACCCTGTGCGCCGGCCCCGACGACCTGGACCGCTACGACGCCGCCTTCGCCGCCTTCTTCGGCGGCGAGGCGCCGCGGCCGACCCGCTCGGCGGCGCAGCCGGAGCGGGTGCTGGCCACCACCGCGCCGCTGGAGGCGGGCACCGGTGCGGGCGAGGAGGGCGAGCAGCCGCCGGAGCTGGCCGGGCGGGCCAGCGCCGACGAGGTGCTGCGACACCGGGACGTCGCCGAGATGACCGTGGCCGAGCGCGAGCACCTGCGCCGGTTGTTCGCGCTGCTGGTGCCCGCCTCCCCGATGCGGGCCTCCCGCCGCCGGCGGCCGAGCGCGCACGGCGCGGTGCACGCCTCCCGCACGGTGCGCCGGGCGCTGCACGACGGCGGTGAGGTCACCCGGCTGCTGCACCGCCGGGCCCGGCCGCGCCCGCGCCGCGTCGTCCTGCTCGTCGACGTGTCGGGGTCGATGAGCCCCTACGCCGACGCCCTCCTGCGGTTCGCCCACGCCGCGGTGCGCGCGCACCCGGCCGCCACCGAGGTGTTCACCATCGGCACCCGGCTCACCCGCGTCACCCGCGAGCTGCGGCTGCGCGACCCGGACAAGGCGCTCGCGGCCAGTGGCACCGCCATCCCCGACTGGTCCGGGGGCACCCGGCTGGGCGAGGTGCTCAAGGCGTTCCTGGACCGGTGGGGGCAGCGCGGCACGGCCCGCGGCGCGGTCGTCGTCCTGTGCAGCGACGGGTGGGAGCGCGGCGGCACCGACGTGCTCGCCGAGCAGATGGCCCGGCTGCACCGGCTGGCGCACGCGGTCGTGTGGGTCAACCCGCACAAGGGCCGCGAGGGCTACGAGCCGTTGACCGCCGGGATGCAGGCCGCCCTGCCGTTCGTCGACGCCTTCGTGGCCGGGCACAGCATGGCGGCGTTCGAGGAGCTCGCGGGAGTGATCTCCCGTGCCTGAGGTGTTGAGCGGAGTACGACGGTGCGGGTTTCCTGCACTTCCACACTCCGCTGGGAGAAGAGGCAGCGATGCGTGACGTGCTCGACGACCTGGTCGGCTGGTGGCAGGCGGGCGAGACCGTCGGGATGGGGACGGTGGTCGCCACCTGGCGTTCGGCGCCGCGCCCGGCCGGCGCCTCGATGCTCGTCGGACCCGACGGCACCGCCGTGGGCAGCGTCTCCGGCGGCTGCGTCGAGGGCGCGGTCTACGAGGAGGCCAAGGACGTCGCCGAGAGCGGCGTCCCGACCCTCGAGCGGTACGGCGTCAGCGACGACGACGCCTTCGCCGTCGGGCTGACCTGCGGCGGGATCCTCGACGTGTTCGTCGAGCGGGTCTCCCGCGAGTCGTTCCCCGAGCTGGGCGAGATCAAGGAGTCGGTCGACCGGCACGAACCGGTCGCCGTGGTCACCTGCGTCGCCGGCCCCGAGGACCGCGTGGGCAAGCGGCTGGTCGTCTGGCCCGACCGCAGCTCGGGCACGCTGGGCCTGCAGCGGCTGGACGACGCCGTCGCCGCCGACGCCCGCGGGATGCTCGCCGCCGGTCGCACCGGGCAGATGCACTTCGGGCACGACGGCGAGCGGCGAGGCGACGACCTCACGCTGTTCGTCAACTCCTTCGCCCCGCCGGCCCGCATGGTGGTGTTCGGCGCGATCGACTTCGCCGCGGCGGTCGCCCGGGTCGGCGCGTTCCTCGGGTACCGGGTCACCGTCTGCGACGCCCGCCCGGTGTTCGCGACGCCCAAGCGCTTCCCGGACGCCCACGAGGTGGTCGTGGAGTGGCCGCACCGGTACCTGCAGGCCGAGGTGGACGCCGGGCGCATCGACGAGCGCACCGTGCTGTGCGTGCTCACCCACGACCCGAAGTTCGACGTCCCGCTGCTGGAGGTCGCGCTGCGGCTGCCGGTGGCCTACGTCGGCGCCATGGGGTCGCGGCGGACGCACGAGGAGCGGCTCGCGCGGCTGGCCGACGCCGGGCTGGCCAAGGAGGAGCTGGCGCGGCTGTCCTCGCCGATCGGCCTGGACCTGGGGGCCCGCACCCCCGAGGAGACCGCCATCTCGATCGCGGCGGAGATCATCGCGGGGCGCTGGGGCGGCTCGGGGGAGCGGCTGACCGGCATCGAGGGTCCCATCCACCGGACCGCGGAGCGCTGAGGGCCAGCCGTCCACGGCCCCGCGCCTCGGTCCCCGGGCGCCGCCTCGGGCGCTGTCCGCCCCGAGCCCGGCCCCAGCCCGACGTTGCTGCCCGGCCCCACCCCGGCCCCAGCCGGGGCGAGAGGCGGGGCGGCGCGGGGTGCGAGGGCCGGGGCGCTGCGTGGTGCGGCAGCCGCGGCGGGTTCCCGGTATAGCGGAAGAGGTATACCGTTCCTGCTATGCCGCCGCAGCGCCGCAGCCGGTTCCCGGGCCTCGAGGGGCTCGCCGACCGTCGGCGCGGCCTCATCGAGGAGCTCGTCCGGCTCCGCCAGGAGAGTGAGCTGAGCCAGACCGAGCTCGCCGCGCGCATGGGGACCTCGCAGTCCGCCGTCGCCCGGCTGGAGAGCGGTGAGCTCGACGCGCGGCTGTCCACGCTGGAGCGCTACGCGGCCGCGCTGGGCCGCACCGTCGACTGGCAGGTCCGACCGTCGGAGGAGTCCCCATGACCGTGCCCAGGAACACCTTCCCGCCCCTGCCGCCACAGCCGCCGGAGCCGCCGCGCCCGCGGCACGACCCGTGGCACCCCGAGCCCCGTCCGGCCGCGCCCGGGCCGGTGTCGGCGTCGGCCTCCCTGGTCGTCGGCGGACGGGACTGGCTGGCCGAGCGGCTGATCGAGCGGCGGGTGGTGGCTCTCGGTGGGCACCTGGACGCCGAGGCGGTCAACCAGGCCGTCGCCGAGCTGGCGCTGCTCGACGCGACCGGTGACGGACCGGTCCGGCTGCAGCTGTCCGGGGTCGGCGCGGACCTGGACGGCGCCCTGACCCTGGTCGACGCCCTCGACCTCATGGGCGCCCCCGTGCACGCCACCTGCCTGGGCACCCTGACCGGGCCCGCGGTGGCCGTGCTGGCCGTGGCCGACCGCCGGCTGGTCGGCCCGCACGCGATGGTCCACCTGGCCGAGCCGCGGGCGCCGCGCGGCCTGCCCGGGTCCGACGTCGAGGCGTGGGCCGCCGAGTACGCCCGCCGGCTGCACCGGCTGCAGGAGCGGGTCGCCGACGCCTGCGGGCGCCCGGTCGAGGAGGTCGCCGCCGACATGCGCGCCGGCAAGCTGCTCGACGCCCCCGAGGCCCGCGCGTACGGGCTGGCCGACGAGGCGGAGCCGACCCCGCCGCCGGGTGCCGGGCCGATCCTCTGAGCGCCCTGCCGTACCGCTACGACGTCGAGGTCGTCGGCCTGCTCGCCTCGCCGGTGCACCGCTACGGCGGGCGGCCGGGTGCCGAGGTCGCCGACCAGGACGGCGACCGGCGCGGATCGATCGAGGTGCGCGCCGGGATCGGTGTGGTGGGCGACCGCTACGCCGGCCGGCCCGCGCACCGCGACGCCCAGCTCACCGTGATCGCCGTCGAGGCGCTGGAGGCGCTGGCCGCCGAGCTCGGCGTGCCGCCGTTCGACCCGCTGCTGACCCGGCGCACCGTCGTCCTGCGGGGCGCGGAGGTGGAGGCGCTGCGCGGGCAGGAGTTCGCCCTCGACACCGGCGCCGGCCCGGTGCGGCTGCGGGGCGGGCGGCCGGCCAACCCGTGCGCCTGGATGGACGTCGTCCTCGCGCCGGGGGCCCACCGCGGGCTGCGGGGCCGCGGCGGGGTGCGCTGCGCGGCGCTGTCCGACGGCGTGCTGCGGCTCGGGCCCGCCGTCCTGACCTCCGCCGTCCCGCTGGACCCGGCCCGCGCGGGCGACGCCGTCCGGCCGGTCAGCGGAGTGCCACGGCGCGGAGAACGCGCCCCTCTCACTCCGCTCAGCCCAGGAGGGCCCGCACCGCGGCCGGGGCCTGCGTCGGCCTGAGCAGCGGCGCGACCCGGCCGTCACCGGCGGCGGCCAGCGCGGCGCAGTGGGCCACCGACTCGGGCTCCTCGGACAGAGAGAGCACGTGCAGGTGCGCCCCGGCGCGGGCCAGCGCCGCCGCGGCCGGGAGGGGGTCGGGGCTGTCGGTCGGCATCCCGTCGGAGAGCAGCAGCACGTCGCGGGCGGCGGCGCGGGAGCGGGCCAGCTGGGCCGCCGCGGTGCGCAGGCCCAGGTCGAGGTCGGTCGTGCCGCCGCCGTCGAGGTCGAACAGCCGGTCGATGACGGTGTCGGTGCGCGGGTCGGTGGACAGCGGCCGCAGCACGACCGCCTGCGACCAGAACGCGACCACGCCCAGCTCGTCACCGGCTCGCATCCGCTGGGCCAGCGCCGAGGCGGTGAGGACGGCGACGGCCAGCTCGTCGCCGGCCACCGAGCCGGAGGCGTCCACGAGCAGGACGCACGCCCGGCCGGTGGAGCGCCAGCCCCGCGTGTGCAGGTGCTCGGCCCGCCAGTGCGGCTCGGCGCCGCGGGCGGCGAGGGTGGCGTCCAGGTCGATGTCGCTGCCGGTCTCGTCGCGGCGGGTGACCACCCGGCGGGTGCCGGGGCGGTCGGGCACGCCGGCGCGCGGCGTCCCCACCGGCAGCCGGCAGGCCAGCGCCCGGGCGGCCGCGCGCAGCGCCGGGTCGAACGCCCGCCCCATGGCCGTCAGCAGCCGGTTGGCAGCGTCGGGGTCGCGCGCGGTGAGCTCGGCCATCGCCTCCTCGTCGAGCTCGCCCAGCTGCGGGGAGACCTGCTGGAACTCCGGGTGGGACCGGGACAGCTCGTCGCGACCGGCGCGGCGGGCCTGGTGCTGCTTGAGCAGCTGCTCGACGTCCTCGGCGTCCTCCACCGGCGCCGGCTGCGGAGGACGGCGTCCCGGGGGCTCGCGCAGCCCGCCGGCCCCCGGTGGGGGTGGGAGCGGCTCGGCCGGCGCGTCGGGCTCCCCGTCGGACCCGCCCGCCTCCTCCGTCTGCTCGCCCGGCTCCTCGGGCGTCAGGCTTTTCCCAGCTCCTCACCCGCCCGGCGCCAGATGTCGGCGACGACGTCCTCCACCGGGCGCGCGGTGCCGTCGGCGAGGGTGACCTTGCCGGTGAGCGCGGCCAGTGCGGCGTCCAGCCCGGTGCCGTCCTCGACGCCCTCGTGCCCGCGGACGGTGGCCAGCTCCAGCGCGATGAGCACGGTGTCGATGGCGCCGCGGACCGAGGACCCGATGCGCAGCTCGGGGTGGTCGCGGGTGATCCGCACGGTGCGCACCGCGCGGGCCACCAGCTCGTCCGGTCCACCGGTGGCCGCGGCGACGACGGCGAGCTCGGCCTCCTCGTCCTGGTAGCCCATCGCCACGCGGCAGGAGCGGTCGTAGAGCGCCGGCGTCACCCGGGCGGTCCCCACCGCGTCGAACGGGTTCATCGCCGCGACCAGCCGGAACGTGGGACGGGCGGTGACCCGGCCGAACCGGGGCACGTGCATCTCGCGCTCGGAGAGCACCCCGAGGAGGACGTTCATCGTCTCCTCGGGCACCCGGTTGAACTCCTCCACGTAGAGGATCGCGCCGTCGGTCATGGCGCGGGTGAGCGGGCCGGGCACGAAGTTCTCGGCGCGGTAGTCCTCGGTCAGCACCCGGGAGGCGTCGTGGTGGCCCACCAGCCGGGTCGGGGTCAGCTCGGCGTTGCCCTCGACCAGCACCAGCGGCACCCCGGCGCCGTCGGCGAGCGAGCGCAGCAGCGTCGTCTTGCCGGTGCCGGGCGGGCCCTCCAGCAGGACGTTGCGGCCGGCCGACAGGGCCGCCGCGACGACCTCGGCCTCACGGATGCGGGCGACCACCCGCTCGCGGGCGACCCGGACCATGCCGGTCACGTCGAGCCGCCGGGCGGCGGTGGCGGTGCTCACGAAGGTGCTCCTCTTGGCGTGGACGTGCGACCGGGGCGCCCCCGCAGGGAGCGCCCCGGCCCGGTCGGAGGCCCCGTCCCGGGTCCCACCCTGAGCCTGCGCAGGGTGGGAGGACGGGGTCCTTCTTCAGTCGTGGATGATCACGCCGCGGATGTTCTTGCCGGCGTGCATGTCCTCGTAGCCCTGGTTGATCTCGTCGAGCTTGTAGCGGGTGGTGATCAGCTCGTCGAGCTTGAGCTTCCCCTCCTGGTAGAGCCGCAGCATCTTCAGCATGTCGGAGCTGGGGTTCTGGTCGCCGAACAGCGCGCCGCGGATCTCCTTGGTGAACAGCGCGAACATGCTGGGGTTGATCGGGATGCCCTTGTCGGTGAGGTCGCCGAGGCCGGTGATGACGACCCGACCGCCCTTGCCGATCGCCTCGAACGCCTGGGCGACGTGCTCGCCCTTCAGCACCCCGACGGTGACCAGCGCCTTGTCCGCGCCCTGCCCGTTGGTGACGCTGCGGCCGAAGTCGGCGGCCTCCTCGATGCTGGCGAAGGCGTGGGTGGCGCCGAGCTCCTGCGCCTTCTCGCGCTTGAACGGGATCGGGTCGACGGCGATCACGTGGCTGGCCCCGGCGTGCGCCGCACCCTGGACGGCGTTGATGCCGATGCCGCCGATGCCCATGACGATCACCGTGTCGCCGGCGCGCACCTCGCCGGCCTGCACCGCGGTGCCCCAGCCGGTGCCGACACCGCAGCCGACGAGGCAGGCCACCTCCAGCGGGATGTCGTCGGGGATCTTCACCGTCGAGCGGACGTCGACGGTGGTCACCTCGGCGAAGGTGCCCAGGCCGCACATCTGGCCGACCGACGTGCCGTCGGAGGTCTGGAAGCGGAAGCTCTCCGCGTCGTCCCAGCGCGAGCCGACGAGCAGGTTGGCGCCGGAGTCGCAGATGTACTGCTGGCCGTTCGCGCAGTAGCGACAGCGGCCGCAGCCGGGCAGGAACGAGAAGACGACGTGGTCGCCCTCCTTGAAGCCCGGCGTGTTCGGGCCGACCGCCGTCACGACGCCCGCACCCTCGTGGCCGCCCAGCATCGGGTAGTGACCGACCGCCATGTCGCCGGTGGCGATGTGGTCGTCGGAGTGGCAGAGGCCGGAGGCCGCCACCTTGACCTGGAGTTCGCCGGTTCGCGGGTCGTCCGCCTCCAGCTCGACGACCTCCCACTGGCCGGGAGCGGAGCGCATGATCGCTCCACGCGTGTTCACGGGCACGTGTGACCTCCTCGTCGCCCTCAGCGCTGAGGGCCGCCTGCATGCTCGAGCGCATGACCGTGCTGGGACGTTATGGCGCGCGTCACACACATGGGAAGGGAGCTGCAACGTTCTCGCTACCCCCGCTTCCGCAGGCTGGGAGAGTTGCGCCGTGTCGCTGGACCCGGTCGTCGTCGTCGGCGCCGGGCCGGTGGGGCTGACCGCGGCGCTGCTGCTGGCCCGCCGGGGCCTGGACGTGGTCGTCCTGGAGCGGCGACCGGCGCCGTACGGGGGTCCGCGGGCGGTCCACCTGGACGACGAGGCGCTGCGGGCCCTGGCCGACGCCGGGGTCGCCGAGGAGTTCCTGTCGCTGAGCCGGCCGATGAGCGGACTGCGGCTGCTGGACCGCCGCGGGCGCACGCTCGCGGAGTTCCGCCGCTCGGCCCCCGCCGGCGCGCACGGCTGGCCGCAGGGCTCGATGTTCCACCAGCCCGACCTGGAGCGGGTGCTGCTGGCCGCCGTCCGGCGGACCCCCGCCGTGGAGCTGCGCCTCGGGGCCGAGGTCACCGGGCTGGCCCAGGACGACGGCCGGGTCGTGCTGACCGTCCTCGGGCACGGGGGCCCCACGCCGCTGGCCGCCGCCGCGGTGCTCGGCTGCGACGGCGCCAACAGCACGGTCCGCCGGCTGGTCGGCGCCCGGATGCGCGACCTCGGCCCGCCCGCCCGCTGGCTGGTGGCCGACGTCTGCTCCGACGCACCGCTGCCGGTGTGGCCGGGCGTGCACCAGGTCTGCGACCCGGACCGACCGGCGACGTTCATGCCGGTCGCCGGCGACCGCTACCGCTGGGAGTTCCGGCTGTGGCCGGGGGAGACCCGCGAGGCGCTCGCCGCCCGGCTCCCGGCGCTGCTGGCCCCGTACGGCGCGGCCGCCGCCGAGGTGGTGCGCGTGGCCGAGTACGTCTACCGCGGGCAGGTGGCCGACCGGTGGCGCGACCGGCGGGTGCTGCTGGCCGGCGACGCCGCACACCTCACCCCGCCGTTCATCGGGCAGGGGCTCGGGCTCGGGTTGCGCGACGTCCACCAGCTGACCTGGAAGCTGGCCGGGGTGCTCACCGGGACCGCGGGGGAGGCGCTGCTCGACACCTACCAGGCCGAGCGCGAGCCGCACGCGCGGGCGATGGTCCGGCTGGCGCTGCTCGTCGGCCGGCTGATGACCGGGGGAGGGCGCTCGGGTTCCGCCGTCCGCCGGGGGCTGCTCGCGCTGGCCGGCCGGCTGCCGGCGGTCGCGGCGTTCGCCACCGACAGCCGCACCCCGCCGCTGCGCCGCGGCCCGCTGGTGGCCCGCCGCGGCCGCGCCGGACGGCGGCTGGCCGGGACGCTGCTGCCCCGCGCGCCGGTCCGCGCCGGCGGGCGCACCTGCCCGGTGGACGACGTGCTCGGCGCGGGGACGGCCAGGCTGCGGCTGCTCGCCCCGGGCCGCCTGGCGGTGCGGCCCTGGGGCGGCCCCGAGGTGCGGGTGGACGACGTCGACGGCGTCCTCACCGGATGGCTGCGCCGGGCCGGGGCCGCGACGGTCGTCGTCCGCCCCGACCGGGTCGTCGCGTCGGCCGGCTGACCTCGTGCACCCGACCGGGTGAGCGGCCGCGCCGGATGGTGACGCAGCGTCGAGCATGGCCGGGTGGGCAACTGGCTGCTGCGGGCTCCGTGGTGGGTCCTGTCCCTCGTCACCGGCGGCTTCTTCGGCGTCGCCATGGCGCTGTTCGGCGCGCTGACGCAGGAGGAGAGCTGGCCGGTCGCCGTCGTCGGCGGCGTCCTGGCGGGGGTGCTCTTCGGCGCCGTCATGGGCCCGCTGCTGGCCCGGCAGAACCGCCGGTTCCAGGAGAGCGTCGGGACGTCCTCGGCGGGTGACCTGCGGCGCGCCCGGCGGGCGGCCCGCGGTGGACCCGTGCCGGCCGATCCCGAGCAGCGGGCCCTGGCCCACCGGCTGGTCACCACCCAGCTCGGCGAGCTCCGTCGGCGGCAACGGTTCAGCGTGACCGTCTTCTCGGTGTTCCTGGTGCTCGAGGTGGTCATGGCGGTGGCGCGCTCGCCCTGGTTCTGGCTGGCCGCCGCGTTCTTCGCGGCCATGCTCGCCCTGGTGCTGGTCCTCCCGCGCCGGCTGGAGCGGCGGGCCGCGGCGCTGGCTCCTCCCGACGGGGAGGGCTGACCTCCGCGCGCTGTGTGCACGCAGCGTGGTCTCGGCGCGGTTCTGCGCACGCTGCGTGCACAACCGGCGGACGGTGCCGGCCGCCGGCGGGGCGCCCCGCGGCGGGACCTGGGCATGCTGTCGCGGTGCGCTACGACGTCGACGCCGTCCGTGCCCGATTCCCCGCCCTGGCCGCCGGGACCGCCCACTTCGACGGCCCGGGGGGCTCGCAGGTCCCCGACTCGGTGGCCGCGGCGGTCGCCGACACGCTGACCTCGCCGATCGCCAACCGCGGGCAGGTGACCGAGGCCGAGCGCACCGCCGACGACGTCGTCCTGGCCGCGCGCCGGGCGGTCGCCGACCTGGTCGCCGGCGACCCCGGAGGCGTGGTGTTCGGCCGCAGCATGACGCAGCTGACCTACGACCTCTCCCGCACGCTGTCGGCCGGCTGGGGACCGGGCGACGAGGTGGTCGTGACCCGGCTGGACCACGACGCCAACGTCCGGCCCTGGGTGCAGGCGGCGCAGGCCCGCGGCGCGACCGTCCGCTGGGCCGACTTCGACCCGGCCACCGGCGAGCTGGCCCCCGAGGCGGTGGCCGCGGTGCTGTCCGGCCGCACGCGGCTGGTGGCGGTCACCGGTGCGTCCAACCTCCTCGGCACCCGGCCGGACGTCGCGACGATCACCGCCCTCGCCCACGAGGCCGGGGCGCTCGCCTACGTCGACGGGGTACACCTGACCGCGCACGCCGCGGTGGACGTCGCCGCGCTCGGCGCCGACCTCTACGCCTGCTCGCCGTACAAGTTCCTCGGCCCGCACTGCGGGTGCGTCGTCGCCCGGCCCGACCTGCTGGAGACGCTGCACCCCGACAAGCTGCTGCCCTCCACCCACGCCGTTCCTGAGCGGTTCGAGCTGGGCACCCTCCCCTACGAACTGCTGGCCGGTACCACCGCGGCGGTCGACTTCCTCGCGGGGCTCGGCGGCCCCGAGGGCGACCGGCGCGTCCGGCTCGAGGCGGGGATGGCCGCGGTGGAGCAGCACGAGGACCGGCTGCGGGAGCGCATCGAGGACGGCGTCCGCGCCCTGCCCGGTGTCACGCTCTGGTCCCGCGCGGCGCGGCGCACGCCGACGTTGCTGATGACCTTTCCCGGCCGGGACGCCGCCGACGCCTACCGGTTCCTGGCCGCGCGTGGGGTCAACGCCCCGGCCGGCTCCTTCTACGCGATCGAGGCCTCCCGCCGGCTCGGCCTCGGCGACACCGGCGGCCTGCGGGTCGGGCTGGCGCCGTACAACGACGACGCCGACGTCGATCGGCTGCTGGCCGGGCTGGGGGAGTGGCTCGCCGCCTGAGCTGCGGCGACGGGTGCGCCCCGGACCCGGCCATCACGCTGCGTGAGGACGCGACGGGGCACCTCCCGGTTCCCCCCAGGACAGGGCGGTGTACCCGCCCCACCTCACGGGTGACGTTGCGGCATGCAACCAGCGGAGTCTCCTCCCGCACACCGCCCGCGGGGGACATCGGAAGGAGACACCGTGCCCAGCAACCTCTCTCGCCGCGACGCACTGAAGGTCGGTGCCTTCGGCGCCACCGCGCTGGCCCTGCCGTTCATCCCCGTGCTCAGTGCCAAGTCCGTGTCGCAGTTGGCCCCCAGCAAGCTGCCCAAGCCCTACACGCTGCCGTTCACGACCCCGCCGGTGGCGCAGTCGCGGTCGAACCCCGCCTACCCGGGTGCGGCGTTCTACCGGATGGAGCAGCGACTGCTGACCCCGGAGATCATCCCCGGCTTCACGACGCCGGTCTTCGGCTACTTCGACACCATCGGCGGTGCCGGCGGCACACCCGGGCCGACGATCCGCGTGCAGCAGGGCCAGACCGCCGTCGTCCGGCAGGCCAACAGGCTGCCGGAGACCCACCCCGCCCTGAAGTACCGCGACTGGACCTCCACCCACCTGCACGGCTCGCCCTCGCGGCCGCAGTACGACGGCTACGCCAGCGACATGACGCAGCCGGGGGAGTGGAAGGACTACGTCTACGAGAACCGGATGAGCGCCCGCACGCTCTGGTACCACGACCACGGCGTGCACCACACGGCGGAGAACGCCTACATGGGCCTGGCCGCCATGTACATCAGCACCGACCCGGTCGAGCGGGCGCTCCCCCTGCCCAAGGGCGAGTTCGACGTCCCGCTCGTGCTCGGCGACAAGGCGTTCACCTCCACCGGCGCGTTGCTCTTCGACGACAACAGCCACTCGTCGACGTTCGGTGACGTCATCCTCGTCAACGGCGTCCCCTGGCCGAACATGCAGGTCAAGCGCCGCAAGTACCGGTTCCGGATCCTCAACGCCTCGGTCTCCCGCGGCTTCAAGCTCGCGCTGAGCGACGGGACGCCGTTGACGGTCATCGCCACCGACGGCGGCCTGATGCCGGCTCCGCAGACGGTGCCGAGCTTCCGCATCGGCATGGCCGAGCGGTACGAGGTGGTCATCGACTTCGCGAAGTACAAGAAGGGCGCGAAGGTCCAGCTGAAGAACCTGGGCGTGCCCAACGCCACGGACTACGACAACACCGACGAGGTCATGCAGTTCGAGGTCCTGGACGACACCGGGCCGACGACGGACAACGCCGTCCCCAGCGTGCTCGACCCCACCGCGGCCCGCGGCGTGATGAGCCTCAAGACGCAGGGCGCGGTCAGGCGGACGATGCGGCTCGAGCGAAACAACGGCGAGTGGGAGATCAGCGGCGTCACCTGGAAGGACATCGAGGACTCCGGGTTCACCCTGGAGTTCGCCACCCCGCAGCCCGGGGCCACCGAGCTGTGGACCATAGAGAACCGGTCGGGCGGCTGGTTCCACCCGTTGCACATCCACCTCGTGGACTTTCAGGTGGTCAGCCGCAACGGGTCGCCGCCGCCGGCGCACGAGCGTGGTCCCAAGGACGTCGTCTACGTCGGGGAGAACGAGAAGGTCGACCTCCTCATGCGGTTCCACCCCGCCAACGACCCGAACTCCCACGACCCCGGAAGTCGGCCGGAGGAGCTCGCCTACCCGGCCGACCGCGGGCGGTACATGGTCCACTGCCACAACCTCACCCACGAGGACCACGACATGATGACCCAGTTCTGCGTGGGCGAGGACTCGGCCGACGTCGACCCGATCAACGCCGCGAAGGCGACGAAGGACGCCGAGCCGGACGACTGAAGAAGGACCACCCTCCCCCACGCCTCGCACGCTCGGCGCGGGTCCCTGGAGGGTGGCCGTTCCAGGACGTCACCAGCCGCGGGGGGGGGGGGGGGGGGGGGGGGGGGGGCCGGGGGGGGGGGGGGGGGGGGGGGGGGGGGGGGGGGGGGGGGGGGGGGGGGGGGGGGGGGGGGGGGGGGGGGGGGGGGGGGGGGGGGGGGGGG
>NZ_JBJGYS010000036.1:0-44954 GCF_054050115.1 Geodermatophilus sp. SYSU D00708 | reverse complement strand
CCCCCCCCCCCCCCCCGCCCCCCCCCCCCCCCCCCCCCCCCCCCCCCCCCCCCCCCCCCCCCCCCCCCCCCCCCCCCCCCCCCCCCCCCCCCCCCCCCCCCACTCCGCGGCCCGCCTGGGCACCGGCGGTCGTGGTCTCGAGCGCACTAGGGGCGCCGAGCCGGTCCCGGTGGCCGGGCCCGTGACCGAGCCGTTCCGCGCGGGCGCCACCCGCAGCTCCTCCGAGGCCCGTCCCGTCCCGACGCCCCGACCCGACGTGGAGGACCCGCTCCCGTGACCGTCGCGCCCCCCGCCCCCGCCCAGCCCCGCACGTACGGCAACTGGCGCCGCCCGGCCAGCCCCGGGCTCGGCAGCCTGGGCATCCTGGGCACCGCCCTGCTGCTGGCCGGCCTCATCGGGGTGATCGCCACCCTGGTGCTGGTCGGCCTCCTCGAGGCGGTGGTCGCCGGCGCCGTCGTCGGCCTGCTGCTCGCGCTGCTGGTGGTCCGCGACCGCCACCACCGGTCGGGGGTGCAGCGGCTGTCCACCCGCGTCGGCTGGACCCGGGCCCGGCGCGGCGGGGCGCACCTCTACCGCTCCGGGCCGCTCGGGCGCACCCCGCAGGGCACCTTCTCGCTCCCGGGGCTGGCCGCGGCGTCCCGCCTCTCGGAGTGGGAGGACTCCTACGGCCGGCCCTTCGCGCTGGTCACCGTCCCGGCCACGCGGCACGCCACCGTCGTGCTGGTCACCGAGCCCGACGGCGCCTCCCTGGTCGACGACGAGCAGGTCGACACCTGGGTGGCGCACTGGGGCGCCTGGCTGGGCGCGCTCGGCAACGAGCCGGGCCTGGTGGCGGCGTCGGTGACCCTCGAGACCGCGCCGGACTCCGGCACCCGGCTGCGCCACGAGGTCGGCACGCACCTCGACCCGCGGGCGCCCGACGTCGCGCTGGCCATGCTGCGGGAGGTCGTCGACACCTACCCGGCCGGGTCGGCCACGGTGACCGCCTACGTCTCCCTGACCTTCACCACGGCCGGCCGGTCCGGTGGACGGCGGCGGAACGACGAGGACGTCGCCCGGGACATCGGCACCCGCCTGCCGGGCCTGACCGCCGGGCTCAACGCCACCGGCGCCGGCGCGGTGCGCCCGGCCACCGCCCAGGAGCTGTGCGAGGCGATCCGGGTGGCCTACGACCCGTCGGTGGCGGCGGCGCTCGACGAGGCCCGCACCGCCGGCGGCACCCCCGAGCTGCGCTGGTCGGACGTCGGACCGGCCGCCGCGCAGGCCGGCTGGGGCTGGTACCGCCACGACGGCGGGCTGTCGGTGACCTGGTCGATGACCGAGGCGCCGCGCGGCGAGGTGTACTCCTCGGTGCTGGCCGACCTCGTCGCGCCGCACCCCGACATCGACCGCAAGCGGGTCACGCTGCTGTACCGACCGCTCGACGCCGGCCGCGCCGCCCGGATCGTCGAGCAGGACAAGCGCACGGCGGACTTCCGCGCGTCGTCGTCCTCCCGGCCCACCGCGCGGGTGCTGCTGGAGCAGCGGGCGGCGGCGCTCAGCGCCGAGGAGGAGGCCCGCGGCGCCGGGCTGGTCGACTTCGCGATGCTCGTGACGGCGACCGTGGCCGACGCCGACCTGATCGACGACCCGCGGGCCGCGCTCGACGTCGTCCGCGCCGCGGTCGACAACCTGTCGGCGACCGCCCGCACCCAGCTGCGTCCGGTGTACGGCTCGCAGGACTCGGCGTTCGCCGCCGCGCTGCCGCTGGGCATCGTCCCCTCGGCGCACCTGGCCGTGCCCCGTGAGCTCCGGGAGGCGCTGTGAAGCACCGGTCGACGAAGCGGACGGCGCCGGCCCCGGGGCCCGCGCCCCGCGGCTGGTCCGGGCGCGGTCGGGGCGCCTCGACCTACGTCCAGGCGCCCGACGAGTGGCGGGCGACGACCGTTCAGGCCTGCGGGCTGTGGCCGTTCGCCGTGGGCGCCGGGACGCCGATGACCGGGGTGCCGCTGGGCCGCAACCTGCTCTCCGGCGCGACGCTGTGCTGCGACCCGATCAGCTGGTTCCAGCGGGCCAACCTGATCAGCAACCCGTCGGCGTTCGTGCTGGGCAGGCCGGGCCTGGGCAAGTCCACCGTGGTCCGCCGGATGGCCCTCGGGCTGGCCGGCTACGGCGTCCTGCCGATGGTCCTGGGCGACCTCAAGCCCGACTACGTCGACCTGGTGGAGGCCATCGGCGGCCAGGTCATCCGGCTCGGCCGGGGCCGCGGGCACCTCAACGTCCTCGACCCCGGTGAGGCGGTGGCGGCCGCGGCCCGGCTGACCGGCGACGCCCGCGAGCAGGTGCTCGCCGACGCGCACGGACGCCGACACGCGATCGTCTCCGCGCTCATCACGGTCATGCGCGGGACGCCGCCCACCGACCGCGAGGAGACCGTCCTCGACCGGGCGCTGCGCGTCCTCGACGACACCCACGACACCGCCCGGCTGGGCGCCCCGACGCTGCACCACCTGCTCGAGGTGCTCCGGGCCGCGCCCGACGACGTCCGCGCCGCCGCCCTCGACCGCGGCGACCGCAGCCGCTACGACGACGTCACCGAGGACCTCGAGGCCACGCTGGTCGGGCTGACCGGTGGCGGGCGGCTGGGCCGCATCTTCGCCGAGCCCACCACCACGCCGATGCGCCGCGACCGCCCGGTCGTCTTCGACGTCTCGAGCATCGACGACGCCCAGACCGACCTGCAGGCGGCCGTGCTGCTGGCCTGCTGGTCGGCCGGCTTCGGGACGATCAGCGTCGCGCACGCGCTGGCCGACGCCGGCCTCGAGCCGCGCCGGCACCACTTCGTCGTCCTGGACGAGCTCTGGCGGGCGCTGCGCGCCGGTCGGGGCATGGTCGACCGGGTCGACGCCCTCACCCGCCTGAACCGGCAGCGCGGCGTCGGCATGGCGATGGTCAGCCACACCATGAGCGACCTGCTGGCCCTCCCCAGCGAGGAGGACCGGATGAAGGCGCGCGGTTTCGTCGAGCGCTCCGGCATGGTCATCTGTGGCGGGCTGCCGTCGGCGGAGATGCCGATGCTCACCTCCGCCGTCCCGCTCACCCACGCCGAGCAGGACCTGCTGGTCGGCTGGCAGGACCCGCCGGCCTGGAACCCCGGCACCGGCGCCGAGGCCGAGCCCCCGGGCCGGGGCCGCTTCCTCGTCAAGGTGGGCGGCCGGCCGGGCATCCCGGTGCACGTGACGCTCACCGGCGTGGAACGTCAGCTCAACGACACCAACAAGCTGTGGCACGAGCTGTCCCGCTCCGCCGACGACCTGACGTCCTCGGCGGCGGAGGGCCCCGTCCGCGGCTGACGACCCGCGCCCCGGTCGGCCTCCCCGGCGAGATCACGCGATCTCACACGCTCGGCGGGCGGCTGGACCTGCGAGATCCCGTGATCTCGACCGTGGCCCCGGTGAGAGCGTGCGCTCAGCAGCCCTCGTAGGGGGAGGGCAGCGAACCCGGTGAGGGCCACAGGCGCCCGCTCACGGCGCCGACCAGCGCGTCCTCGGGGACCGCCCCGAAGGCGCGGGAGTCGATGGCGCCGTCACGGTTGTCGCTGAGCAGGAACAACGAGCCCTCCGGCACGGTCACCGGGCCGAAGTAGACGCCGTCCAGCAGCGCGGGGTCGATCGCCGGCTCGCAGACCGCGGCGCCGTCCACCACGAGGACGCCGTCCTCGATGGCCACCTGGTCCCCGCCCAGCCCGACGACCCGCTTGACCAGCAGCAGGTCCTCGAGGGGGCTCTCCACGGCCACGACGTCCCCGCGGTGGACCGCGCCGTGCCAGTGCTGCACGAGCAGCAGGTCGCCGGGGGAGACGGTCGGCTGCATGCTGACGGAGTCGACCCGCATCACCTGCACCGGGAGCAGGCCGACCAGGCTCGCGGTGAACAGCACGGCCAGGCCGACGGCCCCCCACGCCACCGCCCCCCGCAGCCGGGCGAACAGGGCACCGCCGCGGCCACCGGTGCGGGGGTCACCGGTGACCACGGCGGCAGATCGGGGGGTACGGCTCACCCGAGGACGCCGGTGAGCCAGAGCACCCAGGCGAGTGCGCCCAGGGCGAGGAGGGCGTTGGTGGCGCGACCGCGCCAGGACGACGGGAGGAGCGCGGTGAGCGCGGTCATCGCCAGCAGTTCGACCGCGACCGTCGCCGTCCCCAGAGCCTCGGGTCCGTGCCCGGCCGGCTGCACCGTGGGGCCGTCCATCGCGACCGGTCCGTCGGAGGCGATCGGCATCCCGTCGGCGAACCGCACCCCGGTGATCGGGTCCACGGCGACGGTGTCCCGCCCGGCGACGTCGTGCGCGTGACCGGCCGCGACGTCGTGCACCGCGAAGGCGTCGAGCAGGTTGGTGGTGTGTGCCAGCAGGTACAGGCCCAGCAGGCCCACCGTGCCCAGCAGCCCGAAGGCGACCAGTTCGCGGCTGGGCCGTCTGCCCGCCCAGGCGGTGAGCAGCAGCCAGGCGGCCAGGCCGACCTGTGCCAGCGCGGTCAGCAGGAAGAAGCCGACGGCGAGCTCACCGGACTCCAGGTGGTCGACGGCTGTGGCCACGTGCAGGACCCCTGCGGCCGCCATCGCCAGCGCGGCCACCAGCTGCCACCGGGGGGCGCGCCGGCGCGCGGGCGCGGCGGGGGGAGTGGCCGGGGCGGTGTCGACGACGGTCACCGCGCACTCCCCTCGGACCACACCGGGAGGGTGGAGCGGCGGTGCCGGCTGGGCGTGTCCATCGGGCGGCTCCTCACTACCGATCGGGTAGGGGAACTCTCGCCTGTCCGACGCCCCGGTCACAGCCGCTCCCAGGGGTGGTGCACCTCCCGCAAATGGGGGGGTCCGCCCCGGTGTGGCACGGAGCTGTGGCGTCACTCGTCGCGGCGCAGCGGTACGACGGCGATGAGCAGCGCGCCGCCACCCTGCCGCTCCGTGAGGGTGACCGTGCCCCCCAGGTCGACGATCCGGTCACGCAGCAGGGACAGCCCCAGGTGCCCCTCCTCGCGGCGGTCGGTGCCGTCCTCCGGGAAGCCCACGCCGTCGTCGGCGATCTCCAGCCGCACCGCCCGCGCGCCGCGCAGCTCGGTCTCCTCGAGGGTGATCCAGGTGTGCTGGGCCTTGGCGTGCTTGGCCACGTTGGCCAGCGCCTCCTTGGCCGTGCGGTAGAGGGCGGCCGCGGCGTCGGGCGTCATCTCCGGCAGGGGAGCGGCGTCCATGAGGACGTCGACCCCCTGGGTCCGCAGCGGCTCGGCGACGTCGGAAATCGCGGCCCCCAGCCCCGGACCGCTGAGGTCGGGTGGGTAGATGTCGACCATGAGCCGCCGCAGCGACTGGACGGCGTGGCGGACGGCGCCCACCAGCCGGTCGACCGTCGGTTGTCGCTCCTCGGGCAGGCTGCCGCGCAGGGCCGACAGCGCGTAGCTGACCCCGGCGAGGTCCTGCACCGGCCCGTCGTGGACGTCGGCGGCGATCGCGCGGCGCTCGCGCTCGGAGGCCTCGACGTTGCGCTGCATGAGCGTGGCGCGCTCGGCCTCCTGGCGGCGCACCCGCCGGGCCAGGGACGTGGCGATGGGGATCTGCACCACCTGGAGCACGACCAGGGCCCCGATGGCCATGGGGATGATCTCGCCGCGCAGGAGGGCGGCCTGCCGGTCGATCCCCTCGTAGGCGAAGTAGGCCTCGAACGCCAGCCGCTCGCCGCGCACGTCCAGCGGTGCGTACACCTCGAGCATGACCCCGCCGGCCTGCGGCGAGGTCTCCGGTTCCTCGTCGACGTCGGAGACGGTCTCCCCGCCGATCGCGGCGAGCAGGTCGTCGGAGGGGCCGATGACCCGGCCCTGCAGGCCCGGCTCGCTGGCGTAGAGCACCTCGCCGGTGGCCCGCCAGACCACCATGCGGGTCACCGAGCCGTCGCTCATCCGGTTCTGCACGTTCCGGTCGAGCTCTTCCCACCGGCCGTCCACCCCGGCCAGCGCGTCGGCGAGCACCGGCGCGACGAGCAGGCGGCCGAGCCGCTCGGCGCCCCGCTCGGCCTCCGCCAGCGCGTTCGCCCGCGCGATGCGCTCACTGACCCAGATGGTGCCGGCGGACACCGCGAGCAGGACCAGCAGCGCGGTCGCGCAGAAGGCCGCCAGCTCCCGGCGCGGGCCCGCGCCACCCCGGGCAGGGGGGCGGCGGCGCGACCTGGTCGCGCGGGTGGAGCTGTCGGAGGAGGAGTGGGAGAGCTCAGCGGTCATTCAGGGAGCCGAGCAGGCCCAGCTGCTGGGCCTTGACGACCGCCTCGAGCTGGGAACGGACGCCGAGCTTGGCGTGCAGGGACTTCACGTAGCCGCGGCAAGTCTCCAGGGTGATGCCGAGGACCCGGGCGATCGCCTTGACCTGCATGCCACGGCCCAGGCAGTCGAGGACCTCCTGCTCGCGGCGGGTCAGCTGCGGCGGGGCGGTGCGGTCGGCGGAGGCCGGCGGCGCTGCGGTGGGGCCCCCGGCGAAGGTGGACGGGGCGACGAGCATCTGGCCGGCCTGCACCCGCGACAGCACGTCGATCATCTCGGCGAGCGACCCGTCCTTGGGGATGAACGCCGACGCGCCGGCCTGCGCCGCCCGGACGACCCAGTCGGGGTCCCGGTGCGCGGTCACCACGGCCACGACCGCCCGCGGGGCGACCTCGCGGACACGCCGGGTGGCGGCCAGCCCGTCCTGGCGGGGCATCTCGATGTCCATCACCACGATGTCGGGCTGCAGGTCCTGCGCCATGGCGACGGCCTGGGCGGCCGAGTTCGCCGTCCCGATCGCCGTCATGCCGGCCGAGGACAACGCCCCGGACAGCAGTTCGGCGAACGTCCGGTGGTCGTCGACGACCAGGACCCGGGCCTGGTCGAGCCGGGCATGCCGGTCCATCTGAGCGAGCGCCATGGGAACCCCCGTAGTGTCAGTGCCCTGACCACCTGCGTGGGAGGGCGCCGATATGGGACCCGAGTCGTAGGTCGTTTGGCCAGAGGTCCTGGGTCAACGCGGGACCTAGGTCCTCACCCGGCGCCACGCCCGACGAGCGAGTCGGAACACAGCGTGACCGAGACTGCGCTGTTTCGTTGCTGACGTCACACCGGGGTTCACCCGATGGAGTCAGTGGCCGAGGCCGCCGCGTCGCTCCAGGCCGTACCACCGGCGGCGACCGTCCGCACGTGCTCGGGGAGGGCGCCGGGATCGTCGTCCTTGAGGAGGTAGCCGACCACCCCGATCTCCTGGGCCTCCTTGACCAGGGCCGGCGTCAGAGACCCGGTGAGGACGACGACCCGTGACTCCGGCTGCTCGGCCAGCAGTTCCCGCGCCGCCTGCAGCCCGGTCACGCGCGGCATCGCCAGGTCGAGGAGGACGACGTCGGGCCGGGTGCGCCGGGCGGCGTCGAGCACCTGCTCCCCGTCCTCGCACTGGGCGACCACCGTGACGTCGCCGGAGGCGGAGAGCAGCTCGGTGAGCGAGTCGCGGACGAACGCGTGGTCGTCGGCGAGCAGGACCCTGATCACCAGTCACCTCCCTCCCTGGCCGCGGCACGAGCGCTGGGCACCGTACCCAGCGGCGTTGCCGGGGTCCGACCAGGGGCTGCTGTGCCGGTGCGGGCCCCAGTGTCGCAACGCCTCCCGCGGCGAGCCACATCACAACGACGGGGGTCCCCTACCCCCAATCACGGGGGGAAATGCAACCAGTTCCTGACGGACGGTGAGCAGGCCGGGGTCAGCCCGACGGCGTGCCCCCGCCGGGCCGCAGCTCCGCCGGGTCGAGCAGGCCGGCCACCAGGTCCGTCGCCAGGTCGTCCACCGCCCGCCCGGCCGAGAACGCCGCGGCCCGCAGCAGGTCCAGCGCCGCGGGCGTGTCGGTGTCCAGCGACATGCTCAGCCGGCCGACCGCCTCCCACACCGTCGCCCGTGCCCGCGCGGCCGGCCCGTGCAGCCAGGCGGGGCCGCCCCGCGGGGACCACGGCGACCAGACGGCGGCCTCGCCGAGGGCGGAGGACACCAGGTCACCGACGGCCATGGCCTCGAAGACGTCGAGGTCGGGGACCGACGCCTCCTCGGCGAAGAGCAGGTCCATGGCCCCCTTGCCGGCCAGCGTCTCGCCCAGCGGCAGGGCCACGACGGCCCGGTACGGGGTCAGCTCGGTCAGCAGCCCGGCGAACGTCGGCCAGCGGCGCTCCAGGTCGGCGGAGGCCGCGAAGACCGGTTCGCGGTGCAGCTGCGCGGTCTCGCACGGCCCGCTGCCGGCGGTGAACTGCAGCCGCTCAGCGAGCGCGGCCTGTTCCGAGCTGGCGCCGAGCGGGATCCGCCGCCCCGCGCCGTCGAGGACGCTCAGGCCGGCGCCGTCGACACCCAGGATCCGGGCCGCCGCCCGGGACAGCCGCACCGGGAGCAGCTCCGGACCGGCGAGGCCGGCGTCGGAGACGTCGTCCACCGCGGCGTGGAAGCGCTCGGCGATCGACACGGGCTGATCATGCGCCATCCGAGGCCCGTGCACCCCCGGAAGCGGATCGGTTCGATCCGTATCCCTCCGGCGCCGGTCAGTTCCCGTCCCCGCCCGGGGCGGCGCGCAGCGGCAGGACGGCGGGGCCGTGCGGACCGGGCACGACCCGGGCCCGCGCCCCGTAGTGGCTGGCCAGCGCCTCGGCGGTGAGCACCTCGGCCGGCGTCCCCTCGGCCACCACCCGGCCCGCGGAGAGCAGGGCCAGCCGGTCGGCGTACTGGCCGGCGAGGCTGAGGTCGTGCAGCGTGCTCAGCACGGTCAGCCCGTCCTGGCGGCGCAGCCGGTCGACCAGGTCGAGCACCTGCTGGGCGTGCCCCAGGTCCAGGGCCGCGGTCGGCTCGTCCAGCAGCAGCACGCGCGGCTGCTGGGCCAGGGCCCGGGCCAGCACCGCCCGCTGCTGCTCCCCGCCGGACAGCGTCGACAGCGGTCGGCCGGCCAGCCCGGTGAGCTCCAGCCGCGCCATCACGTCCGCCACCACCTGGCGGTCCCCGGCGCGGGGAGCGGCCAGCAGCGAGCGGTGCGGGGTGCGCCCGAGGGTCACGTAGTCGGCGGTGGTCACGCCCTCGGGGACCACCGGGCGCTGCGGGGCGTACGCGAGGTGGCGGGCCCGCTCCCGGCGCGGCATGCCGGTGGTGGGGACGCCGTCGACGCGGACCTGGCCCTCGTGCGGGTGAGCGCCGAGCACCGCCCGCAGCAGCGTCGACTTCCCCGCGCCGTTGGGGCCGATGACGGCCGTCCACCCGCCGGGCGCCACGTCGAGCCGCACGTCCTCGAGGACCCGCGTGCGGCCGAACGCGGCCGACAACCCGATGACCTCCACCCGGGCACCGCCGTTCACCGCCGCCGGGCCCCCGCCCACAACAGGCCGGCGAAGAACGGGGCGCCGACGAACGCGGTCACCACGCCGATCGGCAGCTCGGCCGGGGCCAGGACGACCCGGGCCACCAGGTCGGCCAGCACCAGGAACGCGCCCCCGACGAGGAGGGCGGCCGGCAGGACGCGGGCGTTGGACCCGCCGACCAGCCGGCGGGTGATGTGCGGGACGACCAGGCCCACGAACCCGATGAGCCCGCTGACCGCCACGGCGGAGGCCGCCGCCAGCGACGCCGCGAGGACCACCAGCAGCCGCACCCGACCGGGGTGCACGCCGAGGGAGCGGGCCTCGTCGTCGCCCACCGCCAGCACGTCCAGCGCCCGCCCGCACAGCAGCAGGACCGCGCAGGCCAGGCCCAGGTAGGGCAGCACCAGCGCGACGTCGGACCACTGCGCCCGGCCCAGCTGGCCCAGCAGCCAGCCGTACACCTCGCGCAGGTCGTCGGTGTTCTGCTGCTGCACGAGGGTCTGCGCGGCCGCCAGGAAGGAGGCGACGGCGACCCCGGCGAGCAGCAGGGTGGCGCTGTGCGACCCGCCGGCGGCGGTGCCGAGCAGCAGTGCCGCGCCGACGCCGGCCAGGGCCCCGGCGAACGCCGCCAGCGGGACGACGCCGACCGGCCCGAGCGACGTCCCCGGCGCGTAGGCGATCACCAGCGTGGCGCCCAGCCCCGCACCGGCGGCCGCCCCGAGCAGGTACGGGTCGGCCAGCGGGTTGCGGAACACCGCCTGGTAGGCGGCGCCGGAGACGGCCAGCCCGGCGCCGACCAGCGCGGCGAGGACCACGCGCGGCAGCCGCAGCTGCAGCAGCACCGCGGCACCGGTGCCCTCCAGGCCGCCGGGCACGTCGACGCCCAGCGGGGCGAGCGCGCGGTCGGCAAGCGTCGCGACGACCGCACCGGGGGGCAGGGCCAGTGCACCGACCCACACCCCGGCGAGCAGCGCCAGCACGAGCACGGCCGCGCACGCCACGAGCACCCCCGCCGTCCGGCGGCGGGGCCGGACGGCGGGGGGTGCGGTGGGGGCGTCCGCCGGGGCCGTCATCGCGGCTGCGCTCAGCCCCGCAGGACGGCGGCGACGGACTCGGCGAAGTCGGCCACGCGCGGTCCCCAGCGGGAGGCCACCGCGTCGTCGACCGCCAGGACCCGGCCCTGCTGGACGGCGGGGACGGTGTCGAACGCCGGCCGCGCGGCCAGCGCGGCGGCGTCCTGGGCGCAGCACAGCGTGTCGGCGAGGACGACGAGGTCCGGCGCCTGGCCGACGACGTACTCCGCGGACAGCTGCGGGTAGCCGCCGGCGGGATCGGCCGCCCCGTCGGCGATGTTCTCGAGGCCGAAGAGGGCGTAGACGCTGCCGATGAACGTCTCGCTGGTCGCGGAGTAGAAGCTCGGGTCGAGCTCGTGGTAGACCCGCTGGCCCCGGGCCTCGTCGGCGACGGAGTCCACCGCGGCGGCGATGCGGTCCTGCACGTCGGCGACCACGTCGGCGGCCTCCTCGGTGTGGCCGGTGGCCGCGCCGAGCGTCTCGATCTGGGCGTAGCTGTCCTCGAGGCCGTCGACCGCGCCCAGCAGCAGGGTCGGCACCTGCAGCGCGTCGAGGGCGTCGACGATGCCGTTCATGTCGTCGCTGAGGACGACGAGGTCCGGCGCGTACGCCGCGATGGCCTCGGCGTTCGGGGTGAACGCCGACAGGTCGGTGGTCGGCGCCTCGGCGGGGAAGTCCGACGTGCTGTCGACGGCCTCGACCTGCTCGCCGGCGCCGATGGCGAACAGCATCTCGGTCGCCGAGGCCGACATCGAGACGATGGCCTCGGGTCGCTGCTCGAGCGTGAGGTCGCCGTCGTCGCCGGCAACGGTGACGGGGAACGCGCCGTCGGAGGCCGGCGACGGGCCGGTCGCCTCCGCAGCCGAGTCGTCCCCGGCGCACGCCGAGAGGACCAGGAGGAGCGGGAGGAGCAGCGCGGCGGGGGCACGCCGGCGGGTGGTGCGGGGCAACGGAGGCCTCTCGTCGGCGGCCGGCGCCGCCCACGGGCACCCGACGCCCGGTGCGCGACCCCTGCCGCGAGGGTCGGTACACGACGCGGGGCAGGCGATCTGGCTCAGGTCGACAGGGACCATCACAGTTGCGGGACAGCGCCGGGTTCCCACCGGTCTTCGCTGCGCGAGCGCCGCCGGCGAGCCGCCGGCGGGGGAACGGTACCAGCGGCGGCCGGTCAGCCTCCGTCGCCGAGGACGGCGGAGTAGACCCCGACCGTCTGCTGGGCGATCGCCGGCCAGCCGAACTCCGCCAGCACCCGCTCACGGCCCGCGGCGCCCATGCGGGCGGCCCGGTCCGGATCGGCCAGCAGCTCGGCGATCCGCGCGGCCAGGCCCGCCTCGAAGGCCGCGGTGTCGTCGGGGTCGTAGGCGACCAGCAGGCCCGTCCGGCCGTCGTCGACCACCTCGGGGATGCCCCCCACCGCGCTGGCGACGACGGCGGTGCCACAGGCCGCCGCCTCGAGGTTCACGATGCCCAGCGGCTCGTAGACCGAGGGGACGACGAAGACGGTCGCGCCGGTGATCAGCGGCACCAGCTGCTCGCGGGGCAGCATCGCCTCGATCCACACCACGCCGTCGCGCCGGGACTGCAGCTCGGTGACCGCGTCGGCGACCTGCTGGCGCTCGGCCGGGGTGTCGGCCGCACCGGCGCACAGCACCAGGCCGGCCTCGGCGGGCAGCTGCTCGGCGGCCCGCAGCAGGTGCATGACCCCCTTCTGCCGGGTGATCCGGCCGACGAACAGCGCGTAGGGCCGGTCGGGGTCGACCCCGAGGCCGCGGACGACGTCCGGCGCGTCCACCGGCCGGTAGGCCTCGGCGTCCACCCCGTTGCCGACGACGTGCACCCGGGCCGGGTCGAGGTCGGGGTAGACGGTGAGCACGTCGGCCTTCATGCCGGCGCTGACGGCGATCACCGCGTCCGCGGCGAGGTAGGCGGTGCGCTCCACCCAGGACGACAGCCGGTAGCCGCCGCCGAGCTGGTCGGCCTTCCACGGCCGGCGCGGCTCGAGGGAGTGGGCGGTCACCACGTGCGGCGTGCCGTGCACCAGGCCGGCGAACAGGCCCGCGGCGTTGGCGTACCAGGTGTGGCTGTGCACCAGGTCGGCGTCGGCCAGCGCCCCGGCGATCTCCACGTCGACGCCCAGGGCCTGCAGCGCGCCGTTGGCCGAGCGCAGCCCCTCGGGGACCGGGTGGCCGGTCGCGTCGGACCGGGGGTCGCCGAAGCAGTGGACGTCGATCTGTGGACCCGCCGGCAGCGAGCGGAGGGCCGCGGCGAGGTGCTCGACGTGCACCCCCGCGCCCCCGTACACGTCCGGCGGCCACTCCCTCGTCACCATCCCGATCCGCACGGACCTCACCCTAGGGGGCGGCGCCGTGCGGCGCGGTGCGGCGAACGCCCCGCTCAACGGCTACGTTGCGTCACATGCGCGGCGGTCCTCGGGTTCTCGGCATCGTCCTGGCTGGTGGTGAGGGAAAGCGACTCGCGCCCCTGACACAGGACCGGGCCAAGCCGGCGGTGCCCTTCGGGGGCAACTACCGCCTCATCGACTTCGTCCTGTCCAACCTGGTGAACGCCGAGATCCGGCAGATCGCCGTCCTCACCCAGTACAAGAGCCACAGCCTCGACCGGCACATCACGACGACGTGGCGGCTGTCGCAGATGCTGGGCAACTACATCACCCCCGTGCCGGCGCAGCAGCGGCTCGGCCCGCGCTGGTACACCGGCAGCGCCGACGCGATCTTCCAGAGCCTGAACCTCATCTACGACGCCCGGCCCGACATCGTCGTCGTCTTCGGCGCCGACCACGTCTACCGCATGGACCCGGCGCAGATGATCGACCAGCACCTGCAGACCGGCGCCGGCGTCACCATCGCCGGCCTGCGGGTGCCCCGGCACGAGGCCACCGGGTTCGGCGTCATCGACGCCGACGCCGCCGGCAAGGTGCGCGGCTTCCTCGAGAAGCCGGCCGACCCGCCGGGCCTGCCCGACTCGCCCGAGGAGAGCTTCGCCTCCATGGGCAACTACGTGTTCACCACCGACGCGCTGCTGGAGGCCCTGCGCGCGGACGCCGAGGACGAGAACTCGGCGCACGACATGGGCGGCTCGATCATGCCGATGCTCGCCGAGGCCGGGGACGCGTACGTCTACGACTTCTCCACCAACATCGTCCCGGGCGCGACCGAGCGCGACCACGGCTACTGGCGCGACGTCGGGACGCTCGACTCCTACTTCGACGCGCACATGGACCTGGTGTCGGTCACCCCGATCTTCAACCTCTACAACGACCGCTGGCCGATCCTCACCCTGCCCCCGCAGCAGCCCCCGGCGAAGTTCGTGCTCGGCGGCCGCGCGGAGGAGTCCATGGTCAGCGCCGGCGCGATCATCGGCGGCGGCTCGGTGCACAGTTCGGTGGTCTCGCCGGGGGTCCGCGTGGAGCGCGGCGCCCGGGTCGAGGACAGCGTGCTCATGGACGGCGTGTACGTCGGCGAGGGCGCCTACGTCCGGCGGGCCATCCTGGACAAGAACGTCGTCGTCCCGGACTGGGCGCGGATCGGGGTGGACCTGGCCGCCGACCGCGAGCGCTACCACGTCAGCGCCGGTGGGGTCACCGTGCTGGGGAAGGGCGCCCGCGCCCACGTCTGAGGAAGGACCCTCGTGCCCCCCGACCCTCGCTGCGCTCGGGCCGGGTCCCTGCACGAGGGCCGCTCCAGCACGTCACCACCCCCCGACCCTCGCTCCGCTCGGGCCGGGTCCCTGGACGAGGGCCGCTCCCGCACGTTCCCACTGGTCGTGACCCTGCTGCTGGGCTCTGAGGCCCAGGAGCGGTTCGACCGGCTGCGTGCGGCGCACTTCCCGCCGGAGCGCAACCACCTGGCCGCGCACGTCACGCTCTTCCACGCCCTGCCCGGTGACCAGGTGGACGCCGTCGCCGCCGACCTGGCCGCCGTGGTCGCCCGGCCGCCGTTCGCGGTCGCGGTCACCGGCCTGCGGCTGCTCGGCCGCGGTGTGGCCTACACCCTCGAGTCGCCGGAACTGGCCGCACTGCGCGACCGGCTCGCCGCGGCCTGGGAGCCGTGGCTGACCCGGCAGGACCGGCAGCGGTTCGCTCCGCACGTCACCGTGCAGAACAAGGCCGAACCCCGGGTCGCCCGGGCACTGCGCGACCGGCTGGCCGCGCAGTTCACGCCCGAGCGGGTGCGGGCGCGCGGCCTGGGACTGTGGCGCTACCGCGGCGGCCCGTGGGAGCCGGTGGCCGAGTACCCGTTCGGCTGACGGCGCTATCGGCGCCTGGTGGCCACCAGCAGTCCCGCCCCGATCGGCAGGACGGCGGAGGTGAGGTCCTCGTGCTCGCGGATGCTGCGGGCCAGCTCCCGCCAGGTCACCGTCTGCTCGTCGCGGGCGCTGCGGTCGGCGATGCGACCGCCCTCCAGCAGGCCGTGGCAGGCGACCGTGCCGCCCACCCGCACCAGGTCGAGCAGGCCCTGGAGGTGCGCGGCGTACTCGGTCGGCGGTCCGGCGCAGACCACCATGTCGTAGGCGCCCGGGGACAGCCGCGGCAGCACCTCCGCCGGGGTGCCGAAGATCGTCCGGGTGCGGCCGGCCGGGTGCCCGGCCTCGCCGAAGGCCCGGCGCGCGGCGCGCAGTTGCTCGGGATCGCCGTCGAGGGCGGTGAGCAGCCCGTCCGGGCGCATGCCCTCGAGCAGCCAGAGGCCGACCACCCCGCCACCGCTGCCGATGGACACCACCGCGCGGGCGCCGCCGCTCGCGGCGAGGACCGCCAGCGTGGCGCCGACGGCGGGCTCCACCGGCGCGGGACCCGCGAGCCGGTCCGCGCGGGCGCGCGCCGCGGCCAGGGCGGGGGTCTCGGCGGCGAAGCGGTCGGCGTACGCGGCGCCGTCCCGGCCCGGCCGCGGCCCCTCGGCGCTCACGGCAGGGCTCCGGCGTCGATCAGCTCCTCGCGGGTCGCTCGCCGACCCGTCGTCCTCGGAGCGCTCACTGCTCGACTCCGGGTCATCACCGGCCGAGGGTAGTGGCCCTTCCCGCCGTGCCCCCCGCGACCGGCGCAGCTGTGAGCTCGCTGTGAACGGGAACACCGGGGAATCACCGGTCCGTTGGACAGGGCGTGCCCTCCGAGCGAGCAGTGCCCGATCGACCCACCGACGTCCGGGGGTCGGGATCGGAGTCCGTCTGCGATCCTGGGACCGTGAGCGACGCCGTCCCCGCCTCGCCGGCCCCGGGCCCGGACGTGCCCGCCGCCGGCGTCGAGGCCTGGGTGGCGCCGACGTGGGAGCAGGTCGTGCGCGACCACTCCGCGCGGGTGTACCGGCTGGCCTACCGGCTGTCCGGCAACGCGCAGGACGCCGAGGACCTCACCCAGGAGACCTTCGTCCGGGTGTTCCGCTCGCTGGCGGACTTCTCGCCGGGCACCTTCGAGGGCTGGCTGCACCGCATCACCACGAACCTGTTCCTGGACATGGTGCGCCGCCGGCAGCGGATCCGGTTCGACGCGCTGCCCGAGGACACCGAGCGGCTGCCGGGCACCGCGCCCAGCCCCGAGCAGGTCTACGCCGACACCCACCTCGACCCGCAGGTGCAGGCGGCGCTGGACGCCCTGTCGCCGGAGTTCCGGGTGGCCGTGGTGCTGTGCGACATCGAGGGGCTGACCTACGAGGAGATCGCGGCCACCCTGGGCATCAAGCTCGGCACGGTCCGCAGCCGCATCCACCGGGGCCGCGTCCAGTTGCGCGAGGCCCTCGCCCACCTGGCTCCGCGCCGGCCGGCGGTCCCCGCGCGTGGTGTCGTCGAGGGGAGCGCGGGGTGAACATCCCGGAGAGCCACCTGGCGCAGGAGGCGATCACCGCGCTGGTGGACGGCGAGCTCGGTGGCGGCCCGGCCGCCCGCGCCGCTCGTCATCTCGCCGGCTGCGCCCAGTGCCGCATGGCCGTGCAGGCCCAGCGGGAGGCCAAGGCGGCGCTGCACGACTCCTCCGACGTCGCCGTCCCCGGTGATCTGCTGTCCCGGTTGCGGGCGATCCCGTTCACCGCGGACGTGCCCGGGGGAGGCATGGGGTCGGTCAGCGCCGGTCCGGGTCAGCTGACCGTGCGCGGTGCGGGCGGGTCCTGGGCCGTCCCGCTGGACCCCGCGCCGGCCGAGCCCGACCGCCCCGGCCAGGCGCGCTGGCTGCGGCGCGGTGTCGCCGGTGCCCTCGCCGGCCTCGGCCTCGGCGTGACCGCGCTCGCGCTCAACCTGCCCACAGGCGGTGCCGCGGGCAACGACCGGCCGCCGGCGTCGGTGGCCGGTCCCTCCGCTGAGGAGCGAACCGAGATCGTGCCGCCGGTGGTGCGGGCCTTCACCGTGAGCCGGGCCGCCACCGGCACCCCGGGTGGGACGCCCTGAACACCCGCACCGACCCACCGTCCGGGGAGGACCCGCTGCCCGAGAACCCGCGGACCCCGGACGAGTTGCGGCCTCCGGTTGCCGGCTCCGCGGAGGAGGGCGCCCCGGTGCCCGACGAGGCCTTCGCCCGGCCGCGGGAGGGCGTCGGCCCCTTCGACCCGCCCCCCGCTCCCACCCGCCCCGCGGTGGTCCGCCCCGTGGCGGCCGACCCCGCCCAGCAGGCCGCATTCGGGCGCCCCGCCGCCGTCCCCGGGAGCTTCGCCGGCGACCGGCCCACCCCGCCGCCGCGCCCGGTGCTCCCGCCGCCGCCCGAGGCGGTGCTGCGCGCCTTCGCGCCGCCCGGCCCCGGCCGCCGCGGGCTGGAGGAGCCGCCCGGCGGTCGTCCCGGCCGCCGGCGCACCTCCGCCGGACCGTGGTGGAAGGCCGACGCCCGCTCCGACCCCTGGCGCGACCCGCACGCGCCGGCCGCCCTCACCGGCCCGGCGGTCTTCGAGGAGGAGTCCGAGCAGGACGGCCCGCTCGTCGTCGACGGCCGGGGCCGCAAGAAGCTGCGGCTGCGGGACCTGTCGATCCGGCTGTCGGTCCTCGTCCTGCTCGCCGTGCTGCTGGTCGGGGCCGTCGGGGGTGCCGCCGGCTACCTGCTGACCCGCACCGCCGACGAGACGCCGCTGCTCGCGCCGGGCACCCAGCTCAACGAGACCGACGAGGGCATCTCCCGCGAACCCGGGTCGGTCTCCGACATCGCCGAGCGGGTGACCCCCACCGTCGTGTCGGTGGAGGTGCGCCTCGGGGAGGCCGGCGCCACCGGGTCCGGCGTGGTCGTCGACGGCGAGAACGGCTACATCGTCACCAACAACCACGTCATCTCCGGCGCCGATGGCGTCGAGGGCGCCGAGATCCGTGCGGTGTTCTCCGACGGCAGCGGCTCCGCGGCCCGCATCGTCGGTCGCGACCCGGCCAGCGACATCGCCGTCCTCAAGGTCGAGAAGCCCGGCCTGCTCACCGCGGCGCTGGGCACCTCGGACTCGGTGGTCGTCGGTGACCCGGTCGTGGCGATCGGTTCGCCGCTGGGCCTGGCCAGCACCGTGACCAGCGGGATCGTCAGCGCCCTGGACCGCCCGGTGCGGTTGTCGGGGGAGGGCAGCGACACCAACGCGGTGATCAGCGCCGTGCAGACCGACGCGCCGATCAACCCCGGCAACTCCGGCGGGGCGCTGGTCAACGGCGCCGGCGAGGTCATCGGGATCAACACCGCCATCGCCTCGCTCGGCGGCGGCAGCGTCGGGCTGGGCTTCGCGATCCCGATCGACACCGTCCGGGACATCGCCCAGCAGCTGATCAGCACTGGGGAGGCCGTGCACGCCTCCCTCGGCGTGAACGCGCGCTCGGTCACCGACGGCACTAGGGACGGCGCCCTGGTGGTGAACGTGGAGCCCAGCAGCGCGGCGGCGACCGCGGGCATCCGCGAGCAGGACGTGATCATCGCCGTCGAGGACCAGCCGGTGGGCAGCTCCGAGGAGCTGGTCGTCGCGATCGACGCCCACGACCCGGGCCAGACCGTCACCGTCGAGCTGGTGCGCAACGGGTCGTCGACGACGGTCGAGGCGACGCTGGGCACCGCCTGAGCGGCATCCCCCCGGATCGGGGCGCTGACCCGGCGGCCCGGCCCGCATACCCTGGGAGGCCGCGGCGGTGCCGGGCCGCGGGAGACAGGAGCGGTGGGTGTTCGACTCGATCGGCTGGGGCGAGATCGTCGTCCTCGCGCTGGCCGCGCTGTTCATCTTCGGGCCCGAGCGGCTGCCGCACCTGGCCAAGGACGCCGCCACCGGGCTGAAGAAGGTGCGCGAGGCGATCACCGGCGTCCGCGCCCAGGTCGACGAGTCGCTGGGCGACGACCTGGCCAAGCTGCGCGACCTCGACCTGCGCCAGTACCACCCCAGGACCTTCATCCGGAACCAGCTGCTCGCCGACGACGACGGTCCGACCGCCCGCCGGGGCAGCGCCACCGGCTCGGCCGGGCTGGCCGCGACCGGCGGAGCGGTGGCCGCGCGCAACGCCGTCCGCACCCGGGACGCGGCGACCCCGCCGCCGTTCGACCCGGATGCCACCTGAGCCCTCGGCCGGTGTGATCGCCGCCGTTCCTCGTGCGCTGCGGGCGCTGCAGGACCGGCACTGCACGAGGAACGCCCGCACTGTCGCGGTCGGCAGAAGACGCGAGAGGCCGGTTCCCCTGGCGGGGAACCGGCCTCTGCCGCGTTCAGGTCAGCGGCGGACCGGGGTGAGCCCCAGCGACATGCCGGACAGCCCGCGCTGGCGGGTGGCCAGGCCGTCGGCGATGGCGGTCAGCGCCCGCGCCGCGGTGGACTCCGGGTCGGCGAGCACCACCGGGGCGCCGGCGTCGCCGGCCTCGCGGACCCGCGTGTCCAGCGGGATCTGGCCGAGCAGCGGGACGCGGGCGCCCAGCGTCCGGGTCAGCGCCTCGGACACCGTCTCGCCACCGCCGGAGCCGAAGACCTCCATGCGGGAGCCGTCGGGCAGGTCCAGCCACGACATGTTCTCGATGACGCCGACGACCTGCTGGTGGGTCTGGGTGGCGATCGCGCCGGCGCGCTCGGCCACCTCGGCGGCGGCCAGCTGCGGCGTCGTCACGACCAGGATCTCGGCGTTGGGCAGCAGTTGGGCGATGGAGATCGCGACGTCGCCGGTGCCGGGCGGCAGGTCCAGCAGCAGGACGTCGAGGTCGCCCCACCACACGTCGGCGAGGAACTGCTGCAGCGCGCGGTGCAGCATCGGCCCGCGCCACACCACCGGGGTGTTGCCCGGGGTGAACATCCCGATCGAGATGACCTTCACGCCGTAGGCCTGCGGCGGCATGATCATGTTGTCGACCTGGGTCGGCTTGTCGTCGACCCCGAGCATCCGCGGCACCGAGTGGCCGTAGATGTCGGCGTCCACGACGCCCACCGACAGTCCGCGCTTGGCCAGGGCCGCGGCCAGGTTCACCGTGACGCTGGACTTGCCGACGCCGCCCTTGCCGGAGGCGACGGCGTACACGCGGGTGAGCGAGCCGGGCTGGGCGAACGGGATGACCGGGTCGGCGGCGTCGGTCCCGCGGACGGTGCGGCGCAGCTCGGCGCGCTGCTCGTCGTTCATGACGTCGAGCCCGACCTGGACCGCGGTGACACCGGGGACGGCGGACACGGCCTCGGTGACGCGGTTGGTGATCGTCTCCCGCATCGGGCACCCCGAGACGGTCAGGTAGACCTCGACGCGGACGGTGCCGTCGGCGTCGATCTGCACGTCCTTGACCATGCCCAGGTCGGTGAGCGGACGGTTGATCTCCGGGTCCTGGACGGTGGCCAGAGCGGCGGTGACGGCGTCGAGGGCCGGCGCGCCGGTCAGCTGGTCGGACATGGTGTTCGTCTGTCTCCTTCGACGGGGGGACCCGGCCGGCCCGCCGAGGGCGGCGACCTGCGCACACGGGTCTCCTGCCACTGTACGGCGGCGCGGACGTACCACCGGCCCGCGCAGGGGTGATCCGGTACGCACCCGGGGAGCCGTCAGGGAGCGTCCGACCCGGTGGCTAGCCTCCCTCGCGTGTCCGCCGACCGTTCCGCGACCCTGCGCGACGCGGTCGGCCTGGGGTTGGCGGTCGGCCTCTACGGGGTCGCCTTCGGGGCGGCCGCCGACGCCGCCGGGCTCGACCTCTGGCAGGCCATGACCATGTCGCTGGTGATGTTCACCGGCGCCTCGCAGTTCGCGCTGGTCGGCGTCCTGGGTGCCGGCGGGGGCGCGGCGGCCGCGGTCGGGAGCGCGCTGCTGCTGGGCACCCGCAACACGGTCTACGGCGTCCGGCTGGTGCCGCTGCTGCGTCCCCGGGGGGTGCTCCGGCGGGCCGCTGCGGCGCACTGGGTCATCGACGAGACGACGGCCCTGGCGATCGCAGCGCCCGATCGGAAGCTCGCCCGGCTGGCCTTCCTCGCCGGCGGCGGCACGATCTTCCTGGTCTGGAACCTCACCACGGTGGTCGGTTCGCTGGGGGCGGCCGCGCTCAGCGGTGCCGCGCTGGCCGCGCTGGACGCCGTCGTCCCGGCCGCCTTCCTGGCGCTGCTGTGGCCGCGGCTGCGGCGTCCCTTCCCGGAGGCGGCCGTGCAGCGGCGGGTGGCCGCGGGGGGCGCGGTGGTGGCCCTGGCCCTCACCCCGTTCGTCCCGGCGGGCGTGCAGGTGATCGTCGCGGTGGTGGCGGTCGCCCTCGCCGGGCGGCCGCGGGTGGCGGCGGAGGAGGAGACGTGAGCGGGACCGCGCTGTGGGTGACCGTCATCGCCGGCTCGCTGGGCTGCTACGTGCTCAAGCTGGCCGGGCTGTCGGTGCCGGCGGCCTGGGTGGAGCAACCCTGGGTGGCCCGGGTCGTCGACTTCGTCCCGGCGGCGCTGCTGGCCGCGCTGGTCGCCGTCCAGGCGCTGACCACAGATGGCCGGATCGTGGTCGACGGGCGGCTGGCCGGGCTCGCGGTGGCGGCGCTGGCGCTGGCCCTGCGCGCCCCGTTCATCGTCGTCCTCGTGCTGGCCGGGGGCGCGGGCGCGCTGGTGCACGTCCTCACCGGCTGAGTCGCGGGTCAGAACAACCGCTGGCCGCGTTGCTCCAGGTCGAGCAGGAACCGCTTGCGGGGCAGCCCGCCGCCGAAGCCCACGAGGCTCCCGTCGGCGCCGATCACCCGGTGGCACGGGACGACGACCGGCAGCGGGTTGCGCCCGCAGGCCGCGCCCACCGCCTGGGCGAGGGTCCGGGCGCCGAGCCGTCGGGCCAGCGAGCCGTAGGAGCGGGTCTCGCCGTAGGGGATCTCCGCCATGAGTCGCCAGACGGCCAGCTGCAGTTCGTTGCCGGAGGGCCGCAGCCGGAGGTCGAACGCGGTCCGCTCGCCGGCGAAGTACTCGCCGAGCTGGCGGACGACGTCGGTGAGGGCGGCGTCGTCCCGCGCCCCGAGCGCGGCCGCGTCGGGCGGGTCCAGGTACAGCGCGACCAGCGCGCCGTCCTCGGCCACCGGCGTCAGCGGGCCGATCGGCGACCCGGTGACGGTGTGCGTGCGCGTCACGACCCGATCGTGCCGCAGGGGTACGACGGAACCGGCCGGCCCGGCGGGTCGCCGACGCCGGGCCGGGCGCCCGACCGATCATGCGGCGGTGACCGCCACCCGCAGTGAGTCCGCCGTCACTCCGCGGGCGCTGTCGTGGGCTCTGCTGTCCGGCCTGCTGGCCGGCGTCGTGGCGAAGGCCGCCGACGAGTCGGGGCTGTCCTGGGCCGCCGACCTCGGCAGCTACCCCGCGGCGTGGGTGCTCGCGGTGGCGCTGGTCGGCCGGACGGCCCCCACGGTCGGGGCGGCCGCCGTACGCGCGGCGGTCTTCTTCGCCGCGATGACGCTGGCCTACTACGCGTGGGCGGCCTGGGTGCTCGGCTTCGGCTGGAGCCCGCTGCTGCCCGCGTGGCTGGTGCTGTCGGCCACCGCCGTCGCGGCCACCGCGGCCGGCTGCTGGTGGGCCACCCGCCGCGCCGGCCTGCTGCCGGGCGCGGTGGTCGCGCTCACCGCCGGCGTGACCCTCGCCGGGGGCGAGGCGGCCGCCCTGCTCTGGACGCTCACCGGCGGGGCCGGGCCCGGCTTCCGCACCGCGCACCCCGTCCAGGGCTGGGTCGACGCCGTCGTCGCCGTGGTCCTGGTCGCCGTGCTGCCCCGGTCGGGCCGCACCCGGCTGTGGGCGCTGGTCCTGCTGGCGCCCGCGACCTGGCTGGCCGCCCGCGGCCTCGAGGTGCTGGCGCAGCTGCTGGGCTGATCAGCCCATCGCGTCGCGGGTGACGGCGTCGCGCTTCTTCTTCGCCTTCTTCTCCCGCTTCTCGCCGTCCTCGGTGCTGTCCTCGGCCAGCCGGTTGAGCTCGCTGCGGATGAAGTCGCGGGTGGCGAGCTCGCCGATGGCCACCCGCAGCGCGGCCAGCTCCCGGGCGAGGTACTCGGTGTCGGCGCGGGTGGTGGCCGCCCGCGCGCGGTCCTCCTCCGCCTGCACCCGGTCGCGGTCGGCCTGCCGGTTCTGCGCCAGCAGGATCAGCGGCGCGGCGTAGGCGGCCTGGGTGGAGAAGGCCAGGTTCAGCAGGATGAACGGGTACGGGTCCCACTGCAGCCGGACGGCGAAGACGTTGAGCAGGATCCAGACGGTCACGAGCACCGTCTGGACGGCGAGGAACCGGCCGGTGCCCAGGAACCGGGCGATGGCCTCGGCGAAGCGGCCGACGGCGTCGGGGTCCAGCCGCAGGAAGCTGCCGAAGCCACGCGCCCCCCGCGGGACGTCGAGCCGGCGCCCCTCAGCCACGGCGGGCCCGCTCGCGCCAGTCGTCGGGCAGCAGGTGGTCGAGGACGTCGTCCACGCTGACCGCGCCCACCAGCCGGCCCTGCGGGTCGACGACCGGCGCCGCGACCAGGTTGTAGGTCGCGAAGTACCGGGTCACCTCGGCCAGCGGCGCCTCCGGCCGCAGCGGCTCCATGTCGTCGAGCACGCCGCTGACCAGGGTGGACGGCGGCTCGCGCAGCAGCCGCTGGATGTGCGCCAGCCCCAGGTAGCGGCCGGTGGGCGTGGCCGACGGCGGCCGGCAGACGTAGACCTGGCTGGCCAGCGCGGGGGTCAGCTCGGGATCGCGCACCCGGGCCAGCGCCTCGGCGATCGTGGCGTCGGGGGTCAGGATCACCGGCTCGCTGGTCATGATCCCGCCGGCGGTGTCCTCGGAGTACTGCAGCAGCTGGCGCACCGGCTCGGCCTCGTCGGGCTCCATGAGCTCCAGCAGCCGGTTGCGGTCGACGTTGGACAGCTCGGCCAGCAGGTCGGCGGCGTCGTCGGGGTCCATCACCTCGAGCACGTCGGCGGCCCGGCTCTCCTCGAGCGTGCCGAGGATGGTGATCTGGTCGGCCTCGGGCAGCTCACCGAGGACGTCGGCCAGCCGTTCGTCGTCCAGCGCCTCGGCGACCTCGTGCCGCCGCTTGATCGGCAGGTCCTGCAGCGCGTGGGCGAGGTCGGCCGCGTTGAGCTCCCGGTAGGTGGCGATCAGCGTCTCGGCGCCCTGCCCGGTCTCGGGGAGGGCCAGCCCGGTCACCTCGTCCCAGTTGAGCTGGTGCAGCTGCCCGCGGCGGCCGAGCCGGCCCGGCTCCTGGACGGCGAGCTTGGAGAGCACCCAGTCACCGGTGCGGGTCTGCTCCATGCCGGCGTCGACCACGTGCGCGGGGCGGCCGGACTCGGAGATCTGCACCCGCCGGTCGAGCAGCTCGCCGAGGACGAGGGTCTCGCCGCGCCGCTGCTCGAACCGCTTGAGGTTCAGCGTCCCGGACCCGAGCACCACCGAACCCGGGTCGAGGGCGGTCACCCGGCCCATGGGCACGAAGATGCGGCGGCGGGCGACCACCTCGACGACCAGGCCCAGGACCCGCGGCGGTGCGGTGCCGACGCGCAGCGCCACGACGACGTCCCGCACCTTGCCGACGCGGTCCCCGTTGGGGTCGAAGACGGGCATCCCGGCGAGCCGGGAGACGTACGCCCTGGTCGCCGTGGTCACCGAACCTCCTCGCTGGCACACGTCGGCTCCACGCCGGGTGCGGTCGTCCGGGCGGGACCGCGCGCGCCGGGCCCCGACGGCTGAGGCTACCGTCGGGGCCGTGTCGTCCCCCGGAGCCGAACTCGAGTACGAGGTCGTCGACGTCTTCGCCGCGCGGGCCTTCGCCGGCAACCCGCTGGCCGTGGTGTTCGACGCGGACGCGCTGAGCACCGAGCAGTGCCAGGCGCTGGCCAACGAGTTCCACCTCTCGGAGACCTCGTTCCTGTGCGCGCCGAGTCAGGGCTCGAACGCCAGCTACCGGGTGCGGATCTTCACGCCGTACGCCGAGCTGCCCTTCGCCGGCCACCCGAGCGTCGGCGCCGCGCACACGCTGGTGCGGGCCGGGCGGCTGCCCGCCGGGACGCTCCGGCAGGAGTGCGGCGCGGGGATCCTCGACGTCGTCGTGGACGGCGACGGCGCGACGCTCTCCGGCGGCCGCCCCACGCTGGAGGACGGCCCAGAGCCCGGCGCGCTCGCCGAGGCCATGGGCCTGTCGGCCGCCGACACGGTCGGGGTGCCCGCGCACGTCGCCGGCTGCGGCCTGCCCTTCGCCTTCCTGGCTGTCCGCCGCGAGGTCGTCGACGACGCCGCGCCGGTCCCCGCGCTGCTCGGCGAGCTCGGGGTGGGGGAGGGGGTGTCGGTGCTGGCCTGGGACGCCGCCACGTCGACTGCCTACGCGCGGGTGTTCGCCAACGACCTCGCGTGGGGCGAGGACCCCGCGACCGGGTCGGCGGCCCTCGGCACCGGGGTGTGGCTGGTCGCCGCCGGCCTGGTGGCCCCCGACGGGACGTCGTCCTACGTCGTCCGCCAGGGCGAGGCGATGGGCCGGCCGTCGGTGCTGTCGTGCACCGTCACCGCCTCCGGCGGCCGCGCCGTGGGGGCGACCGTGCAGGGCGGGGTCGTCCCGGTCGCGCGCGGCCGGATCCGCGTGCCTTGACGAAGGAGCCTCCTGCCCCCCGCCATGAAAGGACCCCGTCCTCCTCACCCCTCGCAGGCTCGGGGCGAGCCTCGGGACGGGGCCGCGGCGGGACCCTGCAGGAGGGCCGTGGGGCCGCGGCTGCCTGGGCGGTCCACCGGCCCGGCGGCCGGGACGTCGGGATCATGGCGGTCGCGGTCGTCGGCATCTCGCTGTCCGCGCCGCTGACCACACTGCTGAGCGCGCCGATGCTGGCGCTGGCGTTCTGGCGGAACGTGGGTGGCGCCGGGGTGCTGCTGCCGGTGCTGCTCCTGCGGGAGCGCTCGGTGCTGGCCGGGCTGCGGCCCCGGGACCTGGGCAGCTCGGTGGTCGCCGGGCTGTTCCTCGCCGCCCACTTCGCCGCCTGGCTGCCGAGCCTGTCGATGACCACGGTCGCCGCCTCCACGGCCCTGGTCACCACGACCCCGATCTGGACGGCGCTGGCCGCCCGCGTCAGTGGTGTGCGGTTGTCCGCGGCCGTCTGGTGGGGCCTGGTGCTCGCCGTCCTCGGCGTCGCACTGATCGCGGGGGTGGACGTCACGGTCAGCCTGCGGGCGCTGGCCGGCGACGGGCTGGCCCTGCTCGGAGCCGTCTGCGCCGGCGGCTACGTGCTGGCCGGCGCCCGGGCGCGGCAGCGGCTGTCGACGTCGGCGTACGCGGTCGTCTGCTACTCGGTCTGCGCGGCGGCGGTCGCGGTCTCGGCCGCCGTCGTCGGGGTGCCGCTCGTGGGGTTCTCCGCGCGGAACTGGCTGCTGATCGCCGCCATCACCTTCTGCGCCCAGCTGCTCGGGCACACGCTGCTCAACCTGGTGCTCTCCTCGGTCGGCCCGACCATGGTCAGCCTGGTGGTGCTCCTCGAAGTGCCGGGGGCGCTGCTGTTCGCGCTGGTGCTGCTCGGCCAGGTTCCGCCGCTGCTCGCCCTGCCGGGGGTCGCCCTCGTCGTCGCCGGGGTGGCGCTCGTGGTCCGCGCCAGCCGACCCTCGACGCTGGTCGAGCCCGGCACCTGAGATAGGACCCCGTGAAGGACCCCGTCCCCCTCACGCCTCGCAGGCTCGGCGCGAGCCTCCGGGCGGGGCCGTAGGACCCCTCGCGAGCTCGGGGCGGTGCCCTGGACGGGGCCGCCGCTGGCTACCCTCCGAGACCCGACCACCGAGATCGCGGAGGCACCGTGGCCGAGCTCCGATCCCGTCGTTCCAACCTCGCCGTCCCGGGCAGCAACCCCCGGTTCCTGGAGAAGGCGAAGGGTCTGCCGGCCGACCAGGTGTTCCTCGACCTGGAGGACGCCTGCGCCCCGCTGGCCAAGCCCGGCGCCCGGAAGAACATCGTCGCGGCGCTCAACGAGGGCGGCTGGGGCGGGAAGATCTGCACTGTCCGGGTCAACGACTGGACGACGGAGTGGACCTACCGCGACGTGATCGAGGTCGTGGAGGGTGCCGGAGCCGAGCTCGACTGCATCATGCTGCCCAAGGTGGTCGACGCAGCCCAGGTGCAGGCGCTGGACCTGCTGCTCACCCAGGTCGAGAAGGCCAACGGCCTGGAGGTCGGCCGGATCGGCATCGAGGCGCAGATCGAGAACGCGCAGGGGCTGATCAACGTCAACGCCATCGCGTTCGCCAGCCCGCGGATCGAGACGATCATCTTCGGCCCGGCCGACTTCATGGCCAGCATCAACATGAAGTCCCTCGTGGTCGGCGCCCTGCACCCGGACTACGCCGGCGACCCGTTCCACTACATCCTGATGCAGATCCTCATGGCCGCCCGCGCCCGCGGCGTGCAGGCCATCGACGGCCCGTTCCTGCAGATCCGCGACGTCGACGCCTTCCGCGAGGTCGCCAAGCGCTCGGCGGTGCTCGGCTTCGACGGCAAGTGGGTGCTGCACCCCGGCCAGATCGACGCGGCCAACGAGATCTACGCGCCGTCCCAGGAGGACTACGACCACGCCGAGCTGATCCTCGACGCCTACGAGTGGCACACCTCCGAGGCCGGCGGCGCGAAGGGCTCGGCGATGCTGGGCGACGAGATGATCGACGAGGCCAGCCGCAAGATGGCCCTGGTCATCGCCGGCAAGGGCCGCGCCGCCGGGATGCAGCGGACGTCGTCCTTCACGCCGCCGGACAGCTGACCGACCGGACCCGACGGCCCGCCCGGTGCGCCCGGGCGGGCCGTCGGCGTCCTAGGGCCCGAAGGAGACGCTCGACAGCGAGGCGAGCGCGACGAACCACAGCACGATGCCGAGGACGACCAGCGCGCAGAAGACGGCCCCGACGATGATCCCGGCCAGGGCCAGGCCCTCGCCCTCCTCGCCGGTCTGCCGGATCTGCCGGCGCGCCACGATGCCGAGCACCAGCCCGGCCGGGGCGAACACGAAGGCCATGACCAGCGCCAGGACGGCGAGGGTGTTGGTCGGCCGGCGGTAGAAGGCGGGCGGGTAGCCGGGCGGGAACCCGTGGCCCGGTGGGAACCCGTGTCCGGGCGGCGGGCCGTACCCCGGCGGCGGGCCGTAGGGCGGCGGGAACCCCGGCGGCGGGGGATCGCCCCGGTACAGCCCGTCGTGCTGCGTGCTCATCGGATCCTCTCCTCGCGGCCTCACCGGTCGACCGCCGCCTCGGGCAGGGCGGCCATCCGGCCGGCGACGGCCCGTGCCGCCGTCGCGCCCGCCGCAGGATCCTCCGCGATGAGCACCGACACCACCGCGCCACGCCCTTGGGCCAGGACGTCCTGCGTGCCGCCGTCCTCGAGCCGGTAGCGCGCCGCGACCACGGTGCCGGCCAGGCCGTCGACGACCGGGGGTTCGACGAGGACGCGGTCGCCGGCCGGGCAGGACTCGAAGGCGTCCCGCAACTCGGTCAGGGCCAGCTCCCCGGACGCGGCCGAGTCGTAGGCGATCGCCTCCGAGACCAGCGTCGCGTCCCCCTGCGGGTCGAGCCCGACGACCGGGTGCTTCGCCGTCCGGTGCCCCTCGGAGGTGAAGGCGACGCCGCAGATGCCCGACAGGCTGGGGTCGTCGGAGAGGTCGCCGTCGGCGACCGGGTTGGCCTGCACCGACCAGCCCGACGGCAGGTCAGCGGCCCGCAGCGCGACCGCCAGGGCCGCCTCCTCGGGGGTGGTCGCGGCCGCCGGGTCGGCCGTCGCGGCCGCCGACTGCTCGGCCTGCGCCGGCTCCGGCTCCTCCGGCGGGGCGTCGCCCGTGCCGCCGCAGCCGGCGAGCAGCAGGACGGCGGCGAGCGCGGCGACCGGGGACCTCACCCCGGCGACGCTAACCCCGGTTCCTGGGCGCCGGCCGGTGGCACCGGGGCTCCCCGGACGGCGGGGGCGAGTGCTCCATACTCACCGGTAACCACGGACACCGGAGTCCCGGAGGAGCGACGCCATGACCCGCCTGGCCCAGACCGCCGACCTGACCGACGTCCAGCAGGAGATCCTGGCGACGGTCCGCAGCTTCGTGGACAAGGAGATCATCCCCAACGCGCAGGAGCTCGAGCACGGCGACGTCTACCCGACCGAGATCGTCGAGGGCCTGAAGGAGCTGGGCGTCTTCGGGCTGACCATCCCCGAGGAGTACGGCGGCCTCGGCGAGTCGCTGCTGACCTACGCGCTCGCCGTCGAGGAGATCGCCCGCGGGTGGATGAGCGTCTCCGGCGTCATCAACACCCACTTCATCGTGGCGTACATGCTGGTCCAGCACGGCACCGAGGAGCAGAAGCAGCGCCTGCTGCCGCGCATGGCCGCCGGCGAGGTCCGCGGGGCGTTCTCCATGTCCGAGCCGGGGCTGGGCTCCGACGTCGCCGGCATCCGCACCAAGGCGGTGCGCGACGGCGACTCCTACGTCGTCGACGGCCAGAAGATGTGGCTGACCAACGGTGCCAGCTCCACGCTGGTCGCCGCGCTGGTGCGCACCGACGAGGGGGCGGAGAAGCCGCACCAGAACCTGACGACCCTCCTCGTCGAGAAGCCCGCCGGTTTCGGCGAGGTGCTCCCGGGGCTCACCATCCCCGGCAAGATCGACAAGATGGGCTACAAGGGCGTGGACACCACCGAGCTGGTGTTCGACGGCTTCCGCATCGGGGCCGAGCACGTCCTCGGCGGGACGCCGGGCCGCGGCTTCGCCCAGATGATGGACGGCGTCGAGGTGGGCCGGGTCAACGTCGCCGCCCGCGGCTGCGGCATCGCCCTGCGGGCCTTCGAGCTGGCCATCGAGTACGCCCAGCAGCGGGAGACGTTCGGCAAGCCGATCGCCCAGCACCAGGCGATCGCGTTCAAGCTCGCCGAGATGGCGACCAAGGTCGAGGCCGCCCACGCGATGATGGTGCGCGCCGCGCGGCTCAAGGACGCCGGCTCGCGCAACGACGTCGAGGCCGGCATGGCCAAGCTGCTGGCCAGCGAGTACGCCGCCGAGGTGACGAGTGAGTCGTTCCGCATCCACGGCGGCTACGGCTACTCCAAGGAGTACGAGATCGAGCGGCTGATGCGCGAGGCGCCGTTCCTGCTCATCGGCGAGGGCACCAGCGAGATCCAGAAGACGATCATCAGCCGGGGCCTGCTCAAGGAGTACGCGCTCAAGCGCTGACGCACACCGGCCCCGGCCCCCCCGTCGCGAGGGGACCGGGCCCCTCGAGTCAGCCGGCGGCGCCGGGCGCCTCCGCGAAGGTCACCTCGACCTGCTCGACGCCCAGGGACTGCGCCAGGGTGGTCAGCATGTCGCGGGTGTTGTCCTCCGCGCGGTCGAGCAGGTCGCTGGCGGCCGCCGCGCCGGCCAGCTTCTCCTCGGCCAGGGCGTAGAGCGCGGAGTCGTCCGAGGATCCGTCGCCCAGCGCGTCGCCGACCCGGTCCAGCAGCCCGCGGTCGCGGTCGAGCACCCGGCTCTGGGCCGGATCGACCCGCACCTCCGCCAGACGGGGGGCCGGCAGGTCGATGGTGGCCGAGGTCCCGTCGGGGGAGAGCTCCACGCGGCCGGCGTCCAGGCCCTCGAAGTCGACGTAGGCGTCGGCGGTGCCCGTGGCCAGGAAGCTGACCCGCTCGCCGCTGATCACCGACGGGACGTACCGGGTGTCCACCTCCCGGTCCACGACGACCTGGAAGGTGCCGGTCGCGGCGTGGTACTCGTGCAGGTCGTCGAGCGCGAGCAGCAGCGGCGTCGTGCTGCGGTCGACGACCTGCTGCTCGAGCGGGTTGCCCGGGAGCCAGTCGCGCACCTGGGCGGCGACCGGGACCAGCACCGCGACGCCGATCCCCGCGGCGACCAGTCGGCGCGGGAAGGGCCGGCGGGAGCGGGGCGTCCCCTCCGTGGCGGGGGCGGGAGCGGGGCGGTGCTGCAGCAGAGCGGGCATGCGCGGCCTCTCGCGATCGGGGGGATTGCCCCGTTCAGCGACGGCCGCCGGCGGCTCATTCCCGACACGCCGGGTGCTCGTGCGCGGCCCACCGGAGCGGGCGGCGCACGAGCACCCGCGGACCTCAGCCGGCGGGCTGGGTGAGGTCGTAGAACGTCACGCCGTCCACGGTCGTCGACTCGGAGTTCTCCGCGACCCAGGTGGCGATCTGTGCGGCGGCGTCGCTGCCGCCGTCGCTGCGCATCCCGATCCCGCCGCCGATGAACCGGTGGACGTCGCCGGAGCCGACGAGGGCCTGGAAGTCCTCCAGCGTGGGGCAGGGGTCGCTGCCGTTGGAGCCGCCGACCGGCATCACTCCCCGGCAGCTCGGCGTCACCGTCGCGCTGCGGACTGGGACGTCCCCCGGAGCCGGCTGGGGTTCTGCTGTGCGGAAGCGCCGGGAAGGCGGCCGGGCACGGGGTGTTGGGTCGGGGCATGAGAGCTGTCGGAGTGACCGAGTACGGAGGCCCGGAGGCCCTGCACGTCGTCGACGTCCCGGCCGAGCCGCTGGGGCCGGGGCAGCTGCGGCTGCGGGTGACCGCCGCGACCGTCAACCCCACGGACACCTACGTCCGCAACGGCGTCTACGCCGACCGGGACCCGGTCAAGGAGATGCCGAAGGTGCCCGGGATGGACGCTGCCGGCGTGCTCGCCGAGATCGGCCCCGGCGTGCAGACCGACCTGCAGGTCGGCGACCGGGTGATGGCGGTCGTGCTGCCCTCCGGTGCGCACGGCGGCTACCGCGAGGACCTCGTCGTCCCGGTCGGCTCGGTGGCCCGCTCGCCGAAGGACAGCTCCGACGCCGAGGCCGCGACCCTGCCGATGAACGGGCTCACCGCGCGGCTGGCGCTGGACCGCATGGCGCTGCAGCCCGGCCAGGTGCTCGCCGTCACCGGGGCCGCGGGCGCGTTCGGCGGGTACGTGGTCCAGCTGGCCAAGAACGAGGGGCTGACCGTGGTCGCCGACGCCTCCGAGGCCGACGAGCAGCTGGTCCGTGACCTCGGCGCCGACGTCGTCGTCCGGCGCGGGGACGACGTCGCCGAGCGGATCCGCGAGCGCTACCCCGACGGCGTCGACGGCCTGGCCGACGGCGCGGTGCAGGACGAGCTGGTGCTGCCGGCGGTGCGGGACGGCGGCACGGTGGCCACCGTCCGCGGTTACCGGGGCGACGGGCAGCGCGGGCTGCGCGTGCACCCGGTGATGGTCCGCCAGTACGCCGAGGAGGCGGGGGAGCTCGACGGGCTGCGCGAGCTGGCCGAGCAGGGTGTCGTGTCGCTGCGCGTGGCGCGCACCCTCCCCGCCGAGCAGGGCGCCGAGGCGCACCGGCTGCTCGAGGGCGGCGGCATCCGCGGCCGCCTGGTCATCACGTTCTAGCGGTCGCGGGAGTGGCGCCCGACCTGCCAGGGTGGGGGCCACTCCCGGGCAGCGGGGCCCGGGCCGGATCGGAGGGTGCGCACATGGTGCACAGGCTCGTGGTCAGCTACGGACAGCCCGAGGACCCGGGGGCGTTCGACGAGTACTACCGCGACACGCACGTCCCGCTGGCCATGGAGATGCCCGGCGTGAACCGGTTCGTCGTCGGGCACCCCCAGTCGATGGACGGCTCACAGCCGACCGCCTACTTCGTCGCCGAACTGGAGTTCGACTCCGAGGAGGCGATGGGCCGGGCGCTGTCCTCGCCGGAGGGTCAGGCGGCGGCGGCCGACGTCGGGAACTTCGCCACCGGCGGGGTCACCTTCGCCCACTTCGACGTCCGCGAGGTCAAGGCCGGCATGCCCTACGTGCCGTGACGGCGGTGCAGCGGGGCGCCGCGGGGGAGACCCGGTGAACGGCGCACAGGCGCTCATCCGCACGCTCGTGGGGGCCGGCGTCGACGTCTGCTTCGCCAACCCCGGCACCTCGGAGATGCACTTCGTCGCGGCGCTGGACGACGTGCCCGGGATGCGCGGCGTGCTGACCCTGTTCGAGGGGGTGGCCACCGGCGCGGCCGACGGCTACGCGCGGATGGCCGGCCGCCCGGCGGCGACCCTGCTGCACCTGGGCCCGGGCCTGGGCAACGGCCTGGCCAACCTGCACAACGCGCGGCGCGGCGGAGCCCCCGTGGTCAACGTGGTCGGCGACCACGCCCGCTCGCACAAGCGGTTGGACGCGCCGCTGGAGTCCGACGTCGACGCGCTGGCCGGGGCGGTGTCGGGCTGGGTGCGCCGCTCGCTGTCCCCGGCCGACGTCGCCGCCGACGCCGCCGAGGCTGTTGCCGCGGCGGCCCGCGGGACGGTCGCCACGCTCGTCCTGCCCGCGGACGTCTCCTGGTCCGACGGCGCCGCGCCGGCCGACCCGCGCCCGGTGCGGCCGGCCCCGCAGGTGCCCTCCTCCGTGGTCGCGGACGTGGCCGCCGCGCTGGGCTCGGGGCGGCCGGCGGTGCTCTTCCTCGGCGGGGACGTCGTGGCCAGCGAGGAGGCGCTGCTGGCCGCGGGGCGGGTCGCCGCCGCCACCGGCGCGCGGCTGGTGAGCGAGACCTTCTCCACCCGGATGGTGCGCGGCGCGGGCCTGCCCGACGTGACCAAGCTGCCCTACCCGCCGGAGATGGCGATGGCCGCGCTGGCCGGCACCGCGCACCTGGTCCTGGCCGGCGCGCCCACCCCGGTGCACTTCTTCGGCTACCCCGGGGTCCCGGGCACGCCGGTGCCGCACGACTGCGCGGTGCACGTGCTGTCCGCCCCCGGCGAGGACGGCGCAACCGCGCTGCAGGCCCTCGCCGAGCTCGTCGCGCCCGAGGCGCAGCCGGTGCTCCTCGAGGCGGCCCGCCCCGAGATCCCGGCCGGGGAGCTCACCCCGCGGTCGATGGCCGCGGTGGTCGGGGCACTGCTGCCCGAGGGCGCGGTCGTCGTCGACGAGGCGCTGACCTCCGGCGTCGGCCTCGCCGAGCTCACCTCCGGGGCGCCGCGGCACGACTGGCTGTCGCTCACCGGCGGCGCCATCGGCGACGGGCTGCCCATGGCGGTCGGCGCGGCGGTGGCCTGTCCCGACCGGCCGGTGCTCGCGCTGCAGGCCGACGGCAGCGCCATGTACACGATCCAGGCGCTGTGGACCATGGCCCGCGAGCAGCTCGACGTCACCGTGCTCGTCTGCGACAACGGCTCCTACGCGATCCTCGAGCACGAGCTGTCCCGGGTCGGCGCGCGGGGCGACGGCGAGCGCGCCGGGCAGCTGCTGCACCTCGGCGGCCCGGGGCTGGACTTCGTCGCCCTGGCCTCCGGCATGGGCGTGCCGGCCACCCGGGCCCGGACGGCGGAGGAGCTGGCCGACCAGCTGCAGAAGGCGCTGGCCGAGCCCGGCCCGCACCTGGTCGACGCGGTCCTGCCGGGCCGTCGCTGAGCCGCGGCGTCGCCGCGTAGCGCCCGTCGCACGCCCGGGAACGGAACGCGGCGGCACCGCACAGGACGGTCCTCGGACCGGCGCGGGCCGCCGCGGCACTCCCTACGCTCCGCCGCGAAGGAGCCGACTCGGCGAGGAGGTGGTCGCGGTGCGACGAGTCCTGGTGGGAACGGCGGTGACGGTGCTGGCGCTGTCCGGGGGCGGTACCTCGGCGGCGAACGCCCAGCCACCCGACGACGACGGGTGGGTCCCCGTCCCGGAGGAGTTCTACGACCCGGTCGACGTGGAGGCCTGCGGATCGGTGGTCACGATCGCCGGCGGCGACGTCCGGGAGGCGGAGCAGCGCCAGCAGGCCCTGGACGACGGCGGCACGTTCGTCGAGTTCCGCGGCGCGCGGACGGTCGACCTCACCCGGCAGTCCGACGGCGCCACCGTCGACGAGCTGGACACCTCGGGTCCCAGCTGGGACCTCGTCTCGTCGGACAGCACCGAGGTGGTGTTCGAGGTCGACGGACCCACGGTGCTCTACGCCGGCAACGACGTCGAGCGGGCGGCGGCCGACGAAGCCGGCCTGCCGTACCTCATGTACGTCCAGGAGGGCACGATCCTGCTGCGCCTGACGATCGACCCCGCGACCGGGGAGTCGACCGCCGTGGACGGCCTGCGGCTGGACGCCGACGTCATCGACCTCTGCGACAGCTTCGTCGCCTGACCCCGGCGGGAACGCCGGCGGGACGGATCGGGGGCCTCCGCCAACGGGTCCCGCCGGCGTCGTCCTGACCGGGAGGAGCGGTGTGCGTGCCCTGCTGCGGGCCGCGGTGGTCGTCGTCGCGGTGCTCGCCGTGCTGACCGGCCTGCTGTGGGGGCTGCAGCGCCGGCTGGTCTACCTGCCGTCGGACGGCCCGCTCCCACCCGCCGCGGCGGTGCTGCCCGGCGCCCGCGACGTGGTCCTGAGGACCTCGGACGGGCTGGAGCTGGACGCCTGGTTCGTGCCCGGCGCCGGTCCGGCCGCACCCGCGGTGCTGGTCGCCAACGGCAACGGCGGGCACCGCGGCCTGCGCGCCCCGCTGGCCCGGGCGCTGTCCGACCGCGGGCTCGCCGTGCTGCTGTTCGACTACCGCGGGTACGGCGGGAACCCCGGCAGCCCCAGCGAGGAGGGCCTGGCCCGGGACGTCCGCGCCGCGCGGGCGCACCTGGTCGAGGAGGCCGGGGTGCCGCCGGGCCGGCTGCTCTACCTCGGTGAGAGCCTGGGCGCCGCGGTGGTGACCGAGCTGGCCACCGAGCACCCGCCGGCCGGCCTGGTGCTGCGCTCGCCGTTCGTCGACCTCGCCGCCGTCGGCAGCGTCCACTACCCGTTCCTGCCGGTGCGGGCGTTGTTGCGGGACCGCTACCCGGTGGCCGAGCGGATCGCCACGGTGCGGGTGCCGACGACGGTCGTGCTGGGGGACGCCGACTCGATCGTGCCGCCGGAGCAGAGCCGCGCGGTCGCCGCGGCCGCCGCCGGGCTGCACCGGCTGGTGGAGGTGCCCGCCGCCGACCACAACGACCCGGTGCTGCTCGACGGCGACGCCCTGGTCGACGCCGTCGTCGAGCTGGCCGGCTGACCCGCGCTCAGGTCGTGGCGCGGTAGCTGGTGTAGCGGCCGATCCGGCGGTGCTCACCCGATCCGGTCGCGACGACGTCGACGAACCCGGCCCGCCGGAGCAGGTCCGGGATGCCCTCGACGGCGTGCGGCCCCGAGTGCTCGTGCCGGTGCCCGCGGGGGCGGAGCCGGCCGTGGGCGGGGTTCTCCCCGCCGCCGACGTCCACCAGGTGCAGCGCGCCGCCGGGCCGCAGCACCCGGACCGCCTCGCGCAGCGCGGGGTCGCGCTGGTCGTCGGGCAGGTGGTGGAGCATGAACGAGGAGAGGACGACGTCCACGCTGTCGTCGGGGTAGGGCAGCGCGTCGGCGTAGCCGCGGTCCAACTGGACGGCGACCCCGCGGCGGCGGGCCTTGCGGCGGGCGCGGGCCAGCGCGGCGAGGTCGGGGTCGAGGCCGACGGCGACCGCCGCGGGCTCGGCCTGCTTGGCCGCGAGCAGCAGGTTGCCGGTGCCGCAGCCGATCTCCAGCACCCGCTGCCCGGGCCGCAGGCCGACCTGGTCGACCAGCCGGCGGTGGATCCGGTCCACGCCGAACAGCCGGGTCATCGGGTCGTACAGGGGGAGCAGCCACTCCCGGGCCATCCCGGGGAGGAAGTCGCGCTCCTCGCCGGTCACCGTCGTCCGCGTGGTGACCTCGCCCATGTCGGTGCCTCCTCAGGCGTTCGGCCCGCCGCTCGACGGGACCATCTTCGGGGTCTGTCCCACTACGATCAGCCGCCTGGGGAGCGGCGACAAGGGTGGGAGATCGGGCGGTATGGGACGTTCTTCCGACGATCGCGAGCCGGTCGGGCGGGTGCTGCGCGGGCGGCGGGTCGACGGCGCGCCGGTCTACTCCTACGCGCGCGAGGCCGGCGCCCCGCCGGTGACCGTCTCCCGGTTCGACGGCGACCACGCGCACGCCGGCGCCCCGCCCGGCCGCCCGCACGCGCACGACTTCCTCGTGCTCAGCTACGTCGAGCGGGGCGCCGGCCGGCTGCGGGTGGACGCCCGGGACTGGCCGGTGTCGGCCGGCGACCTGCTGGTGGTGGCCCCTGGTGAGGTGGTCGCGCCCGACCTCACCGGCGACCTCGCCGACGTGCTGCTGTGGTCGGTCTTCTTCCCGCCCGACGCCGTCGAGCGGCGCAGCCCCGGCAGCTTCGGCTCCTGGCGGGCGCACCCGCTGCTGTTCCCCTTCGTCGGCGGGCGGGCCGGCGGCGTGCAGCGGCTGGGCGTGCCGGAGACCGAGCGGGCGGCGTGGTCGCGCCGGCTGGCCGACCTCGAGCGGGAACTGCGCGAGCGGCGGGAGGGGTACGCCGAGGCGGCGCTGGCCTGCCTGACCCTGCTGCTGGTCGACCTCGCCCGGCTGGCCGCCGACGTCCCCGGCCACCTGCGGCTGCGGGACGAGCCGCTGCTGGCCGCCGTGTTCGACGTGGTGGAGCAGCGCTACGCCGAGCCGATCTCGCTGCGCGAGGTCGCCGACGCCGTCGGGTTGTCGCCGGGTCACCTGACCACCGTCGTCGGCCGGCGCACCGGCCGGACCGTGCAGCAGTGGATCACCGAGCGCCGGCTCGCCGAGGCCCGCCGGCTGCTCACCGAGACCGACCTGACCGTGCAGGCGGTGGCCGGGCGGGTCGGGTACGCCGACGCCGGCTACCTCATCCGGCGCTTCCGCACGGCGCACGGCGTCCCGCCGCAGGAGTGGCGCCGGGCCGCCCGCGGGCGCTGACGCGCCGGGGTTCGACCGGTGCATTTCGAGACGATCGACTCCCGTTGAGTGGCGTGAGACACAGTTGTGCGGGGTACGTCGCCGACGTCCTCCGCGGCGGTGGGCAGGAGGCGCCCCGGCCGTGACCCGTTCGACGCATCGGAGTCCCCGACATGCGCAGATCGTCCCGTCTCGTCCTCCTCCCACTGGCGGTGCTCGGCACCGTCGTCCTGGCCGCCGGTCCGGCGCTGGCCGCGCCGTCGGACCAGGACGTCACCTGGATGCAGGCCGCCCACCAGAGCAACCTCGCCGAGATCGCCGCCGGCAACGCCGCGCAGCAGGCGGCCACCACCCCGGAGGTGCGCGACCTCGGCGCGATGTTCGTGCAGATGCACACCCAGCTCGACCAGCAGCTCACCCAGGCCGCGCAGCAGCTCGGCGTCGAGCTGCCCGGCGAGCCGACCGCCGAGCAGCAGCAACAGCTGGCCGCGGTGCAGCAGAACTCGGGCCAGGAGTTCGACACCGCCTGGATCGCCCAGCAGATCGGCTCGCACTCGACGACGCTGGCCGCCACGCAGCGCGAGATCCAGAACGGGTCGGACCAGACGGTGCTGCAGCTGGCCCAGGCGGCCACCCCGGTGGTCCAGCAGCACCTGTCGCAGCTCCGCGACGCGGCGCAGAAGTACGGCGTCCCGACGTCGGTGCCCGGCGGCACCGGCGGACAGGCGGCCGGCGACGGGCTCGGCACCACCGGGTGGGTGCTGACCGGCGTGGGCGCGCTGGCGCTGGCGGCCGGGACCGTGGGGCTGGTGCGCCGGCGGGCGACCGCCGCGTGAGAGGTCCGCGCGTCCGGCACCTGGTGCTGGTCGTCGCGGGCGTGGTGCTCGTCGGCTCGGGGCTCGCGCTGACCCGTGTGCCGCCCCGGGCCGACGCGCCCGACATCGGGCCGCCGGTGGCCGCGGCGGCCTCGGCGTCCGTCGCGCCGTCGCCGTTGGTTCCGTCGCCGTCGACCCCGGCACCGACCACCCCGCCGCCGGTCTCCCCGGCACCGGTGGCGCTCACCCTCCCGCCGGTCACGACCCCGGACCCGGTGCCGCTGGTGCCGGTCGGGGTGCTGGCCTCCGGCGCGCTGCAGCTGCCGGAGCGGCCGACGGTGCTCGGCTGGTACGCCGGGGGAGCGGTGCCCGGTGACCCCGCCGGGACTGCGGTCGTCGCCGGGCACGTGGACTCGGCGCGCTACGGCGCGGGCCCGCTGGAGGGGCTGCTGTCCCTGCGCCAGGGGGACGTCGTCGAGGTGACCGACGCCGGCGGGGCCGTGCACCGGTACGCGGTGGCCTCGCGGACGTCGATCGCGAAGTCGGCGCTGCCGCCGGAGCTGTTCCGCACCGACGGCCCGCCGCAGCTGGCGCTGGTGACCTGCGGCGGCGCCTTCGACGAGCGGACCGGGAGCTACGCCGACAACGTGGTGGTGGTCGCCGTCCCCGTGGCGTGAGCCGGTGGCCCGGAGCGGGAGCGCCGGCCTGGGGCGTGAGCAGGCCCTCGACGTGCGAGTGCTCGTGCTCTGCGTGCTGGTCGCACGCAGGGCACGAGCACCCGGGGAGGACTCGTCAGCCAGGGACTACGCCGCCGGCGTGCCCATGGCCGGGAGGCTCATCATTAGTAGCACTCCTCGTAGTAGACCCAGTTCCCCCAGTCGTCCCAGACGTACACCCAGTCGCAGTAGTAGTCGTCCGGCTGCGTGGTGGGGGTCTCGGTCGTCGTGACCTGGGACGCCGGCGCCTCGACGGCGGCGCTCTGGGCGGGCGTGGCGGCCATCGCGGTGGCACCCGGCAGCAGCACGCCGCCGATGCCGAGGGTGGTCGCGGCAGCGGCCAGGATCAGGGGACGCTTGAGGGCCATGGGTTCTCCAGGTGTGCCGGGGCAGGGCGCGATCGGCCCTGCTCGTGGTGGGGGATGGGTCCAGCACCCCGGACGCCGTGGACCGGTGGCCGTGGGCCGGTGGTCGTGGGGTGCCCGGGTGGGAGAGCCTCCGCGGTGGTGAGGAGTGCCGCTCCCGTTCCTGCACCTCAAGGATCGGGGGAACGGCCGAGCGGCTGAATGGAGCTGACCCCCGTCCGCGGGGAGGTGGCCCCCGACCGGAGCGGTTGCTGTCCCCCGGGGGGTCACCCCGGCGGATCGACCGCGCGACCCCGCCGCAGTCCTCGCCCGGGCGACGACGCGCTGCGGCCACCGGACGACCGTGGTCGTCCGGTGGCCGCAGTTACGAGCGGGAGGTGGGGTCAGCAGGGCGTGGTGGAGTACGTGGCCGAGGAGGCGCGGTCCCAGTCGAACGAGCTGAAGTTGCCGCGGTCGCCGGGGGAGATGCACAGCAGCTCGTCGCCGGTGTAGCCGTACCCGTCGTACACGCGCCAGGTGTAGCTGTCGTTGTTCCAGTAGGAGCGCGTGTTGTTGTCCGCGGGCCGGCCGGGGTTGGTGGAGAACCCGTCGTCGCTGAAGTCGGCGTCGTCCAGGTACAGGTCGAACATGTCGCCGCCGTAGTTCTGCATGTAGTACAGGCAGAACTCGCCGGCGTCACACCAGCCGTCCTTCTCGTACATGGTCGGGGCCACCGAGGTGGCGGTGGTGCTCGCATCCGTCGTGGCAGCCATCGCGGTGGCGCCCGGCAGAAGCACGCCGCCGATGCCGAGGGTGGTCGCGGCGGCGGCGAGGACGAGGTTGCGCTTGAGGGCCATGGGGTTCTCCTGGGGGTGCGGGGCAGGGCGGAGCAGCCGTGCTGGGGGGTGGGGGAGGTGTCGAGCGATCCCGGACCGGTGGCTCAGCTCTTTCACGGACCGCTCGGTGGAAGGGCCTTCCGCGGTGGATCGGAGTGCCGTTCCGTGTGGTGCGAGACCAGAATCGGGTCCACGGCGGCGCTGCTGAATGGAGCTGACCCCCGTCGGCGAGAGGTCTTCCCCCGACCTGATCGGACGCTGGCCCCGGGAGGAGACCCCACCCGTGGGGCTCGGGTGGACCACCGCCGGGCCCCGGTGTGCGCTCCGTCACGCCCGTCCCTCCTGGGCGTGACGGCGGCCGGCCGGGGGTGACACCCGAGCGGGTGGGACTGCCGCGGCGTCGTCCACAGACCGTCCGTTCCGCGCCCCGCGGACGGGGGCGTTCTCCTACAGTCCGTCGTCCTGAGATCCGGAACCGAACAGGCCACGGGGGTGGGCGTGCCGACTGCGACCAGTGCGCTGGAGGTCGTCGACGGCGAGGTGCGGGAGCTGATCCGCCGTCGCGGGCTCGACCCGTTCGTCGACCCGGCGCCGGTGCGGGTGCTGGTGCGCGACGTCGTCGCGGACTACTCCGAGCGGTCGCTGACCTCGGCGCTGCCGCCGATCGTCGACCCGGAGTCGGTGGTCCGCGACGTGCTGGACCGGGTGGCCGGCTTCGGTCCGCTGCAGCGCTACCTCGACGACCCGGAGGTCGAGGAGATCTGGGTCAACGAGCCCGGGCGGGTGTTCGTGGCCCGGCGCGGCCGCAGCGAGCTGACCACGACGATCCTGGCCGCTGGGGAGCTGGCCGACCTGGTGGAGCGGATGCTGCGCACCTCGGGACGGCGGATCGACATGTCGACCCCGTTCGTCGACGCGACGATGCCCGACGGGTCGCGGCTGCACGTGGTCATCCCGGACATCACCCGCCGGCACATGGCGGTCAACATCCGCAAGTTCGTGCTCCAGGCGCACTCGCTCGACGAGCTGGTCGGCCTGGGCACGCTGACCGTGCAGGCGGCGCGGTTCCTCGAGGCCGCGGTCGCCGCCGGACTGAACGTCCTGGTCGCCGGGGGCACGCAGGCCGGGAAGACGACGCTGCTCAACTGCCTGTGCGCGGCGATCCCCGCGCGGGAGCGGGTGATCACCTGCGAGGAGGTCTTCGAGCTGCGCCTGCCGCTGCCCGACGTCGTGGCGATGCAGACCCGCCAGCCGAACCTCGAGGGAGCGGGGGAGATCCCGCTGCGCCGGCTGGTGAAGGAGGCGCTGCGGATGCGGCCCTCCCGCATCGTCGTCGGCGAGGTCCGGCAGGAGGAGTGCCTCGACCTGCTCATCGCCCTCAACTCGGGCCTGCCCGGCATGTGCACCCTCCACGCCAACAGCGCCCGCGAGGCCGTCGTGAAGATGTGCACGCTGCCGCTGCTCGCCGGCGAGAACATCGGGCACGCCTTCGTCGTCCCGACCGTGGCCGCCAGCGTCGACCTGGTCGTGCACGTGGGCACCGACCCCGACGGGCGACGGCGGGTGCGCGAGATCGTGGCGGTGCCCGGCCGCGCCGAGGACGGCGTCATCGAGCTGGCCGACGTCTTCACCACGCGCGACGGGCGGCTGGTGCGGGCCGACGGCTACCCGCCGCACGCCGAGCGGTTCGCCGCGCGCGGCATCGACCTCCCGGCGCTGCTGGACGGCGCCCGGTGGGCCTCGTGACCCTGACCGGCGCGCTGCTGGGTCTGCTGCTCGGGGTCGGTCTGCTGCTCGTGTGGCGCAGCGGCGCGCGGGCACCGCGGCGGAGCACCCGGGCGCGAGGGGTCTCCCGCACGCAGCAGCGGCTGGCCGCGGCCGGGTTGACCGGCATCAACGCCGCCCAGCTCGTCGCGCTGCAGGTCGGGCTGGGACTGCTGGTGTTCGTGGTCGTGCTGCTGACCACCGGCACGGTGACGGTCAGCCTGGTCTTCGGCGCGTTCGGGTTCGCGCTGCCCGCCGTCCAGGTGCGGCGGCTGGCGGTCAAGCGGCGCGCGGACCTGCGCGAGGTCTGGCCCGAGGTCGTGGACAACCTGGCCTCCGCCGTCCGCGCCGGGCTGTCGCTGCCCGAGGCACTGGCCGCGCTGGCGACCCGCGGACCGGAGGTGCTCCGCCCGCCGTTCGCACGGTTCGCCACCGACTACCGCTCCAGCGGCCGCTTCGGCGCCTGCCTGGAGCGGCTCAAGGACGACCTCGCCGACCCGGTCGGCGACCGGATCGTCGAGACGCTGCGGGTGGCCCGCGAGGTCGGCGGCAGCGACCTCGGCCGGGTGCTGCGGACCCTCGCCACGTTCCTCCGCGAGGACGCCCGCGCCCGCGCCGAGCTGGAGACCCGGCAGGGCTGGGTGGTGCAGGCGGCGCGGCTGGCGGTCGCCGCGCCGTGGGTGGTGCTGCTGCTCCTCGCCACCCAGTCGACGACGCTGGACGCCTACGACTCCCCGGTCGGCACCGCGCTGCTGCTCGGGGGCGCCGCGGTCTGCCTGGCCGCGTACCGGCTCATGCTGCGGATCGGCCGGCTGCCCCAGGACCTGCGGGTGCTCCAGTGAGCGGACCGCTCGCCGGGATGCTGCTCGGGCTGGCCGCGGCGGCCGGCGTGCTCCTCGTGGTGACCTTCGCGCCGCCGTTCCGGTCGGTCCGGCTGGTCGACCGGCTGGCGCCCTACGTGCACGACACCCCGCCGCCGTCCCGGCTGCTGGGCACGGCGACCGAGGCCGGCCTGCTCACCGCCGCGCGGCGGGTCTTCGGGCCGGTGGTCGCCGACGGCGCCCGGCTCGTGGACCGGGTGGTCGGCGGCCGGACGGCGGTGCGCCGGCGGCTGGACGCCCTCGGCGGCGACGTCACGGTCGAGGACTTCCGCATCGAGCAGGTGGTGTGGGGCGGTCTCGGGCTGCTGGGGTCGGCGCTGCTCGCGGCGGTCGGCTCGCTGCTGGCCGGCAGCGTCAACGTGCTCTCGGTGGCGTTGCTGTGCCTGGCCGGCGGGGTCGGCGGGGTGCTCGGCCGTGACTGGTGGCTCACCCAGCAGGTGCGCCGCCGGGAGGAGCTGCTGCTGGCCGAGTTCCCGGTCGTCGCCGAGCTGCTGGCGCTGGCCGTGACGGCGGGAGAGAGCCCCACGGCGGCGATCGCGCGGGTCACCCGGCTCTCCGGCGGTGAGCTCGCCCGCGAGCTGGGGTCGGCGCTCGGCCGGGCCCGTGCCGGGGTGCCCCTGGTCGACGCGCTGCAGCAGGTGGCCGACCGCACGTCGCTCGATGCCCTGGCGCGGTTCATCGACGGCCTGCTGGTCGCGATCGAGCGCGGCACGCCGCTGGCCGAGGTGCTCCGCGCGCAGGCGGCCGACGTCCGCGAGGCCGGCAAGCGCCGGCTGCTGGAGGCCGGCGGCCGGAAGGAGATCGCGATGATGGTCCCGGTCGTCTTCCTGGTGCTGCCGGTCACCGTTCTCTTCGCCCTGTTCCCGGGGCTGATCAGCATCGTCTCGCTGGCGCGATGAGCCCGCGGACACGACAGGAAGGACGAACGATGCCGGGTCTCACGGGGGTCCTCGCGGCGCTGGCCGCACTGGCCGACCGGTTGCGAGGGGACGATCCCGAGCGGGGCGACGTGCCGGGCTGGGTGATGATCACCGTGATGACGGCGGCCCTGGTGCTGGCCATCCTCATCCCGTTCCGCGAGGCGATCGTCGCGGCGGTGACCAACGCGCTGGACTCCGTCACGAGCGGTGGCTGAGCAAGGACCCCGTCCTCCCCGTTCCGCACTCCGCTCGGGGCGGGGTCGTCCCCTCACCTCACCGGACGACCGGGAACGCGGCGGCGCGGTCGTCGAGTTCGTCTTCGTCTCGGTGCTGGTCGTGGTGCTGCTCCTCGCGGTGCTGCAGGTCGCGGTCTACGTGCACACCCGCAACGTGGTGACCGCCAGCGCGCAGGAGGGGGCCCGGTTCGCGGCCAACGCCGACGTGCCGTCGTCGTCCGGTGCGGACCGGACGGTGGCGATCGTGGCGCGGGCGACGTCGGAGCAGACCGCCGAGGGGCTGGTCTGCAGCTCGGGCCAGGAGGCCGACCCGAGCGGGCTGACGCTGGTCGTCGTCCGGTGCTCGGGTGCGGTGCCGACGCTGTTGGCCGGGCTGGGCAACCTGCTGCCGGTCGAGGTCACTGGCCGGGCGGTCAAGGAGATCGCGGCGTGAGGTGGCTGCGGGCCCGGCTGGGGCAGCTCGAGGGGGAGCGGGGTTCGGCGCTGGTCGAGTTCGTGTTCATCGCGATCGTGGTCTTCGTGCCGCTGGTCTACATCGTCGCGGGGTTCTCGGCGGTGCAGCGCGGGGTGTTCGCCTCCACCGCGGCGGCGCGGGAGGCCGGCCGGGCGATCGGTACCGCGCCCGACCCGGTCAGCGGTGCGGCCCGGGCGGAGGCGGCCGCGCGGCTGGCGGTGGCCGACCAGTCGATCGACGCCACCGACGTCCGGGTGGCCTACGCGCCGGCCGGTGCCGGCTGCGAGGCGGCGGGCCGGTGGACGCCGACGCTGGCGCCGGGGGAGGAGTTCTCCGTGTGCGTGACGGTGACCGTGCGGATCCCGCTGCTGCCGGAGTTCGTCGACGCCAACACCGCGACGGGCCAGTTCCTCGTCGAGCGCGACCGCTACGTCGACGGCTGAGTCGAGGCGACCGCGCGGACCCCGTTGCGGGCCGTTCTCTCGTATTGCCGGTCCGACAGGACCGGCAAT